>NZ_JBSGDA010000016.1:0-173331 GCF_053602135.1 Nocardia sp. NPDC004573
CCGCCCCGCGATCACCTGATCATGGCGGCGGTGTCCCAGCGCCTCACCTGGCGCGCCGAGTACGACAGAGCACGACTCGCAGCCAACCCACCGGGAACAGAACCAAATTCGACAACGCGGCAAGCAGCGTAGGGGAGGAGACTGGTATGGATCTGCCGGAGGATCGGTTGTGGACGGTGGAGGAGGCCGCGTACTTCCTCAACATCCCGGTGAAGACGCTCTATCAATGGAAGTGGCTCGGTGAGGGGCCGCCGGTCCGCAAGATCGGTCGGCACCTCCGGTACAACCCGGCGAAGCTGCGGGCGTGGGCGGACCTGGATGAGGCGGCCTGATGGGGCACGTTGACGATCGGTGGTGGCGACCGAAGCGCGACGAAGACGGCAAGGTCATCGTCAACGGCCGCGGTAAGCCGGTGATGGAGAAGACCGAACTGTTCGGCCGTGGCTTGCGCTATCGGGTCCGCTACATCGACCCGGACGGCGTGGAGCGGTCCAAGTCGTTCCCGGACCGGGAGAAGAAGCGCGCCGATGACTTCCTGATCGAAGTCGAGTCCGACAAGCGTGAGGGCAAGTACATCGATCCTCGCGCGTCCCGGAAGACCTTTCGGCAACAGGCGGAAAGCTGGTATCGGGCGCAGTCGTCGGACCCGGCGACGCGTGAAGCGCTGCGGAGTCGGCTCGAATCTCGGATCTATCCGGTGTTCGGCAATCTGCCGGTCGGGCGGATTCTCCCGTCGACGGTGCGCGATTGGGTGAGCGAGCTGGAGGAGCGGAAGTACTCCGACAACTACATGGCTGTGCTGTTCGACATCGTCGCGGGTGTGCTGGACACAGCTGTGGACGACAAGCTGATTCGACAGAACCCGTGCAACGCGAAGACGGTGCGTCGGCCGGTGCGGCGTAGCCCGAAGGTCGTTGTGTGGGCGGATGACCGCGTGACCGCGGTGCGGCGTGGGCTGGGCAGCGTGGGGGAGCGGTACTCGATCGTGATCCCGGTCGGTGCGGGTTTGGGGCTGCGACAAGGCGAATTGCTCGGACTGTCACCCGACGATATCGACCGAGAAGCAATGACGGTGCACATTCAGCGTCAGGTGAAGTACGTCAAGGGCACGCTGATGTTCGCGCTTCCGAAGCGGGAGAAGACTCGCTACATCCCGCTGTCCGGTGCAGTGCTCGACGCGATCGACCAGCACATGGAGTTGTTTCCGCCGCAGCTGGTCACGCTGCCGTGGGGCTCGGCCGATGGTGATCCGGTCACGGTCCGGCTGATGATCGTCAACGAGCGAGGCGGCGCGATGAGCGGGGATCTGTTCACCAAGATCGTGTGGAAACCAGCGTTCGGCAAAGCGGGATTGGACTACCAGAACCGAGCCGACGGGATGCACTCCGGGCTTCGGCACCTGTATGCGTCCAAGCTGCTCTCGCGCGGGGTGTCGGTCAAAGAGTTGGCCGACTACCTCGGGCACGAGGACCCGGGTTTCACTCTCCGGGTCTACACGCACCTGCTTCCGTCCAGCCATGAGCGTGCTCGTCAGGCCGTGGATGAGGCGGCGCGGATATGGGAGCTTCCCGGCGATGACGGCCTACAGGCGGCCTGAGCGAGCGGTGGACCGATGAGCCGAACGTCGGACACGAAAAAACCGGTGCGAGTTGATGAGTGGACTCGCACCGGTTTTCCGTTGTCTACCAGCTTATTTCAGCTCGGCGCTGGTCTTGCCCAGGATGCGGCGGGCGACGATGAGCTGCTGGATCTGCTGGGTGCCTTCGAAGATGTCGAGGATCTTGGAGTCGCGACCCCACTTCTCCAGCAAGGTGCGCTGGGAGTAGCCGATGACGCCGGCCAGTTCGACGGCCTTCAAGGTGACGTCGGTGCCGGTGCGGCCCGCCTTCGCCTTGGACATGGACGCCTCGAGCGAGTTCGGCTTCTTGTTGTCGGCCATCCACGCGGCGCGCAGGGCGAGCAGATAGGCGGACTCGTAATCGGCCTCCATCCGCAAGAATTCGGCGGCGGCGGCGTGCTGGTTGTTGACCGGGACGTCGTAGGAGATGTCCACGCCCGCAGCGGTCAGGATGGAGCGCAGCTCTTCGAGCGCGGCGCGCGCGACGCCGATCGCCATCGCGGCGACGAGCGGACGGGTGTTGTCGAAGGTCTGCATGACCCCGGCGAAACCCTTCTCCACGTTGACTTCCGGGCTGCCGAGAATGTTGTCCTTCGGGATCCGGCAGTCCTGCAGCAGCAGCACGGCGGTGTCGGAGGCCTTGATGCCGAGCTTGTGCTCGAGCCGCGCCACCGACAGGCCGGGAGCGTCGCGCGGCACGACGAACGACTTGATCGCCGCGCGGCCGAGGCTCTTGTCCACCGTCGCCCACACCACGATGTGCGTCGAGCGCTGACCGGCGGTGACGAAGATCTTCTCGCCGTTGAGCACCCATTCGTCACCGTCGAGCACGGCGGTGGTGGACACGGCGGCGGAGTCGGAGCCGAAGGACGGCTCGGTGATCGCCATCGAGGCCCACACCTTGCCGAAGCGCTTCAGCTGCTCGTCGGTGGCCACGGCGGCGATGGCCGCGTTGCCCAGGCCCTGGTAAGGGATCGACAGCATGAGGCCGACGTCGCCCCAGGAGGTCTCCAGCGCGTTCAGCAGTGCGGACATGTTGCCGCCGTTGGTGTTGCCGAGCAGCTCGGTGGCGTGGCGGTCGGCGTCGCTGTCGTCGGAGCGGCCACCGGCGGCGCCGCCGATCTTCTGGGTGCCGGAATCGGCCAGGCCCTCGACCATAGCGGCCATGGTGTCCAGCTCGACCGGATAGTCGTGTTCGGCGAGGTCGTACTTGCGCGAGATCGGGCGGAAGATCTCCTGCGCGACCTGGTGCGCCTGGTTCGCGCTGGCCCGCAGCTTCTTGGGGAGTTCGAGGTTGATCATGGGGAAGGTCTCCTGGAGAACGGAACGAGCCGGTTTAGATGAGCACGACACCTTCGGCGACGCCGATCGCCCGCAAGTCGCGGTACCAGCGCTCGACCGGGTGTTCCTTGGTGAAGCCGTGACCGCCGAGCAGCTGCACGCCGTCGAGGCCGATCTGCATGCCCTTGTCGGTGGCGAGCTTGCGGGCCAGCGCCGCCTCCCGGCCGAAGGACAGGCCCTGCTCCGCGCGCGAGGCGCCGCGCAGCGTCACCAGCCGCAGGCCGTCGAGTTCGATCGCGATGTTGGCGACCATGAACGCCACCGCCTGGCGGTGCGAGATCGGCTCGCCGAACGCTTCCCGCTCGTTGACATAGGGGATCACGTAGTCCAGCACGGCCCGGCTGGTGCCCGCGGCCAGCGAAGCCCACCCGAGGCGGGCCAAGCGCACGGCATCGGCGTACTCCTCGGCGCGCGTCGCCGCGTCACCGTCGCCCAGGACGGCGTCCGCGCCGACCGCGACGTTGTCCAGGATCAACCGGCCGAGGCCGGCGGCGCGCAGACCCATGCTCGGGTCGGCCTCCACGACCAGGCCGGGCGCGTCCGACTCCACGATGAACAGCGCCGGACGGCCGTCGAGTTCGGCGGCGATCAGGAACAGCTCGGCGTCGGCCGCGGCGGGCACCAGGCTCTTCACGCCGGAGATGCGGTAGCCGCTCGGCGAGCGCACCGCCTTGGTCTCCAGCGCGAACGGATCGAACAGGGCGCGCGGCTCGCTGATCACGACCGAGGCCTGCGGCACGTTCTCGCCGGTGAAGGAGGGCAGGTAGGTCTTCTGCTGCGCGTCGCTGCCCCATTGCGAGAGCGCGACCGCGACGCCGCTGGGTGCCAGGATGGGCAGGGCAAGGCCCATGTCACCGTGCGCCAGCGCCTCGGCGACCAGCGAGTTGGTCACCGCACCACGCTCGGAGGCCGCACCCTCGAGTTCCTCGGGCACGTTGATCAGGGTGATGCCGAGTTCGGCGGCGCGCTCGAGCAGGTCGCGCGGCGCCTTGGCGGCGTTGTCGGCCTCGTAGGCAGCCGGGCGCAGGATCTCGGCGGCGAATTCCTGCACCGTCTCGACGATCATCTGCTGCTCGTCGGTCGGCGTCAGGTCGAAGAAGTCCTTGTTCTTCGTCTCGTTTGCCGCCAGGCGCTTGGGCGCGCCGGTGCCCGCGACCTTCGCGAACGCGCGAGTCGCCGCGCCGAGCGTGCGGAAGCCGGTCTTGGTGCCCTCGTAGGTGACGCGCTCGATCGGCTTGCGCAGGTTGTATTTCTCGGCCAGTTCCGACCCGGTGAGAGTCGTCATGACCCGCATCGCCGCGCCCATCCAATCCCGCTTGGGTTGGTTCAGGCCGACCGCGGACGTATCTGGACGTCGCTTCGTTGCGCTGTCTCGAGTGCTCATCATCACCTGTTTTCTCGGATGGGTTGGTGCGGTCTGTCCCCAGCTATCTTACTCCGGAGTAAGACTATCTTACTGCCGAGTAAGAAGCGCGTCGAGGTGCAGCATACGCGGGGAATCCACGCCTTGCTGGACAAGTGCTCAAAGTTGCGTCCCGGGGTCGGTAGGCTTCCCCGCCGCGCGTCGTGCTAAGTCTCCCGTCGCGATGAGCTGCGCTTTCGGAAAAGCGGACGACGTGGAGGACCGGATAGCCGGAGCCGCCGCCGGGTGTTCGCCTCGTTCCAAGGCCATGGCGATGATCGATGCGGAACCGTTACGGATTCGGCAGGGGCAGATCCCGTCCCACGAAGAGCGGTGAGCGATGCGGTTCGGGCCCGGCGCGCAGGCTCGAACACGGCGCCGGTGCCGTGGGCAGCGGCTCGCTCACGCAATGCTGGAATCGGCCGCTCGCGAAGACATGGCCGAAGATCCGTCGGCATGCCTGGACGCCAACCATGACTTCGACGGGGTGCTCTGGGAAGTGCACTCGACTGGACGAACTGACCGACCTGGTGTTGTGCGTCGCGACCGGGCTCACCCGCGGTGCAGCTGCTGTCAGGGCGGGCCGGTGGCACTGCGGCCACCGGCCCGGACGATCACTCGCGCACGTAGTACCGCAGTGTCGCGTAGGCCGTGATCGCCGCGAAGACGATGCCGACCGGGGCGATGACCAGCGCGGTCATCGCGATGTCGTCGCCGGTGATGCGGGGGAAGACCTTGCTGGCGAAGAGGTCGCCAAGGGCCCGGTCGATCACCAGCGGGCGGGCGATGAGCAGGCCCAGCATGGCGAGCACCGAACCGGCCAGTGCGGCGACCACGGCCTCGAGCAGGAACGGCAACTGGGTGTACCAGCGGGTCGCGCCGACCAATCGCATGATGCCGACCTCGGTGCGGCGGGTGAACGCGGCGATCTGCACCATGTTCGCGATCAGCATCACCGCGGCCAGCGATTGCAGCACGGCCAGGCCGAACGCCGCGTTGCGCAACCCGTCGAACAGGCTGACCAACCGGTCCACGATGTCCTTGTCGTTGCGCACCATGCCGACGCCAGGGCGGTCGTAGTACTTCTCGTAAATGGTGGGATAGAGCTGCGCGTCCGCCATCTTCACCCGCAACGATGCGGGCAGCGGCGTCTCGCTGACGTACTTGGCCAGCTCGGGCTGGTCCTTGAAGGTCTTCTCCTTGGCCTCGCGGACCGCCTCCTCCCGGTTGAGGAACTGGACCGACTCCACGCCGCTGGTCGCCTTCAGGTCCGCCATCAGCGCCCGGCACGGGTCCTGCGAACAGTCCGGGTCGTTGGCCGACACGTCCTCGGTGAGGTACAGCCGCACCTCCAGCCGATCCAGGAAGTACTGCTCGGTCTTGTCCGCGATCCGCACCGCCAGCAGACCGCCACCGAGCATGGTGAGCGAGACCGCGGTGGTGAGGATCATCGCGATGGTCATCGTGACGTTGCGGCGCAGGCCGGCGGCGACCTCGCCGAACAGGAAGCTCGCGCGCATTACCGGCCCACCCCGTACACGCCCGTCGCCTCGTCCCGAACCAGGCGCCCGTGGTCGAGTTCCACCACCCGCCTGCGCATCGCGTCGACGATGTGGTTGTCGTGGGTGGCCATCACCACCGTGGTGCCGATGCGGTTGATACGCTCCAGCAGCATCATGATGTCGCCGCTGGTGTCGGGGTCGAGGTTGCCGGTCGGCTCGTCGGCCAGCAGCACCAGCGGCCGGTTCACGAAGGCGCGCGCGATCGCGACCCGTTGCTGCTCACCACCGGAGAGTTCGGTGGGCAACCGGTCGGCCTTGCCGCCGAGGCCGACCATATCGAGCACCTCCGGGACGGTGCGGTCGATGAACTGGCGTCGCTTGCCGATCACCTCCAGCGCGAACGCGACATTCTGGTACACCGTCTTCTGCTGCAGCAGCCGGAAGTCCTGGAAGACGCACCCGATGCGCTGCCGCAACTTGGGCACCTTGCGGCCGGGCAACCGGTCGACCCGGAAATCCGACACCCGGATCTCGCCCGCCGTGGGCGTCTCCTCTTTCAGCAGCAAGCGCATGAAGGTCGACTTGCCAGAGCCGGACGGTCCGATGATGAAGACGAACTCGCCCTTGCCCACATCGACGGTGATGTTGTCCAGCGCGGGTCGCGTCGACGTCTTGTACGACTTGGTCACGTTCCGCATGGTGATCACGGGGAGCCAGTGTAACCAGCAACCGGTCGCGGCCTGCGTCGTCAACCGTGGGAGACAGCGCGGCGGCGGTCCGTGCCGCTTCGTCAGCGGGTCGGCGGGTCGGTGAACACCGCTGCCGGAACAGCGTTGACCAAGGTGGCCGGAGCGGTGGTGGTCTCCTCGGGTTTGACGAAGACGTACAGCACGAACGTGGCGACCCAGGTTGCCATCAGGATCGCCGTGGATCTACGTGGTCTCACTGATTCCCTCCCGGCGCAGCGCCGCGGCGATGCGTACCCGCAGCTCGCGTCCGACGTCGAACTGTTTGCCCGGCAACGTTCGGGCAACCATTCGGATGTTCATCTGGTCGACGGTGAGGTCTTCCACACCCATGACGGTGGGCTCGTCGAGCAGCAACGGCTGCAACCGAGCATCCTCGTACGCCTTTGTACCGACCTCGTGCAGGATCTCGTTGACCCTGGTGATGTCAGCGCTGGCGGCCACCGGCACGTCGATCGCGGCGCGCGCCCAGTCCTTGGACAGGTTCGTCACCTTGACGATCTGCCCGTTGGGCACCGTGATCACCTCACCGTCCGCGTTGCGCAACGTGGTGATCCGCAGCGTGACGTCCTCGACCGTACCTTCCGCCTGCTCCGCGGCTCCAGTCACCGCGATCCGGACCACATCGCCGAACCCGTACTGGCGCTCCGTGATCAGGAAGAATCCGGCGAGGATGTCCTGCACGATGCGCTGCGCGCCGAAACCGAGCGCGGCGCCGAGCACCGCGGCGGGCGCGACCAACCCGGTGACGGCGAAGCCGAGCCGCCGCAGCACCTCCATGGTGATCAGCACGTAGACGATGGTCAGCACCACCCACGTGATCACCTGGGCCAGCGCGTGCCGATGTTTGGCCGCCTCGGTGCGCACCAGCGCGTCGCTGCTGCGGAATCCGGCGTCGATCCGGCGGGTGACCCGGTCGCGCAGGTAGGTGGCGAGCCGGCTGAACAGGATGGCGCCGAGGATGAGCAGCACGATCTCCAGGCCCGAACCGCGTAGCCACGTGGTGAAACCGGTGGAAGCGATCGCCTGGATTCCCGCGACATTCATCTAGCTTCCCTGCTCTCGCATTCGCCAGCGGATACCCGACTCGATGAACCCGTCGATGTCGCCGTCGAGCACCGCCGACGGATTGTTCACCTCGTAGTTCGTCCGCAGGTCCTTGACCATCTGATAGGGGTGCAGCACGTAGGAGCGCATCTGGTTGCCCCAGGACGCACCCTCGTTGGTCTTCAGCGCGTCCATCTCCGCGCGCTCTTCCTGCCGCTTGCGCTCCAAGAGCTTGGCCTGCAGCACGCGCATGGCCGAGATCTTGTTCTGCAGCTGGGATTTCTCGTTCTGGCAGGTGACCACGATGCCGGTGGGCAGATGGGTGATGCGGACCGCGGAGTCGGTCGTGTTGACGCTCTGGCCACCGGGGCCCGACGAGCGGTACACGTCGACGCGGATCTCCGTCTCGGGCACCTCGATATGGTCGGTGGTCTCGACCACGGGTAGCACCTCGACCTCGGCGAAGGAGGTCTGGCGACGGCCCTGGTTGTCGAACGGGCTGATCCGCACCAGCCGGTGCGTGCCCATCTCGACCGAGAGCGTGCCGTAGGCGTAAGGCGTCTTCACCGCGAAGGTGGCGCTCTTGATGCCCGCTTCCTCGGCGTAGGAGGTGTCGTAGACCTCGACGCCGTACTTGTGCCGGTCCGCCCAGCGGATGTACATGCGCATCAGCATCTCGGCCCAGTCGGCGGCGTCCACGCCACCGGCGCCGGAGCGGATGTTCACCAGCGCGTCGCGCTTGTCGTACTCGCCCGACAGCAGCGTGCGGACCTCCATCGCCTCCACGTCGCTGCGCAGCGCGGCGCGCTCGGCGTCGGCCTCGGCGAGCGCGGTGGTCTTGGCCTCGCCCTCTTCCTCCTCGGCCAGCTCGTAGAGCACCGGCATGTCGTCGAGCCGCTGGCGCAGTTCCTCCACCCGGCGCAGTTCACCTTGGGCGTGCGACAGCTCGCTGGTCACCCGCTGGGCGTGGTCCTGGTCGTTCCACAGGTCGGGGTCGGCGGCCTGATGTTCGAGCTCGTCGATACGACGGCGGAGCTCGTCGATGTCGAGGACCGATTCGACCGTCTTCAGGGTGGCGTCGAGTTCGGCGAGATCAGCGGAAACGTCAGGATGCACGATCGTCAAGCCTAGCTGCCTCTCCGTGACGGCAGCACACGAGTGCACGCGGGATGACCGGGGGCGGCGTCGGGGCGGGCGGCCCGGGCCGAAACGGCGGATCGCCGGGATGTCACGCACGCGCTTCCCGGCCGCCGCCGGACGGGTGTGCTGTGACGTACGCCTCATGGGTTCCTACCCTAAACGGCGACGGTGCTTGGCGCAGTTCGTGTTTGGATCTCGCGGCGGAGGTGACCGCTCCTCCGGCCGGGGATGCCCCTCGAGCGCCTCGGGCGTATCGCCGAACGCGCGGTTCCGGGCGGTGTGTGGAAACCCACTCTCTCGGCCGCGTGCTCGAGTCGCGGAAGGTCGCTCGCCGATGGCGTTCGGCCGGATATGCGCCCGCGCCCCCGACCGTGGTGTGCGGGTCTTCCGAGGGGCATCCGTCCCGCGAATCTCCGCTCAGCCCGAGACCGCGCGCAGTCCGCCGGGACGTCGTCCGGCGAGTGCGTCGAGGGCCGCGGCGGTGGCGTCGTCGGCCGGAAGGTAGACGATGACGCGCTGGTCGTCGTCCGCGGAGAGGTCGAGGGACTCGTAGGCCAGGCGCAGCGATCCGGCCTCGGGATGGGTGAGACGGGTGATGCCGGTGGCCGCGGCCAGGCTCGGGACGGTATCCACCCGGTCGGCGAAGGCCGGGCCAACGGTGACGGTGAGCTCGTCGGCCAAGGCGGCGATGTGCGCGTCGGCGCGGAACGGGCCCTGCTTCAATGTGGCGACCGTCTCATCGGCGACGTGATCCCAATCCGCGTAGAGATCCCGTGCGCCGGGTCGGCAGAAGACGAAACGAGCCAGGTTGGGCGGTGCGTTGGTGCCGTCGAAAAGTCCGGTCGGCGCCATCAGCCGGTGGTAACCGTCGGTGTGGGCGAGGACTTCGGTCAGGCGGTTGACCACCACGGCGGGCGCGGGTTCGAGCCGGTCCAGGATCGCGCGCACCGTCGGCCGCACCTCGCGCAGCGGTTGCGCGTCGCCCATGCAGCTGAACCCGCTGTCCACCGACTTACTCAACCGGTGCAGGTGAACGCGCTCGGCGGGACTCAACCGCAAGGCGTCCGCGAGCGCGGACAGCACCGGGGGCGAGGGGCGCCGGTCGCGCCCCTGCTCGAGGCGCGTGACGTACTCGACGCTCACTCCGGCCAACGTAGCCAGCTCGGCGCGGCGCAACCCCGGGGTGCGTCGCCGCGCACCGGTGGGCAGGCCCACCTGGGCGGGTGTCACCGCTTCGCGGCGGGTGCGCAGGAAGAGCCCTAGTTCGTTGTCGCTCACCGTCCGAACCTAACAAGACGAAACGCGCTCAGGGTGTCCCTGCCACTACCACTCTTACGGCGGTCTCCCGGCGCGGCCCGCGGGCCAGCACATTGAGTGAGCGGCCCGGCCGGGCCGTCGTCATTCGAGGAGGAACAGCATGTCCCACGCACCATTGAAGCTCGCGGTGATCATCGGCAGTGTCCGCGAAGGCCGTTTCGGACCGGTGGTCGCCTCGTGGTTCACCGAGCAGACACGGCGGCACGGTCTGTTCGAGGTGGACGTCATCGATCTGGCCGAGGCGGACATTCCGCTGGAGTTGCCCGCCGTGCCGCCCGCGATGGACCCGAACCCCCAGCGTCCCGACGGCATGGCCGACCTCACGCGGCGGCTCGCGGCCGCCGATGCCTTCGTCGTCGTCACGCCCGACTACAACCGCAGCATCCCCGCCTCGCTCAAGGCCGCCATCGACTGGCACTTCACGCAGTGGGACGCGAAGGCGATCGGTTTCGTCGGCTACAGCGGAGCCTCCGGTGGCCTGCTCGCCATCGAGCACATGCGGCAGATCTTCAACGAACTCAACGCGCACACCGTCCGCAACTATGTCTCGTTCCCGCGGTACTACCTGCTTTTCGACGAGGAGGGCAGGCTGCGGGAACCCGAGGAGCCGGCGGCCGCCGCGACGGCGATGCTCGACCAGTTGCACTGGTGGGCGAGCGCGTTGGCAGCGGCGCGTTCGCTGGCGAATGTGGGGTGACAGCGCGAAGCCGGTACAGCCGCCGATTGCGGTAGCGGGCCCCGTACGGACAGCCGCCGTGCGAGACCGCCTCTGTCGGCGGCTGCGGGCGGCAAGCCGGGTCGCGAGCCGGTGAGGTGCCGGTGTCACGCCAGGCGCACCGAGGTCTGCTCGGCCTCGGACGTGTACTGCGTCAACGTCCGTTGCCGTTGGTGGTGACGGCGGTGTTCCGTGCCCCACACCGGCACGAATGGCGTGACGAGGCGGACCGATAGGGTGCGGGGCGTGGCTGTGTACTCCTCCGATCTCGAACTCGCCCTGCGACTGGCCGATGCCGCCGACGCGATCACCCGGGCTCGCTTCGGTGCGCTGGATCTGAAGGTCGACGCGAAGCCGGACCTGACGCCGGTGTCGGACGCCGATCTCGCCGTGGAGCAGGCGATCCGGCACGTGCTGGCCGAGGCCCGGCCGGACGACGCGGTGCTGGGTGAGGAGTTCGGCGGCGCGGCCGAATTCAGCGGAAGGCAATGGGTGGTAGACCCGATCGACGGCACGAAGAACTTCGTGCGGGGCGTGCCCATCTGGGCGACGTTGATCGCGCTGCTGGAGGACGGCGAACCGGTCGTGGGCGTGGTGAGCGCTCCGGCGCTGGCCCGGCGCTGGTGGGCTGCCGCGGGATCAGGGGCGTGGTCGAGCTTCGAAGGGCGGGCGGGCGAACGGATTTCGGTCTCCGCCGTCGGTGAGCTGGGCTCGGCCAGTCTGGCGTTCTCCAGTCTGTCCGGATGGCGCGATCGCGGCTTGCGCGAGCAGTTCATCACCCTCACCGACGACGTGTGGCGGGTGCGCGGCTACGGCGATTTCTTCAGTTACTGCCTGCTCGCCGAAGGCGCCGTCGATATCGCCTCCGAACCGGAGGTCTCCCTGTGGGATCTGGCCGCTCTGGACATCCTGGTCCGCGAAGCAGGAGGACGTTTCTCCTCGCTGGGCGGCAAGCCGGGCCCCCATGGTGGCGACGCCATCGCCACCAACGGCCTGTTGCACGACGAGGTCCTCGACCGCCTGCGCGGCTGACGATCCGTTTCGCCGATCCCGCACCTGTTCCACGGGCTCGACGCCCTCGGCTACACCGGCAGCGTCGACCTCCGCACGACTCAGGCCGTCGCCGGAGCCTGCCGCCCACTCGCCACCGCGGCAGCGCCACCGGGCGGTGAATCCGGCTCGCGCTTCGGCGAACGGGCAATCGGGCCTCGGCTCAGCGCCTGATAGAGCTCGAGGCCCTTGCTTGCCGTCTCGGGCAAAACCGACCGCCGTGCCCGCCGCCTCCTCGCCGGTCCAACCTGGCCGACGCCGTCGAGCGAGGTCTGCGCGCGTGGCGGCACATCGTTTCCATAGGTTTGGTTGCGAGGAATTCGGTTCCGGGGCAGAGGATTCCGGTTCCGCGTCCCAGTTGGATCGGGCGGCTCAGACTTACCTGCACCGCACCCGGTTCTCGTGCGTGCGGGACCACTGTTCGGATGTATGGGGAGACGTTGTGACCGAGTCCATAATCCAGCTGCCCACCGCTGGAGAGTCAGTGTTCCAGACCTATGAGCGAATCCGCGGGCGCGGGCCAGTCGTTCCGATCGAACTGCCTGGAAAAGTGGAGGCATGGCTGGCGGTCGGTCACCAGGCCGTGAGCGAGATCCTCGCAGGCGACGGCACGCTCTTCAGTAAGAACGCCCGTAACTGCCCCGCGCTCCACGACGGGACCATACCGCCGGACTGGCCACTACGTGCGTTGACCGACATCGATCACTTGCTCAACAAGGACGGCGACGATCACCGGAGAGTGCGCAAGACGATCGGCCAAGCGTTCACCCCCGGTCGCGTAACCGCGCTCGAACCCCGCATCCGGCAGATCACTGCCGAACTCATCGACGGTCTCCGCGACCACGCCGGTGAGCTCGACCTGGTCTCCTGTTTCACCACACCACTCCCGGTGCGGGTGATCTGTGAGCTGTTCGGCGTCCCGGCAGACGAACAATCCCAGATCCGGCGCTGGGCCACGACGGTGGTCTCTCAGACCAGCACAGGCGAGGAAACTCAGGCAGCGGTGGAGGAAATGCTGGCGTACCTCACCGAATTGCTGAGCCGCAAGCGCCGCGCCCCCGGTGACGATCTGACTTCCGCTCTCGTGCAGGCCAATCGCGAGAGCAGGTTGTCCGACGAGGAACTGGTCCGAACCTTGTGGCTGGTGCTCATCGCCGGCCACGAGACGACGGTGCACCTGCTGGGCAACGCGGTTATCGCGTTGTGCTCACACCCCGCGCAACTGGCGAGAGCCACCGCCGAGGACCGGTGGCCGGACGTCGTGGAGGAAATCCTGCGTTTCCGTTCGTCGGCGTGTGTCATGTTCAATCGGTACGCGTTGCAGGACGTCACGATCGCCGGAATCGATATTCCGGCAGGGGCGATCGTGGGCTGGTACGCCGGGGTCGGACGGGATCCGCAACGGCACCCGGACGCCGATGTCTTCGACATCGATCACGATCACCGGGACCAATTGGCTTTCGGCCGAGGACCGCATTTCTGTCTCGGCGCGCCGTTGGCGCGATTGGAGGGTCGCGTCGCACTGTCGATGCTGTTCGACAGCTTCCCTCGGCTGCGCTTGGCGTGCGACCCCGGCTCCATCCCGCTCAGCCCGCAGTTCATCACCTGCGGACCGCTCGCCCTCCCGGTGCTTCTCGAGCCTACGGCGGATCCAGCCATGTCCTGCTGATCGCCCGCCGGCGGACCTCCCGGAGATCGGCCGCGGTGTGCCGATCGCACGGCAGTCCGCGGGTTGGGCGGTGGTCGGGGGGTCGAGCTTCCCGCGCGTGGAGGCTCGACCCGCTCGGCCGGGCGCGAACTCGGTGGCTCGGTTCGAGCGTCAGCGCTGAGCTCGGCGAGCAGGAAGTCGCGTGCGACGCGGGATGCTCGTTCGAACTGCTCTTCATCCTGCCGCCCCCATCGGGTCGATCACGGCGACGCCGACAGCGCCGGACCGGTGATCGCGTTACCGGCGCCGCGGCCACCCACTCCGCTGAGTGCGGCGGCTGGACTAACCGGTTCGTGGCGCAGTCGCGGGCGTGAGATCCATCCCCGGCGGTGGACGCAGGCGGCGCAGGGTGCCGTCCATGCTGGTGACGAACAGCGCCCAGGAGTCCCCGTCGCGGTCTATGCGCACCGACGTGGCGCCGTCCGGTGGGTTGCGCATCGGGCCGGGCTTGATCAAGCCGGTAATGATCGCGCAGGTGGCGCCGGTGGTCGTATCGACCTGATAGACGGCGCCGAGCACGTGATCGGCGACGAACAGCGCCCCCGCCCGGGTGGCCTCCATGTCGTCGGGCAGCGCGACGAGGTCCGGGATGCCGGACACGACAGTGGGATGAGCCGGGTCGTCCAGCCGGACGCGCAGGATCTGCAGCGCCATGGTGTCGACGTAGACGGATTCGCCGTCCGCGGCCAGCGCGAGACCGTTGGCGGGCGGCAGCGTCGACCAATCCCGCTCGTACTCGCCGGTCTCGGGCCAGTAGCGCGAGATCCCGCTCGGACCGCTCAGGCCGATGGTGGTGAACAGCAGGCTGCCGTCCGGCAGCGACAACAGACCGTTGGGCCCGTTCAGCCCGGTCAGCAGAACGCGTACCGCGCCGGTCTCGATGTCGTAGCGCTGCAACGTGCCCGGCGGTTCGCTGAGCCCGTCCCCGGTGAGGAAGTAGACGTAGTGCCCGGCGACCCGCACGCCCGCCGGGCGATGCAGGTCGGTGACCAGCTTCTCCATCCGGCCCGCGCGGTCGACGCGCGCCAGGTAGCCGTCCATGAGCCCGGTCACGTAGAAGCCGCCCCGCCCGTCGGAATCGAGATTCTCCAGATTGCCGACACCCTCGACGACCGTCGTGGTTTCCCAGCCGTCCGAGCACCGGGCGGGAAATGTCTCCGCCCGCGCTGCCGGCATCGCCGCGGTGACCCCGGCGACCACCGCGACGGCGCTCAGCGCCGCCGCGTGGGCCCGAATCCCTGTCCTTCTCGCCATGAGCGACAACATAACAGCGCCGAATCGGTCGGGAAGCCGCCGAATTCGCACCCGAGTGGAGGACCCACAGGTCCGCGCGCTGCGGCCGGAAGCAGCGGTCCCGGGTTGTCCCCATGTGGACAACTCGGTGGCTCAGCAGGGCGAACGCCCGGCCGAACGGGTGCCGGCCATCCGAGCGCTCGTAGGATGGGCCGGGTGACTCCCCCCGATGATTTCGCGGCTGTAGCGACCGAAGCCGCGTCCGGTCCGGACGCCGGATCCGTTGCGGCGCAACAGGTTCTACGCCGAGTCTTCGGTTACGACAGCTTCCGTGGCGACCAGCAGGCGATCGTCCAGCATGTGATCGACGGCGGCGACGCGCTGGTGCTCATGCCGACCGGCGGCGGCAAGTCGCTGTGCTATCAAGTTCCCGCGCTGGTGCGCCCCGGCGTCGGGGTGGTGATCTCCCCCCTGATCGCCCTCATGCAGGACCAAGTGGACGCGCTCAGCGCGCTGGGCGTGCGCGCAGGCTTCCTCAACTCCACCCAGTACCCCGACGAGCGCCGGACCATCGAGGCGCAATTCGTCGCGGGGGAACTCGATCTGCTCTATCTCGCGCCGGAGCGGTTGCGGCTGGAGTCCACCGCGCAGCTGCTGGATCGCGGCAAGGTCGCCCTGTTCGCCATCGACGAGGCACACTGCGTGTCCCAGTGGGGCCACGACTTCCGGCCCGACTACCTGGGCCTTTCCCTGTTGCACGAACGATGGCCGGACGTCCCCCGGATCGCGCTGACCGCGACCGCCACCGAGAAGACGCGCGACGAGATCATCCAGCGCCTCGATCTCGGTGCCGCCCGCCGGTTCGTCTCCAGCTTCGACCGCCCCAACATCCAGTACCGGATCGAACCGAAGAACCGCCCCGAGCGTCAGTTGCTGGAATTCCTCCGCGCCGAACACCCCGGCGATGCGGGCATCGTCTACTGCCTTTCGCGCAACTCGGTGGAGAAGACCGCGGCGTTCCTCACCGAGAACGGCGTCACCGCGGTGCCTTACCACGCGGGGTTGGACAATCGCACCCGCGCGGAGAACCAGTCGCGCTTCCTGCGCGAAGACGGTTTGGTCGTCGTCGCGACCATCGCCTTCGGCATGGGCATCGACAAACCCGATGTGCGCTTCGTCGCCCACCTCGACCTGCCGAAATCGGTCGAGGGGTACTACCAGGAGACCGGGCGCGCCGGCCGGGACGGGTTGCCCTCCACGGCGTGGATGGTCTACGGCCTCAGCGACGTGGTGCAGCAGCGCAAGCTGATCGACTCCTCCGAGGGGGACGCCGCGCACCGCCGCCAGCTCCAGCTGCACCTGGACGCGATGCTCGCGCTGTGCGAGACGGTCGGCTGCCGGCGCACCCAGCTGCTGGCCTACTTCGGCGAGCCCGGCTTGCCGTGTGGCAACTGCGACACCTGCCTGTCCCCGCCGCAATCCTGGGACGGCACCGTGGCCGCGCAGAAGTTGCTGTCCACTGTGCTGCGGTTGAAGCGCGAACGCGGTCAGAGCTTCGGGGCCGGCCACATCGTGGACATCCTGCTCGGCAAGAAGAATCCCAAGGTCCTGCAGCACGACCACCATGAGCTGAAGGTGTTCGGCGTCGGCACCGACCTGCGCGACACGGAGTGGCGCGGGGTGGTGCGGCAACTGCTGGCGCACGGGCTGCTGGCCGTCCACGGCGACTACGGGGTGCTGACGCTCACCGAGGCCAGCAGCGAGGTGTTGTTCGACGGACGGCAAGTACTGCTGCGCCGCGAGCCCGAGCGCGCGACCAAGCCCGCGCGGGCGGCGAAGGCCGCCAAGGCGGCTTCCGTCGACCTCACACCCACCGACCTGCCGCTGTTCGAGAAGTTGCGCGAATGGCGCGCGGCCACCGCGAAGGAACAAGGCGTTCCCGCCTATGTCGTCTTCCACGACGCCACGCTGCGGGAGATCGCGGCCCGCAAGCCTGCGAGCCTCGCCCAGCTCGGCGGCGTCAGCGGTGTCGGCGAGAACAAACTCGCGAAATACGGCGAACAGGTGCTCGAAGTGCTCGCCGCCGGATGAGCCGCTACCGTCACGCGGGTCACCGGTGGGTGAGGATGGTCGACGGCGACGGCCGTCGAAGACTGTGGTGGAGGACAGCGTGAGTCGGAGCGAGACGATCGGACGCCGGGCGTTCCTGACCGGTGCGGCCACCCTCGCGGCCGGGGCGACAGTGGTCGGGCGCACGCCCGCGCACGCGGTCCCCGTCGCCGAGGGAGTGACCAAGTTCCCCTTCCCGGGCGAGCGCCGGGTGCGGGTGCTGGTGACCGGCGACGCGGGAACCGGCACCCGCACCCAATGGGCGGTCGCCGACGCCATGCGCACCCTCCATGGCCGCGACCCCGTCTCGCTGGCGCTGGGGCTCGGCGACAACATCTACGAGCACGGGCCCGACGGCGCGGCCGACGTCCAATTCGCGGACAAATTCGAGAACCCCAATGCCGGGCTGGATTTCCCCTGGTTGATGGTGCTGGGCAATCACGACAACAGTTCGGTGCTCGGCGGTGACGGTGGGTGGCTGTTGCGCGGCAACGCAGAGGTGGAGTACCACGCCAACTCCCGCCGCTGGTGGATGCCGAGTCGCTACTATTCGGTGCGGATTCCCGAGCGCAACCCGGTCGTCGAATTCTTCGTCCTCGATGTCAACCCGTTGGCCGCCTACGTGCCGCCGGTCTTCTCGCCCTATTGGGCGGTCGACGGCCAGTTCATGAACGAGCAGCGCGACTGGCTCGAGCGCGCCCTCGCCGAGTCGCCCGCCACTTGGAAGATCGCCTGCACCCATCACCCCTACCTGAACAACGGTCCGCACGGCGACGCGGGCCGCTACGAGGGCCTGACGCTGGAGCCGATCAACGGTGTGCACGTGCGGCGCTTCATCGAAGACCACGTGATCGGCCGGTGCCAGTTCATCCTCTCCGGGCACGACCACTCGCTGCAGGTGCTCGAGCCCACCGCGACCTCGAAGGGGACCAGGCAGATCGTGTCCGGCGCGGCCGCGAAGACGGTCGGCGCGGAACCACAGCTCACGGCGAGCGCGGGCCACAGCGCGCTCTACGAGAACTACCACGAGCTGGGCTTCATGGTCCTCGAGCTCACCGAGGACGGAGTCGATCTTCAGGTGCACACGGTCGACCTGGCGACCGGCGCGTCCGCCGAGGCGTTCCAGCGGCGTCTGGCCTGAGTTCCAACTGTGTTGCGCCGCGCCGGAATAGCGGCGCGGCGCCCTCGTGACGGCTACCGTTCTGGCTATGGCACCGGGTGAGGGTTCCAGCGACGCGGGCGACGACGTCTCCATCGGTTCGGCGGGGGGTGAGACCCCGGACGCTGCGCCGTATGTGCGCAGCAGAACCGATCCGGCGGTCGAGAACGTGTGGCTGCGGCGCAGCCCGCCGCCGCCGCGTCCCGGCATACCGCGGATGTCGACCGTGGCGCTGCTCGCTGCGTTCCTTGCCGTCCTCGCGCTCTACGTCGTGCTGCATCAGGGCGGTTAGGGCGTCCGCGACCTGCGGGAATAATCCGGTTGCCGGGTCACTTAGAGTGAACCGTTATGAAGGAAAAGGGGCGCAAGGTCATCGCGACCAACCGCCGGGCGCGGCACAACTACACGATCCTGGACATCTATGAGGCCGGGATCGCGCTGGTCGGCACCGAGGTGAAGAGCCTGCGTGAGGGCAAGGCCTCGCTGGTGGACGCGTTCGCGACGGTGGACAACGGCGAAGTGTGGCTGCGCGGGCTGCACATCCCCGAGTTCAGCCACGGCACCTGGACCAACCACGCGCCGCGCCGGGTGCGCAAACTGCTGCTGCACAAGCGCGAGATCGAGCGGCTGGTAGGGAAGTCGCGGGAGGGCAATCAGACGCTGGTGCCGCTGTCGATGTACTTCTCCGACGGCAAGGTGAAGGTCGAGCTGGCCCTGGCCAAGGGCAAGCAGGACTACGACAAGCGCCAGGACTTGGCTCGGCGCACCGCCGAGCGCGAGGTCACCCGTGAACTAGGACGGCGGGTCAAAGGCATGCGGTGACGGCCGTCCTGCTCGCGCTGGCAGCCGCGGTGGGCTACGGCGTGAGCGATTTCTACGGCGGGGTGGCGTCGCGGCGGGTGACCGCGCTGCGCGTCGTCATCTACTCCTATCCGTTCTCGGTGCTGCTCGTTCTCGCGCTGCTTCCGTTCGTGCCGGGGAGCGCGGACGCCGCGTCGCTGTGGTGGGGTGCGGCCGCGGGCGTCGCGAGCGGCGTCGCGGTGTGGTGGTTCTACGCAGCGCTGGCCAACGGTCCGATGGCGGTGGTGTCTCCGCTGACCGCGGTGCTGGTCGCGGGCATCCCGGTACTCGCGGGACTGGTGACCGGCGAGCGTCCCGGTCCGCTCGCCTTCGCGGGCATCGTGTTCGCGCTGGTCGCGGTGCTCCTGGTGAGCCGGGAGTCACCGGACGATGTGACGGAGGAGATCACCGGCGGACGCGAACTGCGATTCACCCGCAAGGTCGCCGCGCTGACCGTGGGTTCCGGCGTCGCGTACGGCTCGGCCTTCGTCTTCTTGCACGAGACCTCGGCGGACTCGGGCCTGTGGCCGCTGCTCATGCAACGCCTCGCGGCCACCGCGGTGGTCTGGCTGACCGCTCTGTCGGCCCGGGATCTCGGGCGGCTGCGTGGCGAACCGCTGCGGCTGGCCTGCTATATCAGCGCCTTGGACGTGATCAGCAACGCGGCGCTGCTGTACGCCTTCCACGGATCGCTGTTGTCACTGGTCAGCGTGATCGGCTCGCTCTATCCGGCCGTGACCGTGCTGATGGCGATGGTGCTGCTCGGCGAGCGGGTCCACCGGCAGCAGCAGGCCGGTTTGGTGCTGGCCCTGGCCGCGGTCGCGCTCATCGCCGCAGCCTAGGTCGCGACGTCGACGGTAAGCGCCGTCGCCCCGGACCGGGGGGCGGGTTGCAGCCGAGGCCGGGCACCCAGGCGACGCCGTGCATCGTCGCCGCCTGAGTGACCGTGCCGACTCGAGATCCCGACCCGGCATCTCGAGTCGTCACCGACGCGAGCCGAGTCCGCGGTTCACCGGGTGCACGGCTCGCGCATCGATATCCGCTTCAGGGTGGGACTGCGGTAGTCGGCGACCACGGTGCGCGAACCCAGCGACGTGGACGGGTCGGGCACATTGACCACCGCGCGCTGCGCCGCGACGTCGGGTTCTTCCCGACCGTAGATCTGCGGCGCGGCCATCCCCTCGGAATCGACGGTGAGCCCGGCCAAGGCCTTGCGCAGGGTCGGCCGGTCCAGGCCGCCCGTCTGGGCTGCCTTGGTGAGCAGCGCCTTCATCGGATACGAGATCGCCCAGCCCAGGTTGTAGCCGAAATTGGTCGGTTCGCTCGGCGCGGCGTTCCTGGCGCGCTGGGCTCCGGGGCTCGTGCCGTCCCAGCCGTCGAACGGCGAGGTGTAGTTGTAGAGCGCCGTGAGCGCGGGCGCGGCCGGCGTCTTGAGCAGCGCGCTGTTCCAGGTCGGGGTGGACCCGAGGAACCGGCCGCTGTAGCCGGCTCTCGCCAATTTGCCGACGATTTCGGCGGCCTCGGCCGGTCCGGTGGCCAACAGGACCACGTCGGGTGGATCGGCCATGATCTCCGCGACGGGGTAGTCCTGGTTGCCGACTTCGGGATTGGGTCCCGTGTCGATCCGCGCGGTGATCGTCGCGCCGTTGTCCAGCGCCCACTTGAGCGCCCCGCTGGCGTAGTCACCGCCGTAGTTGCCGCGGTAGGCGACCACCGCGAGCGTGCGAGGCTGGTAGTAGCTCTGCGCGAACCAGTCCAGTCCGAGCACGGCTTCCGTGCAGTACGAGAACCCGTCGTCGAGCACCAGATCGCGGTCGGTGGAGCGGTACTGCCAACCCGACCACAGTGTGCCCGCCCCGGTCACCAGATCCGCCTCGTCCATGTCGTGCAGGACAGCCAGCGTCTGCGCGGTGCCGAAACTCATCGCGAGGGCCAGCACATGGGGCGCGACGTTCTCGAATTCCGTGACATGCCTGCGCGGGTCGTAGGCGGTGTCGCGGCTGTAGGTCGCGATGTCGATCTCGTAGCCGCCGATGCCGCCCTGTTTGTTCACTTCGTTCCAGAACGCGAGTTGTCCTTCCTGCAAGGACTTCCCGAGCGGGGCGAAGGGCCCGTTGTTCAGGTCCGACAGAACGCCCAGATAGATACAACCCTTGTCGGGGTGGATCGCGTGCGGGCAGGCTTCGCGGGTGACGCCGGGGGCGGCGGCGGGCGCGGAGGTCGAACAGCCGCCGGCCAGGAACAGCCCGAGCGCGAGGGGAGCGGCTACGACACGAAGCAGCCGTCGAAAGTCATGGTGAAAAGGCATATCTCGCTCGCTTACGGCTGCACGCAGGGCTCGGTCAGGGTGATGCGGTCCTGGGTCGGGCCGTGATAATTGGTGGCCAGGGTCTTCGCGCCCAGCGGCGCGGTCTGATCGGGCGCTTCGATGACCGCCCGCTGCCGGGCGAGGTCGGGTTTCGCCGTACCGTAGGTGTGGTCGGGAATCGCGCCCTCGTAGTCGACGCGCAGGCCGTGCACGGCTTGACGGACGCCCTTGCGAGTCAGCTTGCCCTCGTTGACCGCTCGGGTGAGCAGCGCTTTCAACGGATAGGAGAACATCCAGCCGGCACTGTAACCCCAGGTGGAGGGCTCCCTGGTGGCCGAGGCCCTGGCCTTCTTGGCGCCCGCGCTGGTGCCGTCCCAGCCGTCCAGCGGCGAAGTCATGTTGTAGCGAGCCGTGATCGCCGATGCGGCTGGGCTTTTCAGCAGTCCGCCGTTCCAGGTCGGGCCCGAGCCGAGGAACCTGCCCGAGAAGCCGGCCAATGCCGCCTTGCCCATGATCTCGCCCGCCTCCGCGGGGCCCGTGGCCAGCAGCACGAGGTCTGCACGCGCATTGAGGATCTTGGCGACCGCGGCATCCTGGTTGCCGATCTGGGTGTTCGGCTCCGTGTCGATCTGCGCCACCATGTCGACACGGTTGGCGGAGGCCCATTTCTTCGCGCCGGTGGCGTAGTCGCCGCCGTAATCGCCCTGATAGCTGACCGTAGCGATCGAATTCGGCTTCGCTTCGTGCTCGGCGATCCAGTCCAGGGCGATGATCGCCTCGGAACAGTAGGAATAGCCGGACTCCAGTAGTAGCCCCTTGTCGCTGTTCTCGAATTGCCACCCCGACCACAGGGTGCCGGCAATGGCGATCATGTTCGCCGCGTCCATCTCGGGAAGTACCTTCTGCGTCTGCACGGTGCCGAAGCTCATCGAGAGCGCGAGGACATGCGGCTCGATCCGCCGGTAGGCCTCGGCGTGCTTCTGCAGATCGTAGTTCGTGTCCTCGGTGTAGGTGGCGATGTCCACCTCGTATTTGCCGCCGATTCCGCCCGCTTCGTTCACCGCTCGCCAGAACGCCAGCTGTCCGTTGTGAATGTCTTTGCCCAGCGCGGCGAACGGCCCACTCGTCAGATCGGACAACACGCCGAGGTAGATACATCCTTTGCGGGAGTCCACGGCGTTCGGACACGGGTCCGCGGTGACGCCCGGTTCGATCGCTTCGGTCGACTTGTCGCGCAGGGCGGAACATCCGGTCAGGACGAGCCCGGCGATGACGGTGAGGGCGGACAGGCGCAGCAACCTGTCCCGAATGGTGCGAACTGCCAAAGTGTTTCCTTAGTCTGAAATCGAGATCCGCTGCTCAGAGCCGATCGTACGGCTCGTGCAGTGTAAGTCGGGTTCGTCGCCTGGCCGGGGGAATCGACTACCAGCATCCGGGAAGGGGGTGCCCCGAAGGCGCGGTTCCCCCGAGGGATGGCGGCGCTGCGGTTCGGCCACGATCGGTGGAGGTCGGCTGCTGGGCCTGCCTGCGGCTGGGATTGTCGAGCCTCCGCCCGCCGCCGGTCTACGCGGCGAGCATCTGCGTGCTCCGCCGTAGTAGTGCACGCATGGCGCGAGTGTGCCGATGCGTGCGGCGTCGGATGTCATCGCCAGGACCGTGGGGTCCTCGTGCCGGCTCGGGTACACCGCCGACGGTGCGCTGCTCGTGTGATCGCGATGAAACCTGGTCCGGCCGGGGGACCGCTGAACCGCGCGGATCATCGCTTGTGATCGTCGGCCCGCGCTTCGTGCGCGATCCCGCCGCGGCACTGGACTACGCACGGGCCTGGATTGGCGACCCGCCCTCCCGGTTGCGACCAGTATCACGCTGCTGACCTGCGCCGTTGTCCTCTGACGGCCTCGCCCCGGTACGGTCGCGGGTGTGGTCGACACCACCGCCTTTTATCGGGATGATCCCCGCTCTCGGCGGTGTTAACATGAACAGCCCGGCAAGGCGCCGGGGCGTACGGGGCTGAACGGTTTCGACTGCGTACGTTGATTCAGGGGAAGCGTGTCGGTGCAGGCAAGAGACCACCGTAAGCGTCGTTGCAACCAATTAAGCGCCGATTCTCATCAGCGCGAGTACGCTCTCGCTGCCTAACCAGCGAAGCGTCTCTGTCGGCCCGGGGCATGCCCTCGGCTCCGGTGCCGGCATCAGCTAGAGGGCTCACCGTCCTACTCGGTCGCGGAGTAGGACGGGACATCGAACAGCGACTGGGATCGTCATCCGGGCTTGTTCGCGGGACCCGGAGATCCGAGTAGAGGCACAGCGGACTGCACACGGAGAAGCCCTGAAGACGCGGCGGAGGACCCGGGTTCGATTCCCGGCAGCTCCACGAGTGCGAGGCCCATGCCCATGGAGGGCATGGGCCTTTCTCGTTCCGCTGAGTGTTTCGTGGGGGTGCAACCCCCACGCCCCGCCCGGCGGGCTTCGCCCCCGGACCCCCGATCCTGTGGTTGCGTTGGGCGGTCATGGTTCGAGTAAGTTCCCGCCATGTCCACCAACAGGAGGCGAGTGCTCGCGGAGAGCACTCGCCTTTTTGGTGGAGCTGAGTGTTTTGTGGGGGTGCAACCCCCACGCCCCGCCCGGCGGGCTTCGCCCCCCGACCCCCGTGTCGGTGGTTGCGTCGGGTGATGATGCGGGGGTTCTGTCAGTAATTCGCGTGGGTTGCCGCGAGCGAGCGCTGTTTTGCCGAGTTCACGCATCCGGATCGCCGTAGGCAGCGGCGATGTCCTGGGAGCTGCTCCAGCGGCTGAAGGTCGGGGATTGGGGCCAACCGGCGGGGGAGTCCTGCCATTCCTCTTGGCGGCCGTAGGGCAGCAGGTCGATCAGGGCGAAGGAGTGGCTGAGTTGTTCGGTGCCGCGGCCGTCGGTGTGCCAGGTGCGGTAGACCGTGTCGCCGTCGCGGAGGAAGACGTTGACCGCGAATCCGCCGCCGGGCGGTGCGCCGACATCGGCGCCGAAGGAACTGTTCGCCGTGGAGTACCAGGTCATCTTGTTTCCCACCAGCCGCTTGTAGGCGAGCGCCTCCTCGATCGGCCCTTGGGTGACGATGACGAACCGGGCGTCGTAGTTGTTCAGGAACTCCAGCCGGGTGAACTGCGAGGTGAAGCCGGTGCAGCCTCCGCACTGCCACCGCTCGCCCGGGAACCACATGTGGTGGTAGACGATCAGCTGGGACCTGCCGTCTAAAAGGTCCACCAACCGGACCGGTCCCTCCTCGCCTTCGAGGGTGTAGTCGGGCATCCGGACCATCGGCAGGCGGCGACGCTGGGCGGCGATCGCGTCGAGTTCCCTGGTCGCGGCCTTCTCGCGGACGCGCAGCGCTTCGAGTTCGCGCTGCCAGGCGTCGGCGTCGACGACGGGCGGCAGTGCCGTAGTGCTCATGGGGTCCTCCCTGGCCGTAATCACGAGTTGCGGGTTGTACGGGTGTAGACCGGGTTCGCCCACAGAACTCATCGGTGACCGCTGCCCATCGAGCGCCATCCCCGGGTGCGGGTGGCTCCCAGCGTTCTGGGCAGCCGGGCTCGAGCCGGGCCGGAAAGGGTTAATTGCGGCGAATCGGGCGGATTCTGTTTGGTTGCTGACTGTGGTGGAATGCCGGAGGTAATGTCCACTGAGCAGGGAAAATGGGGTGTTAGCCCCCCGGTATCTGGATGGCTGCCATGATGCTCGAAGCCGAGATGCGGTACCTCTGCTCCCGGAGCGGGAACAGAGGGCTCGGGGGTCTGACATGACCGCCGGGGTGGCGGGTAACGGCATGCGGTCGATCCTGCGTGCCGCATGTGTGAGCGTCGGGATCGATGCGAGCGATGCCGAGCCGATCGAGGTGCAGGGCGTCTACCGGTTGCACGGCGGGATCGTCGTGCGCATCGGTGGGCGGGGACAGAAGCTCGCGATCGGGCGGGAAGTCGCCGTGGCGCAATGGCTGGAGAGTTGTGGGGTGCCCGCGGCGCGCGTCGTCCCGGATATTCCGCAGCCGGTCGTGGTCGACGGCCGTCCGGTGACCTTCTGGCAGGAGTTGCCGCCTCATCATCCCGGGGAACCGGGCGAGGTCGCCAGGGCGCTCGCCCAACTGCATCAGCTGCCACTGCCCGGATTCGAGCTACGCCGGATGTCGCCCCTGGCTGGGATGGCGGACGCGATCGACGCCGCGCGGACGGTGACCGAGGACGACCGGCGGTGGCTGCACAAACACCTGGAGGAATTGTGCGGCCGCTGGAAGGCGCTGCCGCGCGGTCTGCCGTGGTCGGTGGTGCAGGGCGGGGACGACGGCGTGGTGGTCGGCGACGACGGCGAGGTGATCCTGGTCGAATTGGGGCGGGCCATGATCGGCCCGCCGGAGTGGGATCTGGTGCACACGGCGATCGAGTGCTGGACCGCCGCGAAGATCACCGCCGCGCAGTACGCCGAGTTCTGCGCCGGTTACGGACGTGACGTGATGCGCTGGGACGGTTTCTACCTGCTGCGCGATATCCAGGAGTTCCGCATGGCCTTGCAGTCGATGCGAGCCGCCACCGCCGATCCCGCCCATCAGCGACAGGCCCTGCGTCGGCTCGCTTACATTCGCGGTGACGAGGGCATGCGGCCGTGGCCCGGGTGGGCGGACCTCGACTAGGTGTTCCTACCGGCAGCTTCATGGATCCCGCGTGGCATCGCGTCAGAGCAGTTCGGTGTAGCGGTGGGCCGGAACCGCGACGGGCCCGGTGGGGCCGGGAGCCGCGTGCACGAACGCGCCTTCGTCGACCCGGCCTCGGTTCGCGTAGAAACGGCGGGCGCGAGTGTTACCGGCGACGACCGCGAACCACGCGCGGGCGTGGCCCTCGGCTCGCGCCCGCTCTTCCGCGGCAGCGAGCAGGAGGGCGGCCGAGCCGGTGCCACGGTGTGCGGCGGCGACATAGACCTGGTCGACCTCGTCCCGGTCGACCATGACGAAGCCCACCACCACACCGTCCACCGTGGCGACGACGGTGTCGCCGACGCGCTCGGCCGCGCGGACGTCGAACGAGCCGCGGGGACGGACGGCGAGCAGCGTGTCGAGGACGTTTGCCCAGGTGCGCGTCGCGCCGGCCGAGATGGCGGATCTCGGCGATCGCCGAGTCGTCCTCCGGCCGGGCGCGGCGCGGAACCGGGGCAACGTCCGTCATCCGCCGGACTGTCGCAGCGACCGTGCCGGGTCTCAGCCCTGCTGGGTCGGGACGACGACGAGCTCGGCGACGTTCACGTGCTCGGGTACGGCGACGGAGTAGGCGATCGCGTCGGCGATGTCGCCGGCTGTCAGAATCTCGATCGCCGTGCGCCACTGCTCCAGCCCGGCGCGCTGCTGCTCGTCCTGCATCCCGGCGCCGAGCTCGGTGCCGACGAAACCGGGTTCGATGTTCTTCACCCGGACGCCGCGAGGCCCGAACTCGGCCCGCAGATTCCGGGTCAGATGCGCGACCGCGGCCTTGGTGGCGGTGTAGACGGCGTAGCTGGGGAAGACCGTGTGCCCGCCGATCGAGCCGACCAGCACCAGATCCGCTTTACCGCCCTCGGTGGCGGCGGCCAGCAGGTCCTCGATGAAGGCCCTTCCGGTGTAGAGCAAGCCGGTGATGTTGGTGCCGACCATCTGGTCCCACTCGTCGGTGAGCGCCGACTCGAACGGCGCGGCGAGCATGACGCCCGCGTTCGCTACGACGAGGTCGACGCGGCCGAACGCCGCCCGCACCGTGGCGGCGGCGTCGCGCAGGGACAGCTGATCGCCGACGTCGGCGACCACCGCGAGCGCGTCCGCGCCGATCTCGGCGGCGAGTTCCTCGATGCGATCCTTACGCCTGCCCAGCAGGGCGACCTTCGCGCCCTCGTCTGCCAGCCGCCGCGCGGTGGCGGCGCCGATTCCACTCGATGCTCCGGTGACGACCGCGACGCGGCCGGTGAGGTTGTTCGTCATGTCCACTACCTTCCGGCCCGGCGGGCGCGCCTGACAGGCTGCGGACTTCCTGGTAGTCGCGGGGCCACCCAGGGCGGGCGCGGCTCACCTACGCTCGATTCATGGATTCCGACAATCGACTGGGCGCCTTCCTGCGCGCGCGCCGCGAGCTGGTCCGACCGGAGGATTTCGGGATGTCGGGCGGCGGCCAGCGGCGGGTGGCGGGGCTGCGCCGGGAGGAGATCGCCTTGCTCGCCGGGGTGAGCGCCGACTATTACGTGCGGCTGGAGCAAGGACGCGACCGGCACCCCTCCGAGCAGGTCATCGCGTCGCTGGCGCGGGTGTTCGCGCTGGACGAGGAGGGTACGGCGCATCTGCGGGAACTGGCCCGGCCGACGGTCAAGCGATCGAGGGCTCCACGCAGGCCCGAACGCGTCGCCCCGGGGTTGCTGCGCCTGATGGACGCCTGGCCGCACACTCCGGCGCTGGTGCTGGGCCGATACCTGGACGTGCTGGCCGCGAATACCTTGGCGGTCGCCGTCAACTCGTGCTCTGTCCCGGGAGTCAATCAGGTGCGGATGGTGTTCCTCGATCCCGAGGCGCGCGACGTCTACCAGGATTGGCCGACCATCGCGGCGGACACCGCCGCCAGCTTGCGCGCGACCGCGGGCACGGACCTGGATGATCCCCGCTTGACCGACCTGGTCGGGGAGCTGTCGCTGAAGAGCGAGGAGTTCCGGCAGCTGTGGGCGCGCCACGACGTGCGGGTGAAGACCGCCGGTGTCAAACAGTTCCGCAACCCCATCGTCGGGGACCTCACGCTGTCCTACGAGACGTTCAGCGTCAACGGCGCGCCGGGGCAGATGCTCATCGCCTACCACGCGGAACCGGGCTCGCCCTCGGAGCGGTCTCTGGCCCTGCTCGGCAGCTTGATCGCGGACGATCCCGCGACCACCGAGGAACAGCGCCGTGATGCCGGGCAACCGGGCGCGTCTCGGCGGAAGGGCTGAGCGCGGAGGAGTCGCGCGGCGCGCGCCGACTCAATCCTTCGCTTCGGTCCGTGTGGCGCCTGCCGATGCCGCGACCACACACGCCACGCCCGCCCATTGCCCGAGATTCATGACCTGACCCAGGACGGCCAGGCCCGCGATCGCGGCGACCGCGGGCTCCAAGCTCATCAGCACACCGAAGACGCGGGGCGGAATCCGCCGCAGCGCTTCCAGTTCCACCGAATACGGCAGCACCGACGACAGCATGGCCACCGCGAATCCGGCGGCGAGCACGGTCGGCTCCAGCAGCGCCGCCCCGGCGTCGACGATGCCGACCGGCAGCATGACCAGTCCGCCGAACGCCATGGCCAGCGCGAGTCCGCCGCCGCCACTGGTCTGTTCGCCGAGCGCGGCGCTGAGCAGGATGTAGCCCGCCCAGCATGCCGCCGCGGCGAGCGCGAACAGCACACCGGCCCAGTTCACGTCGCCGTCCGCCCGAGTCAGCAGCAGCACGCCCGCGCCTGCGAGCAGCGCCCACAGCGGGTCGATCCAGCGGCGGGATCCGGCCAGCGCGACGGTCAGCGGTCCGAGGAACTCGATGGTCACCGCCATCCCGAGCGGAATCCGGTCGATCGCCTCGTAGAACGAGAGGTTCATCAGCGCGAGCACCGCCCCGTACCCGAGCACGACCGGCAGGGCGCCGCGCGCCACCCGGAGCGAGGATCGCCAGATCACCAGCAGGACGATTCCGGCGAAGACCAGCCGCAGCGTGACCGCCCCGGCCGCGCCGGTCACCGCGAACAGCTGCTTCGCCACCGCGGCGCCCACTTGCACGCTGACGATGCCCGCCAGCACCAGCGCCGTCGGCGGCACGCCACCGAGCCCCTGAGCGACGGCCGAACGCCAGACCGACACCGGCCTCGCTGCGCGCACCATCCGCTCGAAGTCGATCGCCACCACGTCGCACCTCCGTCGTTTCGGAAAGACCTTCGGACACACAATCACGCCGGGCCGACATGACCTTTCGGCGGCGCGGTATCGATGTCGACAGACGGCAGAGCGGGCGTCGGATCGAGCGCGAACAGTCCGGGGTCGGGCCGCCGGGAAACCGGCCCGCAGCGGGTGGGTGCCCGGTCCCGGGAGGTTGCCGCGTCCTTCGGACAGGGATCATGAGGTCGACGGGTGAGCGGCGGTCGTGCGGGCGCGACCGTCATCGCCGGGGATTCACGCCCAGCGGTGCGGCGGTGACCCCGGACGCCGGTGCCGAAACCGGACCGAGGCGGCGGTCCGATCGAGATTCGGCGGTTCGCACCCCGCCGAAGGCGCGGGGGAGTGAGTATCTAGTTATCGCGCCGGTGCGCGGCCGGCGTCCGTTCGACGAAGAGCGACTCACGAGCGATAGGACCACCGCATGCGAAAACGAGTGGCCGCTGTGGCGGCGGCGATCGGAGCCGGCGCGGCGGTCGCATCGGCCGGCGCGGCCGGCGCCACGGTGACCCAGGTAGGGATGTATCCCGGGATCAACTTCGGCTTGGTGACGAACTACGGGACGGGTTGCACCTACACCGCGCGCGCCACCGTCACCGACACTGTCGCCCCGGTGACGTTCTACGACAACGGTGTTCCATTCGGGGTGGTCCGCCCGTCCGGCGGAGTCGCGTTGATCGACTGGGTGCCCGCCACGCCGGGGCCGCACACGGTCAGCGCGGTGCAGGAGCCGGTCGCGCCTTACGTGGCGGGTATCGACCTCCGGGTCGGCGAAGGCGTCCATCTGGGCTACGCGTGTGTCGTCCTGGGCGGTTGACGCCGACGGTCGCCGGTCCGCGGCGCCGGTAGTGTCGAATCGGCGGCGCTGAGCTCGATCTTTTCGGCAGGGAAGGAGTCGGCATGCGAAGCAACGGGCCGATCGTGGTCGGTGTGGACGGGTCCGCCGGTTCGGGGGCTGCGGTCGCGTGGGCAGCGCAGGCCGCCGCGCAGCATCGGGCTCCGCTGCGCCTCGTGCACGTGCTGGACCCGGTCGCCGACTACGGACCCGGCGTCACCGAACCGCTCACCAGCACCGATTACGCCCGGTTGGAGACGCACGGTCGCTGGGTGCTGGACACCGCGGCCGAGGAGGCGCGTATCGCGGTCCGGGCACTGCGGGACATCGAGATCAGCACCGAGCTGGTGCACGAGCCGGTCGGTCCGGCGCTGCTGGACCGGACCGGCGCGGCGCGGATGATGGTGGTCGGCACCCGCGAGCGCGGGACCGTGCGGCGCGCTCTGCTGGGATCGGTCAGTGCCGCACTGGCGCGGCGCGCCCGCTGCCCTATGGTCGTGGTCCGGGAAGGCGCGCCGCTCACCGCGGACGCCAGGAAGCGACTGATCGTCGTCGGGGTGGACGGCACGCAGATCAGCGAACCCGCCATCGAAGCGGCGCTGCACGAGGCTTCTGCGCGAGGCGCGCCGCTGCTGGCCCTGCATGTCTGGACCGGTGTCGAAATGCCCTCCGTGAGCGCCGAACTCGCGGTGGATACCGAGAAGCAGATCGTGCTCGCGGAAAGTCTCGCCGGATGGCAGGAGCGCTTTCCCGATGTCGAGATCCGGCGCGAGATTGTGACCGACCGGCCCGAGCGCTGTCTGCTCGAACGCTCCGGCCAGGCTCAGCTGCTGGTGGTCGGCAGCCGGGGCCGGGGCGGTTTCGCCGGCATGCTGTTCGGCTCGACCAGCCAGGCACTGCTGCTGTCGGTGGCGTGCCCGATCATGGTCGTTCGCGATGTCTCGATGGCGGTCCGCTACCTGCCGGATTGAGCATCACGCTCCCGTCGTGGAACCCGGCCGGACGATCATCAGGATGGTGACCGCCGCCCACAGCAGGTTGAACACTCCCGTGTCCATGGCCAGGCGGCGGATCAGCGCCGGGGTGGTCTCCGTCAGGTCGGCGAGGATCTTCTGTTGGCCGGGCAGCACGAGCAAAGCGAGCACGCCCGCCGCGGCCGCGGTCAATCCGATCGACACCACCAGCCAGACGTCGCCGAGCACGCCCAGGCTCAGCGCGGTGAGCAGGCCGAAGGCCGGGACCACGACGCCGAGCAGGGCATAGACCCGGCAGATGCGATGCAACGTGCCGAGGACGGCGGGGTCGTGGCCGGTCGCGGGGGCGGCGAGGGCGCGGCGGGTGGTGGCGGGAAACATGCTGGCCGCCACCGTCACCGGGCCGACGGCGATGATCACGGCGAGCACGTGGACCGAGAGCAGGAACTTCGTCACGGCGGTCGACACTAACGACGGAGGCGTGCCGACGGAATTGGCGAAAGTGCCATATACCGTTTGATTCCCGCCAAGACGGTGAACAGCGGCTACATCATGAACAGCCAGATGATGCTGCTTGGCTGGAATCGACCGGATGTCTACCCTATTGCCATGCACACCGTGGTCGTCCTCGCGCTGGACCAGGTGGTGGCGTTCGATCTGGCCACGCCGGTGGAGGTGTTCGGGCGGACCTGTCTGCCCGACGGCAGGCCCGCCTATCGCGTGCTGGTCTGCGCGGGCACACCGGCGGTCGACGCCGGGGTGTTCACGATGCGCGCGCCGCGCGGGCTCGAAGCACTGGCCGAAGCCGACACGATCGTGGTACCAGGCTGCGCCGACCCGACCGCGCCGGCGCCGGACGAGGTGGTCGACGCGCTCCGCCGGGCCGCGGCCGCGGGCACCCGTATCGCGTCCATCTGTTCCGGCGCCTTCATCCTGGCGGCGACCGGTTTGCTCGACGGTCACCGCGCGACGACGCACTGGCTCGCCGCCGCCGAACTCGCGGCCCGCTATCCGGAGGTCGAGGTCGACCCCGACGTGCTGTACGTGGACAACGGCGCCCTGCTCACCTCGGCGGGCGCCGCGGCCGGGATCGACCTGTGCCTGCACATGGTCCGCCGGGACTACGGATCGGCGGTCGCGGCCGATGCGGCGAGGAAGTCGGTCGTCCCCTTGGAGCGGGAAGGCGGGCAGGCGCAATTCATCGTGCACGACCTGCCGCCGACGCCGCGCGGCTCCGCGCTGGAGCCGGTGCTGCGGTGGATCCAGGACAACTCCGCACGGGATCTCTCCCTCGATGACATCGCCGCCCACGCCGGGATGAGCACCCGCACGCTCAACCGGAGGTTTCGCGAGCAGACCGGAACCACACCCTTGCAGTGGCTGCTACGCGCGCGGATCCGGCAGGCCCAGCATCTGCTCGAAGCCACCAGCCACTCGGTCGACCGGATAGCGGGGCAGGTCGGTTTCGGGTCGCCCACCGCGTTCCGCGACCGCTTCAAGCGAGTGGTCGGGACGAGTCCGCACAGCTACCGAGCGGCTTTCCACGGCTCCGGCCGGAATCGGCTCGGCTAGCGCGGGGGCGCGCCGGGCCGGCCGATGAATTCTCGTGGGTCGCTCCGTCGTATCAAGCGACAACCCCGCGAACACCGATCCAGGAGCCACGCGCATGAGGAAAATCACCGCCGGTCTGTTCATCGCCCTCGACGGCGTCGTCGAGGACCCGCAGGACTGGCATTTCCCCTACTTCGACGATGCCATGGGCGCGGCGGTCGACGCCCAGCTCGGAACCGCCGACACCCTGTTGCTCGGCCGCAGAACCTATGACAGTTTCGCGGGCGCGTGGCCGGAGCGCGAAGCGGCGGGCGGTCCGGACGCGGCGTTCGCGAAGAAACTGGGCGACGCGCGCAAGATCGTGGTGACCCGCGGGCACCGCGACTTCTCCTGGCGCAACACCGAAGTCCTCGACGGCGACCTGATCGAGGCCGTGACGGCGTTGAAGAATCAGCCGGGCGGCGACATCGGCATGAGCGGTTCGGTCTCGGTCGTCCGTCAGCTGCTGGCCGCCGGGCTGTTGGACGAACTGCACTTGCTGGTGCACCCGATCGCGGTCGGTAGGGGGGAGCGCCTGTTCGAAGACGGCGCATCCACGATCCCGCTGCGCCTGCTGTCCTCGGAGACCTTCGACACCGGCGTGTTGCATCTGGTCTATGCCCGGGACGAGGCCGCGCTCACCGGAAGCTATGCGGACGCGAAAGTCCATCTGCCCCGAAATCTTCAGTAGGGGGTCAGCTCTGGGAGTCCGCGGCCATGGTGAGCAAGAGGTCGCGCAGTGTCTGTTGCTGAGCGTCGGTCAGCGAGGTCAGGGGTGAGTTCGCGCCGAGCAATTCCACGGCGTCTTCGCGCCGTCGCAGGCCGGTCGGTGTCAGCACGATCTGTTTGGCGCGCCGGTCGGTGGGATGTGGCTCGCGGCGGATCAAGCCCTGCTGTTCCAGCCGGTCCAGCACGAAGGTCGCGTTGGACGGCTCGCACGACATCCGCGCCGCCAGTTCCCTGGCGGTGATCGGCTCGGACAACTCGCGCAAGGCGATCACCTGCGACGGGGTGAGCTCGAGCTGCTCGGCGACGCGGCGGACATGCACGTCGAGCCGGTGAGTGAACCGATGGACCAGCTTGCACACGTCGCGGTCGAGTTCGGTGTCCACCACGGGGTTCGGCTGCCGCGTCATTGCTCCGAGTCTAGCGCTTTGATTCGAACTGTGATAGTTCTAGCTGAAATCATTTCAGTTCGAATCACATGGAGGCGTGTGATGCGGTCCGCGGTGTTCTCTCTCATGTTCGTGGCGTTCTGCCTGACCACCGGCGAGTTCGTGATCGCGGGCATCCTGCCCGAGGTCGCGGACGGCTTGGGCGTCTCGGTGGGCGCGGCGGGTGCGCTGGTGACGGCCTATGCCGTGGGCATGATCGGCGGTGGACCGGTGGTCACGGTGCTGACCGCCCGAGTGGCGCGCAAGCCTTTGGTCATCGGATTGATGCTGGTGTCGATGCTGGCGAATCTGGGCTCGGCGCTCGCGCCGAATTATGTTGTGCTGCTGGCGACCCGGTGCGCGGCGGGCTCTGTGGTCGCCACCTTCTTCGCGGTCGCGATCGCTACCGCCGTGTCGACCGCGCAGCCGGGCTCCGAAGCGGCGGCGGTGGCGCGGGTGGCTCTCGGGATGAACCTGGGCATCGTGCTCGGTACTCCACTCGGCGCGGCCATCGGCCAAAGTCTGAGCTGGCGAGCTACTTTCGCGACCGTGGCGTTGTGCGTGGCGGCGGCGCTTCCGCTGGTGCTGCGGTTCATGCCGGACATGCCGGGATCGGCGGCGGGCTCGATCACCGGGGAGCTGCGCGTGTTCACCGATCGCGCTGTGCTCTGGGCCTTGACGCTCACCGCCGTCGGGAACCTCGGCGGCGTCATGGTGTTCACCTACATCGCACCGCTGCTCACCGAGGTCGGCGGGTTTCCCGCGGCCGCGGTGCCCGTCCTGCTCTTGGTCTACGGTCTCGGCGCGGTGGTCGGCAACCAGCTCGGCGGCAAGCTCGCCGACCGGGCGTTGCTGCCTTCGGTGACCGCGTTGCTGGCCGCGCTCGCCGTTGTGCTCGTGCTGCTCCGGCTGGCCGGTGACGTCCGGATCCTCGTGGTGCCGTTGATCTTCCTGTTCGGCGCGCTCGCCTTCGCGATCATCCCCGGTATGCAGGCCAGGGTGATCGCGGCGGCGACGGCGGCTCCGACCCTGGCCGTCGCGGTGAACGCGTCGGGCTATCAGCTCGCCGCGGCGGGCGCGGGGCGGATCGGCGGCGCGGTTCTCGGCGACGGGGCGGGTCTGTCGTCGCTCTATCCGGTCGGTGCGGCGCTCACCGGACTCGGAGTCGCACTGGCGGCCTGTCTGCTGTGGCGCGACCGCCGGATTCGAGTGAACGCGCAGAAGCGCTCTCGCGCGGAGGAACTCGACAAAATCTAATATCCGAGCGCTTTCGCGACGATGCCCCCGGTCACCGCTTTGGTGAGGTAACCGGTGGAGTCGTGCGGCGCCGCGCCGTTGTCGAAGTGCTGCTCGGTGACCGGAACGACGGCACTGCCGGGATAGGGCGGAAAAAACGGAGTGAGGTCCAGGTGCGCCGCCACGAGGTCGTCCTCGTCGACCAGGTTGTGCCAGTTCGTCACGGATTTCGGCACGCTGCTCGGCTGGGGCCGCAGCCGGTCGTACACGACCGTGCGCAAGCCTAGCGGCGAGCCCATGGTCAGCAGGGTCACCGGGTGGTCGGTGCGGTGCAGCGCCTCGTAGGCCACCACGCTGCCGAGGGAGTGCGCGATGATCAAGCGAGTGTCCGGACCGATCTGGTCGAGCACCTGCCGCTGGGCGTACTCCCGCACCTCGTCCTCGGTGAAGTACCGGGCGACCTGGGACAGCGCGCCGATGACGAACTTCTGCGCCAACCCGAAACCGAACGGCGCGAACCAGCGCAACCGCATCAGCGCGTTGAGCGCGGGGCGAAGTCGCGCGTGGACTCCCTGCGCCACCGAGTCCGGCGGTGGCGCAGTGCCGAGCCTGCGGGCCGTCGCGCGGTCACGCTCGTCACCGGCGTGCGCGGCGGCCGTCGCGAGCCATTCGGCGGCCAGTTGCTCCATCAGGTCGAGCTGGGTCTCGTCGAGTTCGGTCCCGGTACCTTGGGCGCCCTCGACCAGGAAGCGATTGCCGTAGAAGGCCATTCGGGTGGACAAATCGCCCGGAGTGCCGTTGCGCCACAAGCGGTCCGCGAGTTCCGGCGCGCCGTGGTTGCGGACGCCCCCCGCGAGGCCGGGCAGCCAGCGCGCCTCCAATGTGTCGGCCGATTGCTGTTCCTGCGCGATGCCGTGCACGAGGACGATCGTCGCCAACGTCCCACCCCTTTCGATCCCCGGTTTCGGGAACAGTGTGCCCCATCGGGGCCGCCTCGGCAGCGTGGATCACCGTCCGGGACGGCTTCGCGTGCGGATCGCTTTGCCGAGTGGGGCAATCGAATTCGCGAGTCCGAACAGCACACGCTCGGCGACCGAGTGCTGCGGCGGCAGGACGGCGAGCTGCCGGGCGAGGTCGAGCCCGTTGACGATCGCGGTGTTCGACTCGATCAACCCGTCGCGCACGACGAACACATCGGTGCCGAGCAGGTCGAGGCGCCTGCCGTTCGGCGCCAGTCCGATCAGCATGGCGGTGCCGTCGAACCGGCCCCGCATCCGCCAGTGCACCACGGCGCGTTCGTTCTGCGCCGTGACCGAGAGGATGTCCACGGCCAGGTCGGGAACCGCGGCGTGCACGTCGCGGAAGAAGGCCACGATCTCGTCCGGAGCGCGCAAGTCGGCGACGCCGACGAACACATCGACGGCACCTGGCCGCCAGCAGTCGGCGACGGTCTGCCAGTCTTGCCCGCCGATCGCCTCGACATAACGACGCGCGACCGCGCCCGGGTCGCCTGGGTTGGTCACCGATAGTCCTTTCGTCGTTGCGCGGCGGCGGTTGCTCCACTGCGCCCATCATGGCGCGCCCGGCGGCGATCGACACACGTCCCGGGTGGCCCCGGCGCGGCGGCCGCCTCCGTCGACGACGCGCTACCGGCCTGGCTGCGCCGAGCCCATCGCGACACCCTCTGGACGACGTCGGTCTGCACGGGTTCGCTGGTGCCGGCCGCGGCCGGACTGTTGCACGGACGCCCCGGCGCAGTCCGCTTTGCGGGCACTCGGAGCGGACGCCCGCGCGGACGAGCGGGTCGTGCGCGACGGAAAGATTCTCACGGCAGCAGGAGTCTCCGCGGGCATCGATCTGGCGTTGTGGCTGGTCGGAGAGATGTTCGGCGCGCAGCAGGCGCAAACCGCGTGCCGTGTGGCCGGCAGCCACCGCTCAGCAGGCCAGGACCGTGCTCGAACCGGGCGATGTCGGGGAGTGCGCACGGCTGTCGGCGGCGGTGCCGCAGCTGGCGCGGCGCAGCGCGATCCGTCGCGTGCGGGAACGGGGCAAAGGTCTCAGGCGTCCCGCCACTTGATCGAGCAACCCATGCTCGGCCGGTGCGGTTCGGGGGCGGGTCCACCCGCCAGCACGGCTTCGACGGCCGTGCGCAAGTCCTCTCCGGTCAGGGGTTTCCCGTTCCCGGGGGTGGATTCGTCGAACGCGCCGCGGTAGGCGAGTCGAAGATCCGCGTCGTAGAGGAAGAAATCAGGAGTGCACGCGGCACGGAAGGCGCGCCCGACGTGCTGTTGCTCGTCGACGAGATAGGGGAAGGTCCAGCCTGCGCGGATCGCTTGGTCGCGCAGCCGCAGCGGGGCGTCGTCCGGATAAGCGGTGGCGTCGTTGGTGCAGATCGCCACGGTCGGCATGGACGGCAGCGAATCGACCAGCTCGCCGAGCGCGGCCTCGATGTGCTTGACGTAGGGGCAGTGGTTGCAGGCGAAGACGACCAGCAGACCGGGCCCGTCCGCGAAGTCGTCCCGGGAGTAGATCCGCTGGTCGAGGTCGGGAAGAGAAAAGTCGGGTAGCGGTGTGCCGATGGGAACCATGTGTGAGGTATGCGCCATGGTGTGCCTTCCGTCGGGATCGCACAGGACAGCGGGAGCCTAACCCCGCGTCGTCCGATTCGTCGGAAATACGCCGATGAACCGTCAGTCGGCGTGGCGGCTGTCCCAGTCGGCCAGATCCGACGGATCGGTGTTCGCTCCGCACAGCACCACGCACACCCGTTCACCTGCGTCGGGACGGAACGCGGGCTCGTCGCCGAGGATCGCCGCGAGTGCGGTCGCCGCGCCGTGCTCGACGGCGATCCGCCGCCGCGCCCACAGCGCGCCGCGCGCCGCCACGATCGCGGCATCATCGACCAGCACGGACTTCACGTCGTACTGCCGCGCCGCCGTCAGCGCCATCTCCGACGCCCGCCGGGCGCCGAGCGAGTCCGCGGCGACCGAGTCGACCTCCACGTCCACCACCTCTCCGGCCGCGATCGCGGCATGCAGCGCACGGCACCGGGTGGGCTCCACGGCGACGGTCCGGACGCCGTAGTGCTCCGCCGTGGTGGCCACACCCGAGAACAGCCCGCCGCCGCCGACCGCGACCACGACGGTGTCGAGATCCGGAATCCGCGCGTGGACCTCCGTCATGAGCGTGCCTGCTCCCGCGGCGATGAGCGGGTTGTCGTAAGCGTGGGAGAGCAGGGCGCCGGTGGCGTCGGCGAAGTCGCGACTGGCCGCGAGCGCGTCCGCGTACTGCGTGCCCACCAGGCGGACGTCGGCGCCGTAGGAGGTGAGCCGGTCCACTTTCACCCTGGGGGCGGTGGCAGGCAGAAACACCGTGGCGGGGACCCCCTCACTGCGGGCCGCCCACGCGCAGGCCAGACCGGCGTTGCCGCCCGAGGCGATCGTCACGCCCACCTCCGGGAGCGTGCCGTTCTCCCGGTGCGTGCGTAAGAAGTTCACCGCCCCGCGTGCCTTGAAGCTTCCGGTGTGCTGCAGGAATTCCAGTGCGAACCACAAATGGCCCGTATGGTCGGCCTGCGCCACGGTCACCGGCCGGACCAGGCCGCGCACTCGCTCGGCGGCGGCCTTCACGTCGCTGTGGGTCAGTTCCATCGACTTCCTCGTCTACCGTGCCGCGCCGCTCAGTGCTCGCGGCGGTGTGGCACGAACTCCAAGGTGAGCAGAGCGGCGGCCGCCATCACCACTTCGCGCCAGCGGATCAAGGCATAGCGCTGATCCGACAGCGCGTGGAACTTCCGCAGGAAGCGGTAGAGCGATTCCAGCCGGATCAGCGGATCGGCCAGGTGCACCAACAGGTAGAGCAGCGCGGCCGTGCGCGATCTCTCCTTCTCGGCGAACAGCTCCGGGAACGGGGCGAAGGCGAGCGAAATCCGGCGGATGTCGTGCGCCGCGGCGTAGTCCACCAGATCGATGATCATGCGTTCGTCCAAGCCGTTGGGCGCGTCCTTGCGCCGCCACGGGACGTCCAGGCTCAGTTCCCGACCGCGCCCGGAAATGCCGTAGCGCTGGAAGCCGACGGGATTGCCGTCCGCGTCCTTGGCGATGACCACCAGCATGTTCGGATTCCGCCCGTCGAGCAGATGGTCCAGGATCATCGAGAAGCCGCGGGTCTGCCTGCCCCGCCGCCACTCGTCGACGATGGCCAGCAGTTCCTCGCGCCGCGCCTCGGTCAGCGCCGACTCGTACACCACCTCGGTGGTGACGCCGAAATTCCTGGTCCGGCTCACGGCTTGGCGCAGATTGCGGAATTTGCGTCCGACCAGGTCGAACTCCCCCACGTCGAGCACCACGTCGCGGCCGATCGGCACCGCGTGCAGGCCACGATGCTCCAGTGCCCACACCTGCCACAACTCGGCCATTTCCCGGCTCGCGCCCAGGACGGCGACGCGCCAGCCACGGTTGACCGCGAAGTCGGAGAACGCCGCGACCAGCTCGGGGAACGCCGCGCGATCGCCGATCGGGTCGCCCGCGACGGCGGCGATGCCGAAGCGAGCGCGGTAACCGATCGCGGCGGTCGACGACGCGTTGAAGAAGTAGGTCTTGGACGAGTGCAAAGAGAACGGCGCCAGCGGATCGTCCTCGGTGCGGCCGACCAGTTCGGCCACCCGGTACAGCTGGTCGGGCTGCGGTTTGCTTGCTGTGGGCAGCACCAGGACGAAGCCGGCGGCGGCCAGCAGCACGAAACCGGCGTCGGGATGCTCGGCGCGGTAGGCCAGATGCGCGATGGCCAGCCCCAGCACCGCCGCGGTGGCATGCGGAAGCGTGATCGGTCTGCGTAGGTGCAGCCCGCGCGCGACGAACACGCCGGACAGCGCGAGCCCCACCAACCAACCGTGGGCGGCGCCCTCGTGTGCGGTCAGGTCGGCTTCGTAGGTCGAGGTCACCGCGATCAGCAGCGCCACGACGACCAGCGCGGCCCGAGTGCCGGGCGTGGTGGTGAGGGCGGCCGCGCGGTAGCCGCCGAGTGTGGTGGCGCGCAGCGTGCGGGGGCCGGAGGTTCCCTGACCATCAGGCACGAGTGGGCTCCGCCCTGCCCTCGCGCTCCGTTACCCACGACAGTCTCGCCATGGTGGCCCTCCAGATGATCGCCTACCGAACACACTATGCGGCACCACCGGTCCAGGGGAAATGCCTTTTTCGAACCAGCCGGTAGGCGGCACGAAACGAGACCTGACACGGGGACGAGGGCGCCTCCGTAGAACTTTTCCGCGGTGATGCCCGCCGCGGTCCGCCGGGCGAGCCGACGGCCTATGCCCATCCTGCGGGTGAGGCGGGAGCGCTGACGACGTCGTCGGGCAGCGCGAGATCGCCCGAACGTCACGAGCGTGGTCAGCGGTGTCCGGTCGTCGGGCCCCGGCGGACGACCGGTGCGACGGCAGCCGGACCGGACGAAGCGCGGCGCCCGCGCAGCCGGAGTGGAACCTCGACTGCATCAGGATTGCGGCACACCATCGAGGGCCGCTCGATGAAGTGGGAAATTCAACCTTCCGGCATTCTCTGTGGGTCTGTTTCGTGGAATTGCGGTCCAATTGCCGGTTGCTCGGCGTGTATCCGCGATTTTCGTGTTGCCCGTTGCCATGCTCAGTGCCTGGCTGATCCGAACCAACCGCCTGAGGAGTGGGCGCGACGAGAGGTTTCGACTGTGAGACTGAGCTGGATGGCGATTCCCGCGCTGGTCGCCGCCGCCGTGTCCGGGTGTTCCGGAGACACCCCGGCGAGCGAGGCGGCGACCTCGACGAGTGCCGCGGCCGCCCCGAGCGCTCCGGCGACGACGTCCGGAGCGCGCGACGAGGAGGTGGCCGACGGCGGGATTCGCATTTTGCTGGGTGAATCGAAAAAGGTGCCGGTACCCGCCGATGTCGTGCTCGATATCCGGGCGCCCGCCGCGTGGGGTCCGGCCGCTGATGGCATTCGCTGCACGGTGACCGACAGTTCCGGGCGGAATGAAGATCTGCGTTCGTCGGACGCCAAGAAGACCGACGCGTTCGGGGGAACGGAATGGGTGACGGTGTGGACGTTCTCTTCCGTGCCGAACACCGACGTCACCGTCGGCTGCCGCGACCCGGAATCGAAAATCGCCGCGGCACAACGCGACCCATACCTTCGTGTGGTACCGCGTGCGATCGTTCCGATCGCCGCGCCGCAGCGCTGACCCCGCGGTCCGGCGCCCGGTTCAGGCGGCGCGCACGGTGACCGGCCGGTAGACCCGGGACGCCAGCGTCTGCAGCGCCATGAGGCGGGTCAGCTGGTTGCGCAACCAGATGTGGCCGCCGGTGGCCGGAATCAGCATGGCACCGCTCGCCCGCACCGAGCGTTGCGCTCGCAGGACCGTCGGACGCAGGGTTCGCTCGTAACGGCGGAACGCGATCCGGTGATCGCCGGGCGCCGCGGCGAGCTCCGTCGCGCGCAGGTGCGCGCCCTCGATGGCCAGCGCCGCTCCCGCGCCGGACAGGAGCGTCGCGCAGTAACCGGCGTCGCCGACCAGGGCGACCCGCCCGCTCGACCAAGCCGGGATGCGGACTTGGCTCACCGCGTCGAATGCGAGGCGCGCCGCCGGGTGGTCGAAGGATTGCTCGACGTCTTCCTCGCGCATCGTTATTTGCTGCGGCTCAACGTCCGTGACCTGGCGCCGGCCGCTCCGGGCAGCATCCTCGAGCGGTTCAGGAAAGTCATGATGCAGGCGAACACCCTGGTGGCGGGCCCGGAGGCCACCTTCGCCGAGCGGGTTCGGGCCACCCAGGCGGTGGACGGGCTCAGTGACCCCGTGGTGCTGTACGCCGAGGCGCCGGTCGACCAGCTGCGTGCCGAGGTGCTGGAAGGAGTGCGTCTTATTGAGACAACCTTTTCGAGACGCCGCCGCTCCTGCTTGTCGGTGGTCCGCAGTAGCGTCGGCGTCATGGACGAGCCCGCCTACCGCGAGCGGCCGTCGCGGTACGAGGGCGCGGTGTTGTGGACCAAGACCGTCGAGGGCCGTCGCCTGCCGGTGCTTCCCGACGGCTGCATGGATCTGATCTGGATGAACGGCCGATTGATCGTCGCGGGGCCGGACACCAGGGCCCACCACCCCGGTGGGTCGTCCGGTGATCGGTACGTCGGTATCCGGTTCTTTCCTGGTACGGCGCCCGCCTTACTCGGCGTCCCCGCGCGTGAATTCCGGAACCTGCGGGTCGATCTGGCGCAGGTGTGGCCCTCGGCGATGGTCCGGCCGCTGGTCGATCGAATCGCGGCCGCCGACGATCAGGCGGCGGCGCTGGAACGCATCGTGCGGTGCCGCGCCGCCGAGACCGAACCGGCCGATGCGCTCCTGCGGAAGGTGGTGGGCGCGCTGGACGCCGGATGGCCGGTGGCGGCGGTCGCCGACGCGGCCGGGCTGCACGAGCGGACCTTGCACCGCCGCTGCCTGGATGCCTTCGGCTACGGCCCGAAAACCCTGGCGAGGGTGCTGCGCCTGCAACGCGCGCTGGCCACGGCGCGCCGCGGCGTGCCGCTCGCCGACACTGCGCTGCGGGCCGGATTCGCCGACCAGGCGCACCTCTCCCGCGAGGTGCGCGCGCTGGCGGGAATCCCGCTGAGCGAGTTGCTCGCCGAGTCCTAGCCGCTGCGCGCGGACCGCTCGATGGCGTTACTCGCTCGTGGGCGGGAGAGCGGCGTACAGGTCGACGCCGTTGCCATCCGGGTCGAGCACCACCGCGTAGCGCTGCCCCCAGAACGCGTCCCACGGCTTCAGTTCGCCGTGGTACCCGGCATCCACGAGTTCGGCGTAGACGGTGTCGACCTCCGCGGGATCGGCGCAGCGGAAGGCGAGTCCGATCCGGCCACCGCCGACCGGCGGCGACCAATCGGCGTGAAACGACCGGATGACCGCTTCGGTGTCCAGCGTGAGCCGCATGCCGTTGGGCAGGGCGGCCTCGGCGTGCCCTTCCTGTTCCGCCCCTTCCGGAAAGTTCAGTCCGAGGCGTCGATAGAAGGCGACCGCGGCGGCCATATCGCTGACGACGATGCCGACGACGTCGAGTTGTGGTGTCATACCGGCAGCGTAGGCAGGCGCGTGGAGGACCGTCTTGAACGAATCGGACAGCGCCTAGCGCGCGGGCGCCGGGACCAGTTCGGCGATCAGGTTCTCCACCAGGATGCGGATGTGGTCGCGGATGGTGCGCACCACGTCGATGGTCTGGTCCGCGGGATCCGGAAGCATCCAGTCGCGGTAGCTGATGCCGGGGAAGAACGGGCACGCGTCGCCCGCGCCCATGGTGACCACCACGTCGGAGATGCCGATCGCGTCCATGGTGAGCGGCTTGGGGGTATGGCCGGAGATGTCGATGCCGATTTCGGCCATGGCGTCCACCACCGTGGTGTTCAGGGTCTCGGCCGGCGCGCTGCCCGCCGACCGTACGTCGAACCGTTCACCCGCGAGTGCGGTGAGGAACCCGGCAGCCATTTGCGAGCGGCCCGCGTTGTGCTCGCAGACGAAAAGCACACTGGGCTTGTGGGACATGGGAACGCCTTTCGATGTGCAAGGTGGAGCATAGTGTGCTGGCCACCGGACCGGCCGTCCGGCGAACGAAACGCTTTCGCAGCGTACGAGATACGTATACCAGCGCGCCGTGAATCGTTACGGCGCGCGGTGCTCGAGCGTGCGTGCGAGTGCGACGCTCGCAGGTCAGCGGCCCGAATGCGGTACCGCGCGGCGTCCGGGGCGTCCTCGGCCGCCGGAGCGCCGGAGCGGACTGGACGGTAGCGCAAGAGTATCGGGCTTGCACACGCCCGTACCCCGGTCGACGTGGGTCGACCGGGGTACGGGTATGTGTCGGCGAAGACGGATCCGGGGCATCCGGGAACGGATTCCCGGCCGGGATCAGATCGGACGCAGGTCGATCATCTTGCGCAGCCGCTGCCGGTCGCGTTCGAGGCGGCGCGCTTCGTAGGCGATCGGGAAGTAGCGCAGCCGTTCCGGCAGCAGCGGGACCAGCCGCGCGATCAGCCAGCCGAGCACGCGCAGTTTGCGCTCGTCGGCCGCGGTCCAGCTCAGGCCGAGCTTCTGCCGCGCGACCTCGGGCGTGGTTCCCACCGTCACGAAGTACTGCAGCCGGCCGATCGGCGCCACCGCCGCCTTCCAGGCGGGACGCAGCGCGCGCGGCAGTTGCTTCGGCGGAGCGACGGAGCGAATCACCCGCAGGTAGTCGTGCGCGGTATCGGTGGCGACCAGATGGTTGGCGACGGTGTCTTCGAAGAACTTCTCGAACTCGCTGTAGTTCGCGGGAATCTCCCTGGGCGCCACCGAGAAGTTGCGCAGCAGCTGCAGCGTCTCCTGGAAATACGCCTCCTTGTCCGCCGCGGTGAGCGGGCGCTTGGCGAAGTACTTGGCGCTCTCGGTGAAGGCGAACGTCCCGGTGTGCAGCACCCAGGCCCACGGAGCGCTGGACAGCGCGGTGTGCCGCACGCCGTTGGCGTCGGTGGTGTTCAGCGACGCGTGCAACTCGCGCAGCCGGTCGGCTTCGGCGAGCGCCTCTTCGCCGCCGTAGACCCACATCATCACCGATGCCAGGCTGCGCATGGCGCGGCCCATCGGATCGGTGCGGAAGGTGGAGTACTCGTCCACCACGGCGGAGATCGTCGGCTCCATGGTCTGCAGCAGGAAGGCCGAGCCCGCCGTGAGGGAGAAGGTGACCAGGCCGGTCTGTTCCCACATCTGCGTGCCCGGTTCGATCGGGCGGCGAGGCGGCAGCGTGCGCGCGCCGGTGGATTCGCGTGCGACGGACGCGGTCATCGTGATCTCCCTTGATCGGTCGAACTCAATACAATGAGATGATAACCCTACAACTCTCTCATCGTCTATCTGTGGTAGGGAGGCACACGCGGTGCCTGGCATGAGCAACCGCCCTGCGCCTTGACCCGTGGTGGACCATCCCGATCGCCGCCGTCTCATCGGCAGCTCTCGTGTCGGCGCCCCTAGGCTGTGCAGATATGACGACCGAGTGGCGCAGTCGTACCGGACGGATCGGGGTGCTCACGGGTGCGGGCATCTCCACCGATTCCGGCATCCCCGATTTCCGCGGTCCGCGCGGGGTGTGGACGAAAGATCCGATCGCCGAACTGTTGTCGACCTATCAGAACTATGTGGCCGACGCGGGCTTGCGGGAGCGCGCCTGGCTCGCGCGCCGGGACAATCCGGCATGGCGGGCGGTGCCCAACGCCGCCCACAGGGCCCTCGCCGACCTGGAGCGCGCCGGGCGAGCGGTCACCATCATCACCCAGAACATCGATCGCCTGCACCAGCGGGCGGGATCGTCGCCGGACCGGGTCATCGAAATCCACGGCAACATGTTCGAGGTCGTCTGCATCGAGTGCGATTACCAGACCTCGATGTCGGCGACCTTGGAGCGGGTGGCCGCGGGTGAGCCCGACCCGCCGTGTCCCGGCTGCGGTGGCATCCTCAAGGCCGCCACCGTGATGTTCGGGCAGCAGATGGACCGGCGCACCATGACCAAGGCCGCGCTCACCGCCGAGACGAGCGACATCTTCCTGGCCATCGGCACGTCGTTGCAGGTCGAGCCGGCCGCGTCGATGTGCTCGATCGCGGTGCGCGCCGGCGCCGATCTGGTCATCGTGAACGCCGAGCCGACCCCGTACGACGCCATGGCCACCGAGATCATCCGCGAGCCCATCGGCACTGCCGTGCCCCGCCTGGTCGCCGAAATCCTCGCCGACTGACGCCCGGGCTCACCCGACCGGGCCGAGCACCCGATCGAGGTAGGAGTTGGCGAAACGCCCCTTCGGGTCGAAGCGACGCCGCACCTCGGCGAACCGATCCCACTCGGGATAGCGGCCCCGCAGGGTCGCGGCGGTCTGGAAATGGCGTTTGCCCCAGTGCGGGCGGCCCTGGTAGCGGTCGAACACCGCCTCGCAGGCGCGGAAGTACGGCTCGAAATCCATGCCCCGGTATTGGTGCACCGCGATGTAGCAGGTGTCGCGGCCGCCCGCCGGGGACAGGAACGCGTCGTCGGGCGCGACCCACCGCACCTCGATGGGCATCGCGGTGTGGAATCGGGTGCTCAATTCCTTGATCTCGCGAATCGCGTCGACGGAGTGCTCGCGCGGGATGGCGTACTCCATCTCGGTGAAGCGGATCAGGCGCGGCGACGCGAATACCCGGTAGGAGCGGTCCACCTGGCGCCGGTAGCTGCCCGCGTAGGCGGCGCTGCGCTGGATGAAGGGGACCAGGCGCGGCTGCCTGCGGCTCACTCGGCACAGCGCGTCGAACACGTGGTTGGACATCAGGATGTCGGCGAACCAGTCCACCGCCTTGGGGCGCGGCTGCTCGGGCAGGGTGACGCGATTGTTGCGCTTGGTCATGGCCAGCGGGCTGTGCGCGAACATGTAGAACTCGAAATGATCGTTGCCGTCGACGAACGAATCCAGGTCGGCCAGCACCTCTTCCACCGGGATCGGTCGCTCGATGCCCTCCAGCACGAAGGACGGCACCACGCGCAGCGTCACGGCGGTGACGACGCCAAGCGCGCCGATGCCGACCCGCGCCGCACGCCAGCCGTCGGGATCGGTGTGTTCGTTCAGCTCGACCAGGCTTCCGTCGGCGAGCATCAACTCCATCGAATGCGCTGCGGCGGAAAGGTTCTGCAAAGTCGCGCCGGTGCCGTGGGTGGCGGTGGCGATGGCGCCCGCGACGGTCTGCACGTCGATGTCGCCCAGGTTCGGGAAGGCGAGGCCGTGCTCGTGCATGGCGGTGCTGGCCGCGTTCAGGCTGATGCCCGCCTGCACCCGGACCAGGCCCTCGGCCCGGTCGACGTCGAGCACGCGGTTCAGTTTCGCCAGGCTCAGCAGCGTGCCATCGGTCAGGACGGCGTCGGTGAACGAATGGCCGGTGCCGGCGACGCGCACGTTCCGGCCGTCGGCTTCGGCGTCGGCGAGCAGGCCGGCCACCTCGTCGACGGAGTGCGGCGTGGCGATGAGCGCGGGCGCGCACCGTTGATCGCCCGCCCAGTTCACCCACGAATTGGTCATGTGACCAACTTTACGGGAGCGGGCGTGACGCGCGCTACTTACGGTGCGATTTCGCTACCGCTTGCGCCAGCCGCAGGTCAGTTGCTGCTTGGCCTGCTCCACCTCGTCGTCGGTGAGCGGAGGGACGGCGAGATGCTGGCGCGGCGTCCGGTCGCCGCGCAGGCCGTTCAGCATGATGGCCATATAGCGTTGCCACACGTCGGGATTGACCGGTTTGGCGAACTCCGCGAGGGCGTCGACCATGTGCACCAGCGCGAAGAAGTCCGAGGGCTCGATGCCATCGGCCAGCACGCCGGCGTCGCGTGCGCGCGAGCAGATGGCGGTCACGGTGGGTTTGATGCGATCGCGTACGACCGTGAACCGGTCGGTCTCGCCGTCTTCGAGTTCGAGCATGACTTCGCTGAACCCGCGGTTGGTGGCCAAGTGCCGACAGGCGTACTCGAAGAACTCGACGAGTCCGAACCAGGGGTCGGGGTGCCGGTGGGCGGCGTCGGCCGCGTCGGCGAAATCGTTCAGGTTCTGATCGAAGACCTCGACGATCAGTTCCTTCTTGTTCGCGAAGCGGCGGTACACCGTGCCGACGCCCACGCCCGCGCGCTCGGCCACGTCGTCGAGGGTGATCTCGAGTCCGTGATCGGCGAACAGTTCCCGCGCCGCGGCGATGATCCGCTGCTGGTTACGCGCGGCATCGGCCCGCAGGCGCCGGGGAGGGGAGGCGACCGTGGCGTGATTCACACCCTCATTCTATCAAGCTCGGGGATTAACCGGAGGCGTTGTCTCCGTTATCGTGATAACTTCTTCAAGTAAGTGGAGGACCCTCCTCCGGATCATAGCTCGAGACAAAGGGGACACATGACTACCGCCATCGACCGTGGGGCCCTCGCCCCCGAGCGGACGGGAAGTGGGCGGCGCGGCTCGCACGCCCTGCGCTGGTGGGTGCTCGCCGTCCTCGGCGTCGCCCAGCTCATGGTCGTGCTCGACGCGACCGTGGTGAACATCGCGCTGCCCGCCGCGCAGCAGGATCTCGGCTTCAGCGACGGCGACCGCTCCTGGGTGGTCACCGGCTACGCCCTGGCGTTCGGCAGCCTGCTGCTGCTCGGCGGACGCCTCAGCGACCTGTTCGGCAGGCGCAACACCTTCATCATCGGTCTGGTCGGCTTCGCGGTGGCCTCCGCCATCGGTGGTGCGGCCACCAGCTTCGAGATGCTCGTCGCGGCCCGGGTGGGGCAAGGCGTCTTCGGCGCCCTGCTGGCGCCCGCGGCGCTGTCGCTGCTGACCGTCACCTTCACCGAACCGTCCGAGCGGGCGAAGGCGTTCGGCATCTTCGGCGCCGTCGCGGGCACCGGCGGCGCGATCGGCCTGCTGCTGGGCGGCGCGCTCACCGAGTGGGCCTCGTGGCGCTGGGTGATGTTCGTGAACCTGGCCTTCGCCGCCGTCGCCTTGGTAGGTGCGGTGCTGCTGCTGGCCAAGCATGCCGCCACCGAACGGCCCAAGCTCGACATCCCCGGCACGGTCGTGGTCACCGCCGGCCTGTTCGGCATCGTCTATGGGTTCTCGCATGCGGAATCGGACGGCTGGACCAACGGCGTCACCCTCGCCTTCCTGCTCGGCGGCGCGGCGCTGATCGCGGTGTTCGCCTGGCTGGAGACCCGGGTCGCGCACCCGCTGCTGCCGATGCGGATCGTGCTCGACCGGATGCGCGGCACCTCCTACCTGACGGTGTTCGTCATGGGCATCGGGATGTTCGCGATCTTCCTGTTCCTCACCTACTACATGCAGCTGACCCTGCGTTACTCGCCGATCATGACCGGCGTGGCGTTCCTTCCGATGGTCGCCGCCATGGTGGCCTCCTCGACCACCGCGCCGTCGTTGCTGCTGCCGAAACTCGGCCCGAAGATCGTGGTCAGCGGCGGGTTCCTGATCGCGGCGGCGGGCATGGCCTGGCTGACCCGGATCGGCTTGGACACCGGCTACGCCACCCACATCCTGCCCGCCCTGATCCTGCTGGGTCTCGGCCTCGGCGGGGCGATGTCGACCGCCTTCCAGGGCGCCACCTCGGGCGTGCAGCACGAGGACGCGGGCGTGGCCTCGGCCATGATCAACACCAGCCAGCAGGTCGGCGGATCGATCGGCACGGCGCTGCTGAGCACCATCGCGGCGTCCGCGGCCACCGATTACCTGTCCACCCGCACCCCGGACCCGCTGACCATCGCCCAGTCCGCGATCGAGAGCTACACCACCAGCTTCTGGTGGGCCACGGCGATCTTCGTGGCGGGCGGCATCCTCACCGCGGTGCTCATGCCGAGCGCGGCTCCGGTGCCCGCGGAGGGTGAGCCGGTGCTCGCGCACTGATCGGAGTGCGCCACTGCCGATCCGGTGCACAGCGGCCGCCGCTCCCGCGACTCTGTCGCAGGGGCGGCGGCCGTTGTCGATGTGCGGGGCCCGCGCGATCTCGTCCCGGCGCGGGCCGTGCATCGCGGGTCGATCGAAGCCGTGGCACTGTGATTGCCGGTCGACCGCCGGAAGAGGCCGATTCCGTGTGGAGGCGAACCTTTCCGTGGTAGGAAACGGTGGGAATCGAAGTCCGATCGGCGTCGTGCACGACACGCGGTCCCCGTCCACCGTGCGCGGCAAAGCACTCCCCAATCATCACTATTGGTGCAAAATACGAGGTAAGTAGCGGTGGCGGGCTTGGCTGAACGCCGCCGGCATTGTGCTCGACCCGGTCTCGTGCAGAGGTGAGCGGTCCGCTGTCCGGCCTACGCGGTACAGGTCATGGGATGCCCGGCATTCGGAATCCCGATGATTCCGGCCGCTTCGGCGTGGGTAGCCAAGAGACTGCTGCGCACCCTTCTCGGCATCGGCGTACCCGGCGGTCGCACCACCCTCTCCACCCTGTGCGCGAGGTTCGTAGACTCCTCGGACCGGGTGCGGCACTCCCGCGCCCGTCCGCCTCGGGGAGTGGCGGTCGGCGTAGCCGGGACGGCGGAGCCCGGCGCGGGCATGGCACGGTGGGTACCTGGTTCGGCTCGGCGATCGACGGGAACGGCACACGGAAGGGGGCAGGCAATGAGTGGTTCGCAAGCGGGCGCCGCCACGGCGGGACGATGGCGCCCCGCGGCGCGGCTCACCGTGCTGCTCGACGAGGACGACAAGTGGCGGCACACGCCGCTCTATCACGAGATCGTGCGCCGGGCCAGAGATGCCGGCCTGGCGGGCGCCAGTGTGTGGCGCGGCATCGAGGGCTACGGCGCGTCCTCGCATGTGCACACCACTCGCATTCTGGATGTCGCCGACCACCTTCCGTTGCTGCTACTCCTGGTCGACGAGCCGGAACGCCTGCGCGCCTTCGTCGAACGGAACGCCGAGCTGTTCACCTCCGTCAACGTCACTCTGTCGCAGGTGGACCAGTGGCAGGAAGGTGAGCGATGAGAAGACCGCGCGGAAAGTCCGATACCCGCCGATCTTCCACGGACCGCAGGGCACCAGCCCTTTTCGCCTCGCCGATGCCGCCGCACGGGGCGGTCGTTACCATTGTCGGTTCGGCGCGGCTCGGCGATCTGAGCGGCGCGTCGGCGGGCGCTCGGCCGCTCGCCGCCGCGGAAGCGGGCTTCCGCACCGTGCCGACCACGTTCAGCACATACGGCTGCGAGACGTTCCGGCTGGTGGCCGAGAGGGACGTGGCCGTGGGGTCGGCGGTGACTGGGTGGTCGTGGACATGATCCTCATGACGAGCCGGGCGCAGCCGATACGGAAGGGAGACCCGAGCATGGCCCACGATCGAGCCGGGCGTCCCGCACGTCCCACCGATCTGGAAGACATCGCCCATCTGGTGACGGCGTACTACAGCCGGGTGCCGGACGCGCGGGATCCGGCTCAGCAAGTGGCGTTCGGCACGTCGGGACATCGCGGCTCCAGCCTGGACGGCGCCTTCAACGAAGCGCACATCCTGGCGATCACCCAGTCGATCGTGGAGTACCGCGCCACCCGGGGCATCACCGGGCCGGTCTATCTCGCCAGGGACACGCACGCCCTGTCCGAGCCCGCCTGGACCACCGCGCTCGAGGTGCTCGCCGCCAACGACGTCACCGCGGTGATCGACGCGCGCGACCGTTACACCCCCACGCCCGCGCTCAGTCACGCTGTGCTGCGCCACAATCGGGGCGGCGCCAAGCACCAGGCCGACGGCATCGTGGTCACCCCCTCGCACAATCCGCCGCGCGACGGCGGATTCAAATACAACCCGCCGCACGGCGGCCCGGCCGACAACACGGCCACCGACGCCATCGCCGCCCGCGCGAACGAACTGCTGCGCGCCGGGCTCACCGGGGTCAAGCGCACCACGCTGGAGCGTGCGCTGGCCACCGGCGTGGAGCGGTACGACTATCTCGACCACTACATCGAGGACTTGCCCAACGTGCTGAACCTGGACGCGATCCGCGGCGCGGGCATCCGGCTCGGCGCCGACCCGATGGGTGGCGCCAGTGTCGACTACTGGGAGGAGATCGGCCAGCGTTACGACCTCGAACTCGAGGTGGTCAATCCGTTCGTGGATCCCACCTGGCGGTTCATGACGCTCGACGGCGACGGCAAGATCCGGATGGACCCGTCCTCCCGCTACGCGATGGCCGGGCTGGTCGCGATCAAGGACGACTACGACATCTCCACCGGCAACGACGCCGACGCCGACCGGCACGGCATCGTCACGCCCGACGGCGGGTTGATGAATCCGAACCATTTCCTCGCGGTGGCCATCGAATACCTGGTCGCCAACCGGATGGGCTGGGACGCGCTGACCAAGATCGGCAAGACCGCCGTGACCTCGTCCATGATCGACCGGGTGGTCTCCGTGCTCGGCCGCGACGTGCATGAGGTGCCGGTCGGATTCAAGTTCTTCGTTCCGGGATTGTTCAGCGGCAGCCTGGCTTTCGGCGGCGAGGAGAGCGCGGGCGCGTCGTTCCTGCGGATGGACGGCACGGTCTGGACCACCGACAAGGACGGCATCCTGCTCGCGCTGCTCGCGGGCGAGATCGCCGCGGTCACCGGCCAGAGTCCGTCGGCGCGCTACGTCGAGCTCGAGCGCCGCTACGGCAGCCCCGCCTACGCGCGGATCGACGCGACCGCCTCCGCGGAACAGAAAGAGCTGCTCGCGAAGTTGACTCCGGACATGATCACCACAAAGGAGATCGCCGGGGAACCGGTCACCGCCGTGCTCACCAGGGCGCGGGGCAACGGCGCGCCGCTGGGCGGACTGAAGGTGACCACGGAGAACGCGTGGTTCGCCGCTCGCCCCTCCGGCACCGAGGACAAGTACAAGATCTACGCGGAGTCGTTCCACGGTCCCGAGCACCTCGCCGAGGTGCAGACGGCCGCGGAGGAGCTGGTGGGGCAGGCGCTGACCGGTGACCGGTAGATCCAAGCCCCTGCCCACCGAGATCTGGGTGCTGGTCGGGGGCGCTTTCGTCATCGCCATCGGGTTCGGCTTGGTCGCCCCGGTGCTGCCGCAGTTCGCCCGCGGATTCGGCGTCGGCGTGGCGGCCGCATCGGCCATCGTCTCCGCGTTCGCCCTGATGCGGTTGCTGTTCGCGCCGGTGAGCGGGCGGTTGGTGCAGCGGCTGGGGGAGCGGTCGGTCTATCTCGGCGGGCTGCTGATCGTCGCGGCGTCCACCGGAGCCAGCGCGCTGGCTCAGAGCTACTGGCAGCTCATGGTGCTGCGGTCGCTCGGCGGCATCGGCTCGACCATGTTCACCGTCTCGTCACTGGCGCTGATCATCCGGATGTCGCCGCCCGAACAGCGCGGCCGGGTCTCCGGACTGTGGTCCACCAGCTTCCTGGTCGGTTCGGTGAGCGGTCCACTGGTCGGTGGCGGGTTGTCCGGGCTCGGGCTGCGCTGGCCGTTCGTGATCTACGCCGTGGCGCTGTTCCTGGTCAGCGTGGTGGTGCACCTGAGCTTGCGGCATTCGGAACTGGCCGCGCCGGAGCCCGCCGGTGGGGTGCGGATGATGTCCTTCCGGGAGGGTTGGGCGCGGCCGGAATACCGGGCGGTGCTGTTGTCGAATTTCGCCAATGGCGCCGCCGTGTTCGGCGTCCGGATGGCGTTGGTGCCGTTGCTCGTCGTCGAGGTGTTGCACCAGGCGCCGGGGATGGCCGGTGTCGCGTTGACGGTGTTCGCCGCGGGCAACGTCGCGGTGCTGTTCGTCTCCGGGCGATTGTCCGATCGATGGGGGCGCAAACCGTTCGTGGTCGTCGGCTCGCTGGTGTGCGCGGCGGGCACGGCGGGGCTCGGCCTGGCGACCGATCTGCCCTGGCTGCTCGCCACCTCGTTCCTGGCCGGGCTCGGCTCCGGCCTGTTCACGCCCGCTCAGCAGGCCGCCGTCGCCGACGTCATCGGGCCCAAGTCGCGCGGTGGACCGGTGCTCGCCGGTTTCCAGATGGCCGCCGACCTCGGCACCGTCATCGGGCCGGTCGCCGTGGGCGCCGTGGCCCAGCAGTTGTCCTACGGTCTGGCCCTCGGGGTGACCGGCGCGCTGCTCGCCGTCGCCGCGCTCGTCTGGGCCGTCGTGCCCGAGCCGTTGCGGCGGGGAGCTCCGGTGCACGCGGACATTCCGTCCGAACGGCAGGACGCCGAACGCCGACCGGATCGGATCGAGCGCGCGGTGAGCGAGGTGGCGTCCGCGCCGGTAGCCGACAGTCCGGTGCCCGCGGTGGCCGAGCCAGGGGCCGGACTGGGTGACCGTGCGCCGGACGTGAGCGATTCGCGCGCGGTGGCTGGTCATGCCGAATCGGACCCGGATCGCGTCAGCGCGGTGGCGCAAACCGAAGGTTCGGCTGGTTGTTCTCGGGCTGTGATCGGCGATCGCCGCAGTGCCGAATCCAGGCCTGTGCTGACCACGAGCACCACGGTCGTCGGCTCGGAAGGGGCGGAGCCGACCGCCCCGGGGCGGCCGATGTCCCGCCGCAAGCGTCGGCGGCCGGAGCGGCGTACCCGCCGGGGGCGCTGAGCGCAGGTGATGGGCGGCGGCCGGCCGCGGTTGTCCGGTCGGTGTCGTCCTCCCATCGCTGGTGCCGTGCGGTGGGCACCCCGTTCCCGGGCAGTGGCTGATGTCCGTCGGTGAACTGCCATGTGGGCAAGCGACAGGGGCTCTTCTACGTAGGCAACGGCTGTCGCGACGCGGAGCGCGAAAGCCCGAAACCCACCTTCGGGGATGTGACGGTGGGGGAGGTGTGGGCGAACCGACCGCGTGGCCGATGCCGGATCCGCTGGAGTCGGTCCCGATGCGCGCGAACAGGCCGTCGGATGACTGGCCCGGCGGTGGGGATGGCGGTTCGTTGCGGCAAAGTGTCCCTGTGAGCGAATCGCGTTCGAAATACACCCCCCGGCCGATGTCCAGTGCGACCACCTATGCCCTCGGTGCGGTCGCTCTCGTGGTGATCGTGTTGATCGTCATCGCGGCGATTCGCTGGGGGCGCGACGACGCGGCCGTCCGCAACGACGGCTACGGTTCGGTGCGCGATCCCGCGGTGCACTCGCAGCTCGAGCCGAACGGTGCGATTCTGCTCGGCCGACCGGACGCGAAGAAGACCATCGACCTCTTCGAGGACCCGCTGTGCCCGGGCTGCGGCAGCCTGGAACGCATCTACGGCCAGGAGATCGCGCAGAAGATCGATGAGGGCGCACTGGCGGTGCGCTATCGCCTGGTGAACTTCCTCGACGCGCGCTCCCGGAGCAAGGACTATTCGACCCGCGCCGTCGCCGCGAACCAGTGTGTGGCCGAATCGGGTTCCGGTCCGGTCTACTCGAAGTTCCACACCGAACTGTTCACCACCAAGCGTCCCAGCGAAGGCGGCGCGGATCTGAGCAACGAGGAGCTGGCGGCGATCGCGGGCGACGCCGGAGCCGCCGAATCGGTCCGGCAGTGCATCGCGACCGGCGCCGAGGTCGACTCCGCGCGCGCCACTGCCATGGCGCAGACGGCGGCGCTCGGCGAGGCCCTGGGCGGCTCGGCGGCGACACCCGCCGTGTTCGACGGGACGACCAAGGTCGACACCAACGACGAGAACTGGGTGGTCTCGCTCACCAAGTGAGTGGTTGGCGATTCGTGGCTCAGAAGCCAACTGATCCGGAGGAGTTCGAATCCGGTCTCACCACAAGGTGCGGACGCTCGCCGAACGGAAAGGGCCGGAACGTCGACTCCACCAAATCGACGCCCCGGCCCACTCGACGGCGCGACCCGACATCCCCAGCCCCCGAGATCGTCGCTCGCCGAGTTTTCGGTTGGCTTGGGGCCGGGCAGCGGCTCCACCTGCCGCTGCCCGGCCCGCGCACTCGACAGTGCGATCCGGCCCCCTGTCCCTAGACCGCACCTCGAGAGGTCTCACTTCCGCCCGCCCGACTCCACTGCAGGAGACCGCCGGACACCCGGAACGGGCAAAACAGCAACCCCATCTGCTCCGCCCGTTCCGAGCGTCCACCGGCTCTCGCCCCTCACCCCGCGCTCTGGAAAATCACTCGAACACGTGTTCGATACTAAGCCTCCCGCTCCGTCTTGTCACCCCCTGAATCGGGGCGATTTGGTTGGCGACATACCGTTGGTGTAACTTCATTCAAGCGCGGCGGGGACGCCCGAAGCGCAACCAACCAGGGGCTATGGCGCAGCTGGTAGCGCACCACACTGGCAGTGTGGGGGTCAGGGGTTCGAGTCCCCTTAGCTCCACAGGGATAGCAGGTCAGGCCCGGTCGTAGATCGGGCCTGACATTTCTTTTGCGGTTCGCCCCCCGGTTACCTCCCGCATTGGCTGTGTGTCTGATTGATTCAACCCGTCCGGACCTTGTCGTGGTTCCGATGCACTGCGACGGATCGACATCGGCACTAGTCGGCACAAGATCTTGTCCGGAGTTGGTCTGGCGTCAGCCTGACCGCTGCCGCTAGGCGCTACGTCGGCCGTGCCAAGCCCGAATCGCGATGGCTGTGGCGGCGCCCACGGCGGCAATAACCGCGGCATCGGCGTTGCCGAACACGACCAGGGCAACCAGCGCGGTCAGTATCAGTGTCAGCGCGAGAAGATCGACGGCCGCGCCGGTCCACGACATCGGGACTGGCGCAGGGGAACTCTGCGAACCCCTCTTGACGACGCCGGGCTTCGGCTGGACGGCCCGGGGGGAACGGCGTGGCACTGCTACCTCCTATTTTCGTACTTTGAGTCTGTTTACGACGTGGATTGCCGGATATGCGTTCGGCTGTGGTGATGAAACAAGGTTGGCAGCAACGGTTTTCCCGGGCAAACTCATCTCAGGTGGTCTGCTGAACTGGTGAGGCACCACTGATGTGAAGTAGATGTCAGGTTGAAAAGATGTTGCCAAGGGGTCGTCGATGGCGAAGCGCCGTCTCAGCCAGGTTCGATTCCTCGGCGGGGGCGTGTCGGATATGGGAACGGTGGTGACCTGCGGGTTTCGGGCGGGCGACTGGTGATCGAAGCGGGTTACCAGCTGTAGTGATGGGTGGGGCCTCTTGTTCTACCCGGAACTCATCCACTCCGGCGGTCTCCAGCCAGGCTATGACCAGTCGTCGGCACTGCTGCTCCGCCTGCCATCACTGCGGTGATCCGAAGGTGGCTGCGGCGAGAGGTGCGGGCTGCCGCCAATTGCAGCGGAACCGACGCCGCAGTCACGGGGACCGCTGCCGCCGGCTCGAGGCGGTACTCCGATGAGCGTGCGGGGGTGGATCGCCCACGATGGGGCAGGGTGCGAGAATCGCCCGATGGATGACTACACCACTCACAAGCAGCGCGCCGAGGCACTGCTCAGTGGCCTCACCGCCGGGGAGGCGGTCAGCGGAGCGGAGCGGCGGAACGTGATCGCTCAGGCGCAGGCACATGCTGCCCTCGCGCAGGCGGAAGCCCAGCGGGAGACCGCGGAGGCCATACGTGCACTTGGGGCGTTGTCAGCACGAAGCGCAGTCTGAACGAAGCAGACCAGCTCGCAACGGGATCGCGACTCCAGCAGATCTGGCGGGACCGCATGCTGACCTTGCGGGACGAGTGTGCTAACTCCGGTCTTCATGTGCCCGTCGGATAGGCCGTCGGTCTTCGTTCGGCTGCGGGGATCAGGTTGTCGGCCAGGCGACTTCGTCGATCGCGAGCCACGGTGCCCTCGCGACGACGGTGGGGGTCATATCGGTAATCGCCTTGGTTCGACGGTGAAGATGGGATTGGTCGGCATAGCCGGCCTCGACGGCGGCATCCGCAGGCGAGCGCCCTGTCGCCAGGAGGTGGGCGGCATGGTCGAAGCGGACGAGTTCGGACGCGTGCTTGGGCGAGACCCCGATATGGGTCCGGAAGCGAGACCAGAGTCGCTGGCGGGTCCAGCCGGTCTCTGCGGCAAGGGTCTCGATGCGGAGCAGGCCTCTGGTGCGGACGGTCTGGTCCCAGGCGTAGGCGATCTCGGGTGCTACATCGAATCCGCGAGGTACCCGACTCCGGAGGAACGCGGCTGCGATTGCGAACCGGTCGTCCCACGACGGCGTCGAACGGAGTCGCTCGGTCAAGATGGCAGCGCAGTTGCCCCACAGTTCCGGCAGCGGTGTCACGGCGCCGCCGATGATGTCGGTGTCTCGGAGAATCGCTGCGGCGATGACGGGGGACACGCGGATCTGCAGGACGTCGCCGGCCCCTGTGCTGGTGATGCGTAAGGCGCCGGCACGGAGGCCGACGATCGCGTTCCCCGTGACCGGGCGCCCGAGAACGTCGTAGACGACTCCGTGCTCGCTGAGATCGAGCAGGAGCGTCACCATGGGATGCGGGATCATCGTGATGTCCACGGGACCAACGTCGTGGTACCGGAAACCCGCCATCCGGACTCCCGGAGTCGGTAGTCCGACCGGGACGGCGACGTCGACCCGACTCCAGTCCAATCCGCCCGTTGCGGTCACGCATCCCAGGCTAGCCGGAGCGGGATAACGTGACATTTGTCCAATACGGCGTGACGAGCCCGCGACGAAGCTGTCGGTATGAGCGAATCGAGTCCCACCCAGACACGCGATGACACGACAGTCCGCGGATTGCACGTCGTCATCGACGGGAACCCGGCGGCACCGCCCTTGTTACTCATCCACGGTTCGGGCGCAACCGGTTCGATGTGGGCGCCAGTGGTGCCGTCGCTCGCCACGAAGTACCGGGTGATCACGATCGACCTTCCGGGATGCGGCCAGTCCATGCCGGCGTCGACGTACGCCGTTCCGCAGCAGGCGGATCGGACTGCGATGGTGTTGGACGAGCTCGGCGTCCGAAATCTGAAGGTGGTCGGCCACTCCAGCGGAGGGTACGTCGCTACCGCCCTCGTGGAGCGTCGTCCAGACCTGGTCGGCGAGCTGGTCCTGGTCAGCACAGGGCCGAGTCACGCGGCGCTTCTCCCCGAGCCGGCGATCATCCGGGTACTCGCCTCGCCGCCCTTCGGTCCGCTCGTGTGGGCGATCCGTACCGACTCGATGATCCGCCGCGGACTGGCAGCGACGGCGGCGGCTCCGATTACGGTGCCCGACGGGGCTGTGGCCGACTTGCGAAGGACGTCCTATCGAGCTTTCCGCGCGATTCTCGCTGCCAACGGCGACTACATCGCCGAGCGGACCGTGCCCCAGCGCCTCATCGACGCCGGAAAGCCCCTCCTCGTGATCTTCGGGGATTGCGACCCTCGCTGGGACCCGGCATCGGCGCATCAGTATGAGGCGGTGCCGGGCGCCAAGCTGGAATACCTTCGCGGAGTCGGGCATATCGCGATGCTCGAGGACCGCGACGCCCTCGCCCGCTTGATTCTCGACCGCGCACTCTAGGTCGTCCCGAACGTCCTGGCCAGCAGCAATTAGTATTCCGCTCGGTTCAACCACGAACTTCCGGTCGGTGTGTAGCGCAGGCTTCTCTGCACCTGTCAAGAAAAAGACCGATCGGTCGCGCTTGTTGTCGACGGCCTGGCATGCTCCTTTTCGCGGTCTCAGGCGCAGTCTTCGTGATCCTGATTCGCTCGCAGGAGCATGAGTTTGCGGAGTAGGTCGAGGTTGGCCCGGCCGAACATTTTGATGCGGTTGACATGCCCTTCGACCAGGCCGGAGCTATAGGGCAGGGTCATGTCGCGGACCGACGGCGATCCCGGGCGGCTTCGGCCGGGTGCCATTGCGCACGCTCGAGTGTCGTCATCCCGGGCGTCCTCCCGCTGACCATCCGATGCCCACCGGTAACCCCGCCTTTTCATCGTCGAGGTGGCATCGGTGTCAGGCTTTTGCCGAGTACCTGCCGCTGGTCTCGGGGTAGTCGGCGCGGTGTGGCTGTCGACGAGGTTGGTGGCGTGCTGCAGGACGCGCGTTCACCGATTAGCGGCCAGCACTGCCGCCAGGCCTTCTTGTAGGTCCTTGACGAAATAGTCGGGTACCTCCAGCGACGGGAAGTGTCCCCCGGTTGCGGGCGAGTTCCATCGGACGATCTGTCGGTACCGTTGCTGTGCCCAGGGGCGCGGACACTTCTCGATGTCACGGGGATACATGGTGAGTGCTGACGGGACGTCGACGCGGAGTTCCGGATCCAGCGAGTTGTGGCTTTCGTAGTAGAGGCGGGCCGCCGATGCGCCGGTCCGCGTCAGCCAATACAGGGTGACGTCATCGAGAATGCGGTCTCTGGAGATCGTCTCGAAGGGGCTGTCTTCGGTATCGCTCCACTCGGCGAACTTGTCGAGGATCCAGGCGAGAAGCCCGACTGGTGAGTCGACGAGCGAGTAGCCGATGGTCTGCGGTCGGGTGGCCTGCTGCTTCGCGTAGGCCGCGCGGTGGCGCCGGCCGGTGCCATGCCAGAAATCGCGGGTTTCCTCGGTCCACCTGCGCTCGTCCGCGGTCAGTCCGTCCGGTGTCGACCCGGGCGGTGCCTCCGCGGATGTTGTGTGGAGGCCTAGAACGTGCTCGGGGAACCTGCCGCCGAGAACCGTGGTGATCACACCTCCCCAGTCGCCGCCGTGCGCTGCGAACTTGCTGTAGCCGAGCCTTCCCATCAATTCGACCCATGCGGCCGCGATCTTTTCGGTGCCCCACCCGGTGGTGGCCGGCTTGTCGCTGTAACCGAACCCCGGTAGCGACGGGACCACGACGTGGAACGCCGGGGCGTCGGCAGCTTTCGGATCTGCCAACTCCTCCACCACATCGATGAACCGAGCGATGCTGTCCGGCCAGCCGTGCGTCAAGATCAGTGGAGTGGCATCCGCGCGGGCGGATCGGCGGTGCAGGAAGTGAATTCCCAGGTCATCGATGGTTGTGCGGAACTGGCCGATCCGGTTGAGACGCTCTTCGAACAACCGCCAGTTGTACCCGGTGCGCCAGTAATTCACGACATCGACGAGGTCGGCGAGAGGAACGCCCTGTTCCCATCGGCGAGGGTCGGGCCCGGCGCGATGGACCGTCTCGGCTTCCGGCAGCCGCGCCGCGTCCAGTCGCGCGCGTAGCTCATCGAGGTCGGCGTCGGTTGCGTGAGCTTCGAATGCCAGCACATCGCTGGTTGGGCGGGGCATGAGACCTCCTGGCCATCGGGAAACCGGCTACGACCCGTAGTGAACCGGCTATGACGGTTCTAACATGGCCTCATATCGGCGTGCAACCAGCTATGGTGGTTCCATGGGTGCTGAGTTCCCCGACTTTCGCCTCGGTACCGTGCTGGCGACCTGCTTCACGGGGACTCTGTCGGAGCGTCATGGCAACGCTGTCGAGCGCATTCCCACGCCGCAGCGACTCCTCGACTGGCTGGTGATGAACGGCCTCGCCGTGCAGTCCTGCACTGACGCTCAGCTCGAACTCGCTCGGGAACTGAGGGAATCGATTCACGCCGCCGCGACGGCGGCCGCGCTCCAAGACGCTCTCCCCGCATCTGCCGTTCAGGTCATCAACGACTGCAGCATGCAGGGCCGGGCCGCGGCTATCTTGACGCCCGAGGGCATTCGTCAATGGCGACTCAGCTCGGCTTCCTGTGTAGAAGATGCCCTGGGCGTGATCGCCGCCGACGCGATCAGCATCATCGCGGGCGAACGAGACGGAAGGTTGGCCTTGTGCACATCGCCGACCTGCCGAGCCGCCTTCTTCGACACCAGTCGAAGTCGCACCCGCAAATGGTGCGACATGAACACGTGCGGGAATCGTCAGAAGAAAGCACGCTTCAACGCCGGCAAGCGCAAAAACCAGACCCCAGCAGAGTAACCGTCGCCATCGCCGAGACCGGCCAGATCCTACGGTCTTGCCGTGGTCGCCGACCGCGGCCGGCCCATCGCGGCAGGGGCGCTGATCGATAGCTGACCGCCGCTGAACTCCCGAGGCGATGTTGCAAGCAGCGCGCTGCCGGATGCGTCAGCTGTGGTGCGTCGGTACCACTGAGCGGTGAGCTGCTGACATCCACAGCGGCGACTTCGTCTTCCGCTGGTCAATGATTTTCCGCGTGCCTGCGCGCCAGCCGGGCATCGATGTCCTCGCCCAGATATGGGCACTCGGTCGCGGGATTGTCGCGGTGGCAGTGCAATGTGTGCTCGAGGTACGCCCTGGCCGCGGTGAGCCGTTCGATTTGTGTGCTGAACGAATCGATCCGGGTGCGCACGACATCGTGCCAGTCCTGGTTGGCGCTGCGACCGGCCAGCATCGCGGCGATATCGTCGAGGCTCATCAGCCCGGTTTCCCGCAGGTACTGGATTATCGCCAGCCGGCGTACCTCGGCGCGGTTGTAGTACCGCCGGCCGCCCCGGCGATCTTCCGGCGAGATCAACCCCGCTTTCTCCCACCAGCGCAGCGTCGACGTCGCTACGCCCAGCAGTTCGGCGGCCTCACCGATCGGCATCGACTCCACCCCGCAAGACAAGCGCATCCCGCGTCGCACACGCAACCATTGACTTGAAGTCGACTTCAACTGCGAACCTCGTTGCGACGGTTGCGATGACGAGGAGGAAAACGACGATGTGTGGCATCACGGGCTGGGTCGACTGGGAGCGAGATCTCACCCAGGAACGTCCGCTGCTGGAGGCGATGACCGACACTCTCATCCCGCGCGGTCCCGACGCGGGTGGCCTGTGGCTCTCGCCGCGGGCCGCGCTCGGTCACCGGCGACTGGCCGTGATCGACATCGAGGGCGGCGTGCAACCGATGCAGGCCGGTCGGGACGGCGAGCAGCCGTGTGTGACGACCTTCAGTGGGGAGATCTACAACTTCCGGGAACTGCGCAGCGAGCTACAGCGACGGGGCCACCACTTCCATACTCGCTCGGACACCGAAGTGCTGCTCCACAGCTATCTGGAATGGGGCGATCAGTGCCTGCCCCGGTTGAACGGCATGTTCGCCTTCGGCATCTGGGACCCCAACCGACAGGCCCTGCTGCTGGGCCGCGACCGGCTGGGCGTCAAACCATTGTTCTACCTGTCCTACGCCACCGGGGCGCTGTTCGGCTCCGAGCCGAAGGCGGTGCTGGCCAACCCGATCGCCCCGGCCGAGGTAGATACCGAGGGCCTGGCGGAGGTGCTGTGCTTCACTCAGACCCCCGGTCACGCGGTGTTCCGCAACATTCGCGCACTGCGGCCCGGCCACTACGCGTGGATCGACCGACGGGGCTGCCGGGAGCAACGGTACTGGGCGCTTGGCAGCGGGGACCACCCCGACGACCTGCCGACCACCACCGCCGCGGTGCGGGAGCTGCTGGAGGACATCGTGCGGCGGCAGCTGATCGCCGACGTGCCGGTCGGCACGTTGCTCTCCGGCGGGTTGGACTCCAGCGCGGTGACCGCGCTGGCCACCGGTGTGCTGAACCGGGACGAGCGCGGCCGGCTCGCGACGTATTCGATCGACTTCGAGGGCAACCAGGACAACTTCCAGCCCAGCGCGGTCCGCCCGGACCAGGACACCCCGTTCGCGCGGATGGTGGCACGGCACGTGCGCAGCGACCACACCGAGTTGCTGCTGCGCACCGACGAGGTGATCAAGGCGCGGTCCGAGGTATTGCGTGCCCGCGACCTACCCGGCCTCGCCGACACCAACGCCGCCCAATACCTGTTGTTCCGCGAGGTCAAGAGGCACTCGACGGTGGCACTGTCCGGCGAGTCGGCCGACGAGGTGTTCGGTGGCTATCCATGGTTTTTCGATCGGCGGATGCTCGATGCCGCCACGTTCCCGTGGGCGGTCTCGGTGGCGGCGTTCGAGCCGATACTGGATCCCGAGCTGTGGCGGTTGCTGCGGCCGCACGAGTACATCGCCGAGCGCTACGCGCAGACCATGGCCGAAGTGCCGGTGCTGGACGGTGAGGTACCGGCCGACGCGCGAATCCGGGAAATGTTCTACATCAACCTGACTCGATGGCTGACCATGCTGCTGGACTTCAAGGACCGGATGAGCATGCGGGTCGGGCTCGAGGTCCGAGTGCCGTTCTGCGATCACCGGCTGGTGGAGTACCTGTGGAACACCCCGTGGGCGTTCAAGACCGCCGATGGGCGAGTCAAAGGCCTGTTACGGAACGCGGTCGCCGACCTGTTGCCGACTCCGGTGCTGGACCGGAAGAAGACCTCGTTCCCGGTCAGCCAGCACCCGGCCTACGAACAGGCGCTACGTCAGGAGACGCGGGCCGAACTCGCCGACCCCGACTCACCGATACTGCCGCTGGTGCGCCGGGAGGCCGTGCTCGACCTGCTGGCCGGGCCGCTCGGCGCGCAGGGCATGTGGCGCTCCGCGGACACGCTGTCGTTCCTGTTACAGATCGCCGAATGGCTGCGCGTCTATCACATCAGCATCCGATGAGACGGCTGGACCGCCAACCGGAGCGTGCGGGCGTCGCACCCATGCTCTCCCAGCAGGGTCCTCGAACGATGCTCATTCGATCCAAGCCCGTCGGCACGCTCCGATAACGGCTGGCGCGCTTGCCACGACGGGACCCCCTCATGATCGCGCCCTCAGCGAGAGGGGATTCACAGCGGTGTTGCACGTCCTGGATACCGCGGCTCGACTGTTCGGAGAACGCGGCGGGCGAACAGTGGCGCCGGCTAGAGGCGTGTCGCGGTGTGGACGAGGTCGGCAACGGCTTTGGATCTGCTGTGTGGTGGCCAAGCGATGACGGTCGTGACGGCCGGTGCGTCCGGCACGGGCACGACAGCATGATCGTCGCGGAGCTGGGTTCGCAGCGACTCGGGCACGACCGCGCAGGCCAGTCCGAGCGCGATCAGTTGGAATAGTTGGGTATGGTCGCGCACCTGCGGGCCGGGGCCGTCCGGATAGCTGCCATCCCGCCCAGGCCAGCGCGGGAGGGGCAAGTCTGTCAGTGCGGAGACCTCGGCCAGCGACACCTGGGCCCGGTTGGCGAGGTGGTGCCCTGCGGGCAGGACCACGACCTGTTGTTCGGTGTGCAGATCCTCGGTGTCGAATCCGGCTGTCGTGTCGTAAGGCCGGTGGAGCAGAGCAACATCGGCACGCCCGTTGCGCAGCAGACTTTCCGGTTGGCCCGGCCCGCACAGCATCACCTCGACTGCCACGGCGCCCGGTTCGGCGGCGTAGGCGTGCAGCAGCTTCGACAACAGTTCGCTGGACGCTCCGGCCTTGGTGGCCAGCACCACGCGGGGCTGGTCGGCCGCGGCGCGGCGGGTTCGCCGCTCGGCGGCTTCGACCGCGTCGAGCGCGGCCCGGGCCTCGCGCAGCAGCACTGCCCCGGCCTCGGTCAAGGCGATGGCGCGGGCGGTGCGGTGCAGCAGAACGATTCCGAGTCGCCGCTCGAGCTGCTGGATGGCTCGCGATAGTGGAGGTTGGGCCATCGCGAGCCGTTGTGCCGCCCGCCCGAAGTGCAACTCCTCGGCGACGGCGACGAAGTACCGCAACTCCCGCGTCTCCACCGGGTCATGGTATCCGGCGCTGACCACGACCAATACCCGTGCGGTATCGCCGCCCACCCGATCGGTCTTGGACGCCGCGCCCGCAGCCGCCGCAGGATCGGCGGTGTGAGTGAACAGACGATTGCGCTGGTGACCGGCGCGAACAAGGGAATCGGATACGAGATCGCCGCCGGCCTGGGCGCGCTCGGCTGGCGAATCGGTGTGGGCGCGCGCGATCGGCAACGCCGCGACACCGCCGTGGAGAAACTGCGCGCGGCCGGAACCGATGCGTTCGGTGTGCCGCTCGACGTGACCGACGACGCGAGTGTGGCCGCGGCGGCCGAATTGATCGCCGACCATGCCGGAGGGCTCGACGTCCTGGTCAACAACGCCGCGATCACCGGCGGTATGCCGCAGACGCCGGCCACGGTCGATCCCGCGACCGTGCGAGTCGTCGTGGAAACCAACGTGATCGGGGTCATCCGAGTCACCAACGCGATGCTGCCGATGCTGCGTGCCTCGGCCGCACCGCGGATCGTCAACATGTCCAGCAGCGTCGGCTCGCTCACCCTGCAAACCAAGCCCGACATCGACATGGGCCAGGTTCCCGCCGCCTACTTGGCGTCGAAGACCTTCCTCAACGCCCTCACCATCCAATACGTGAAGGAATTGGGTGATACCAACATCCTGATCAACTCCGGCTGTCCCGGTTTCACCGCCACCGACCTCAACGGCTTTCGCGGCGTCCGCACACCGCAACGGGGCGCGGCCATCGCGATCCACCTCGCGACCCTGCCCGACGACGGCCCGACCGGCGGATTCTTCGACGACGCCGGAACAGTGCCTTGGTGACGGGATCACGGAACCGACGAGCAAGACCAGCCAGCAACTCGAGGGACCGCGACGCGGTAGCCGTGTGCTTTTTCCGCGGAGATGGGTAACCGCTGGATGTTCTGTGAGCGGCCCCGGCCGAAGCACCCGTACGGAGAAGCACCATGACTCAGACGAACTATTCGCACGCCTCGTCCACCGCCGAGCGGATCGCGCAGAACGGCGTCTTCGCGGGGCTCGCTCGCGCGGGCTATGTCATGTCCGGGCTCGTCCACCTGCTCATCGGCTATATCGCCATCCGGCTCGCGTTCGGCGGCGGGGGCAGCGCGGATCAATCCGGGGCCATGGCGGAGCTGGCCGACAAACCCGGCGGCGCCATCACCCTCTGGGCGGCCACGGGCGCGTTTCTGCTGATGGCGCTGTGGCGGCTGGTGGAGACGATGTTGGGCCACGCGTCCAAACCCGCTTCCGACAGCAAGAAATCCGAAGCGTTCGACCGCGTCAAAGCGTTCTCGCTGTTCGTCGTCTACCTGGGATTGGCGGTCACGGCGTTCCGTTTCGCCCAGGGAAGTGGGCAGTCCAGCAGCAGTCAGAGTGTCGGACTCACCGCACGCCTGATGCAGCACACGGCGGGAACGGTCGCTCTCGTGGTGGGCGGACTGGTCGTCATCGGGGTCGGCGGCTACCACGTGTACAAGGGCGCGAGCCAGAGCTTCCTCGACGATCTGCGCGGCAGCCAGGGCGCCTTCGTGCGGCGGCTCGGCACCGTGGGATACATCGCGAAGGGACTGGCCGTCGCCGCGGTCGGGCTGCTGGTGATCCTCGCCGCGACGCAATCCGATCCGAACAAGTCCGCCGGGCTGGACGGCGCCATCAAGACGCTCGGCGCGCAACCCTTCGGCATGGCTCTGCTCCTCGTCGCCGGGCTGGGCATCATCACCTACGGGCTCTACAGCTTCGTCATGGCCCGCAGCGCCAAGATGTAGCGAGGGCTAGCGCTCCGCGATCAGCAACCTCGGCTGCCGCCACAGGTCGTCGAGGTCGTCGGGGAGGTCCGGCACCGAGCGCCCGTAGGACGCGGCCAGCTCGCTCGGGCTGAAGCGCCGCACCGACCAGCCGTGATCGGCCAGCCACTGCGCCGGATCGGCCCGCTCGTCGTCGTAGAACAGCTCGGCCGGATCGACGTCGCCGAACGGGTTGTAGCGATCGAAGTACTTCGCCTCGATACTCGCGAAACGCTTGACGTCGGCGCCCGCCACGAAGCTCTCCACAGCGAGCCGGCTGCCGGGTGCGGACAGTTCATCGATGTGCTGGAACAACCGGTCCTGCGCCGCACCGGGAAGGTAGGGCAGCAGCCCCTCCGCCGACCATGCGGTGGGTGCGCCGGGATCGAATCCCGCGGCACGCAGCGCAGCGGGCCAGTCGTCTCGCAGGTCCACGGCCACCGTCCGCCGATCGGCCTTCGGCCGCGCACCGTGCTCGGTGAGGACCCGCTCCTTGAATTCCAGGACTTTGGGCTGATCTATCTCGAAGACGGTGGTTCCGGCGGGCCAGTCGAGGCGATGCGCCCGCGCGTCCAACCCCGCGGCGACGATCACGGCTTGCCGGAGGCCCGCCGCCGCGGCCGCGGAGAAGAAATCGTCGAAGAACTTCGTGCGGAAGCCCATGAACCCGGGGACCAGCGGAATACCGTCGAGCGGGGAGGGGTCCGCCAGCAGCTCGGTGAAATGCGGATGACCCGAAGCCGCCACGAACAGCGGCGCGTACTCGTCCCGGATCAGTGGATCGGGCGAAGCCGCTTCCAGCGCCCGGAACGTCGCCACGCCCAACGCGGTCAGCCCCACACTACTGACGATGTCCCACACGTCTCCCTCGGTTCGCATCACCGCACCGCCTTTCAGCCCACCGCGGCTGTCTCGTGTTCCATCACTTCGCTGGCCGCGCGTTCGCCGGAGCGGACGGCCCCGTCGATCCAGCCGCACATGACCGCGGAACTCTCCGTGCCCGCCCAATGGATGCGGCCGCACGGCTCGCGCAGCGCATGGCCGAACTCGGTGAGCACACCGGTCGGCGCGTGACTGAGCATCCCGCCGCCGGAGTAACGCTCGGCGCTCCAGTTCTGCTCGACGAAGTCGACGGGTGCGCCGGCCTTGCGTCCGAAGCGCTCGGCGAGTGCGTCGAGAACGACGCGCCTGCGCTCGGTGTCGTCGAGCCGGCCGACCTGCCGCGCGATGGGTCCTTCGATGATGACGCACAGAACGCCAGGGTGACCGGTGGCCCCGCACGCATCGATGGTGATGGTCGCAGGCGAACCGGGAGCGACGGACTGTCCCGACAGGCCGTCGTCGCGCCAGAACGGCTCGTCGTAGACGACGGAGGTCTTGATGATCGAGCCGCTCGGCATGCGCTGGTGCAGGAATGAGCGATCGGCGGGCAACATCGGCCGGTAGGAGATCTGGCCCGCGATCGCGAGGGGAACGGCCACGATCGCCCGGCGTGCGCGCACCGTCATGCCGGTCGCGCGGACCATCACCCCCTCGTCGTCCTGGTGAATGCAGCGGACGGGTTGGGAGAGGTGGATCGAGTCGCCGAGTTCGGCCGCCATCGGCCGGTAGATCGCGCCCATCCCCCCGATCGGCCGGGCGTCCTGCGCGGCGTCTTTGACGCCAAGAACGAAGCTGGGCCCGCCACCCGAGGCCATCTGGAACAGCACGAAAAGCAACGACACCTCCGAAGCCGCCGAGGTGTAGCAGCCCGCTATGGCGGTCTCCAGCAGATCGTGCGCGGGTTTGGACAGGACATTGGTTTCCAACCAGTGCGCCAGACTGACCTGATCCCATTTGTCGGCCTTCTTCGCCGCCCACGGCGCTTCCAACGGAACCGCCTTGCACATATGCCCCAGCTCGAGGAACACCGCGCCCAGGTTCATCGCCGCCCACGGGCTCATGGTCCACGGAATCGTGCCCGTGTAGCGGTGCTGCTTGCCGTCGACCACCATCATGGCCTCGCCGTCGGTGTACTGCTTGTAGCTGGGCACTCCGAACTCGGTCATCAGCGCCTGGATGCGGTCTTGGCCCGGCCCGATCCAGGCGCCGCCACGGTCGATCCACGCCCCGTCGTCGCGCATTTCGGTGAACGTGCGTCCGCCGAGCCGGTCGCGGGCTTCCAGCAGCGCCACCGATCGGCCCATCTGTTTCAGCCGCAATGCGGCCGTCAATCCCGCGAATCCCCCACCGATTACGCAAAAGTCGACGTCTGTCATGGCGTGCCGTCCTCGGGGTCGCAGTTGTGCGCACGGCCGCCGTGTTTCCTGCGCTGGACCGGCGCACTCGGCACAGCGGGTGCGATCAGCCTTCGATCAGGTCTACGCGTCGAATCTCGAGCAATTCTATAGCAAATACCATGGACCGGTCACTTCGATGCGTTTCCGGTGCAGGCGCCGGGCAAGCTGCCTAGGCTCACGAATCTTGCTGTCCGATCGCCTGGAGCTTTCTCGATGACGACGTCCCCGTCCTCCGCATACAGTCACGCACCGCACGGTTCGCCGATCGACACCGACGGTCCGCGGATTCCCTTGTACTCCATCGAATTCGCGGCGGACCCGCACAGTGCCTATCGCGACATGCGGGCGCGATACGGATCGCTGGCGCCGGTGGAATTGGCGCCGGGCGTCCCGGCCACCTTGGTGCTCGGGTATCACACGGCGGTCCGGATCATGAACGATCCGGACCACTTTCCCGCCGATCCACGTGCCTGGCAGGAGGACATCCCCGCCGACTGCCCGGTGCTGCCGATGATGCAGTGGCGGCCGAATGCGTTGCGGAACGCGGGAGCCGAGCATGCCCGCTATCGGCAGGCCAACGTCGCGGGTCTGGCGAAGGTCGACCTCTACCGGCTGCACGACACCATCGCGCAGTTGGCGACACCGCTGATCAACTCGTTCTGCGCGGACGGTTCCGCGGACGTGGTGCGCCAGTACGCCTTTCCCCTCTCCTTCGCGGTGCTGAACGCCATGCTGGGTTGTCCGGCCGAGATCGCGCAACGCGCCGCGAGCGGCATGGCCGCGATCTTCGAGGGCGTCGACGCGGAGCGCGGCAACAAGATGCTCATCGATTCGCTGGGCGAGTTGACGGTGCTGAAGCGGGCCGAGCCCGGTGACGACATCACCACGCGCATGCTCCGGCACCCGTCCGGGCTGAGCGACACCGAGATGGTGCACCAGCTGGGCACGCTCTACGGCGCGGGAATCGAGCCGCAGCAGAATCTGATCGTCAACACGCTGCTGCTGATCCTCACCGACGAGCGGTTCGGCGGCAGTGTGCTCGGCGGCAGCCTGTCGACCCGGGACGCGCTCGACGAAGTGTTGTTCAACGATCCGCCGATGGCGAACTTCTGCTGCAGCTTCCCGAAGCAGCCGATCCTGATCGACGACGTCTGGTTGCCCGCCCACCAACCGGTCGTGATCAGCATCGCCGCCTGCAACACCGACCCCGCGATCCGCGCCGAACGCTACGCGGGCAATCGTGCCCATCTCGCATTCGGCGGCGGCCCGCACGCATGTCCCGCGAACTCCCTGGCTTATCTGATCGCGCAGGACGCCATCGATCAATTGCTCGACGCCCTGCCGGAACTGCGCCTCGCGGTTCCGGTGCACGAGCTCGCGTGGCGTCCTGGTCCGTTCCATCGAGCGCTGACCGCGCTGCCGGTCGTCTTCCCGGAGTCGCCACCGTTGCCGCTGCCGTAGGGCGGAGCGGCAGTAGACGTAACCGGAACCGGTCTATTTCACGCACTCGAACTTGAAAGTTAGGCTTGCCGAACTTATCATCTCATTGCATGAAGGTTCGGCTCCACCGTGTGCTCGCCCGGTCTCCCCGTCGGTGGGCGGCGGCAATAGTCGTGTGCGCCTCGGCGTTCACCCTCACCGCCTGCGCCGGAAACGGAGCCGGGCGCGATGGCACGCCCACGGTGCTCACCACGTTCACGGTGCTCGCCGACATCGCCAGGAACGTGGCGGGCGAGCATCTGACCGTGGAGTCGATCACCAAGGCTGGTGCGGAAATCCACGGCTACGAGCCGACTCCCGGTGACATCAAGAAGGCGGCGAAGGCCGATCTCATCCTGGACAACGGCCTGAACTTGGAGGCGTGGTTCGCCCAGTTCGTCGCCGACGTGCGGGTGCCGCACGTCGTGGTCAGCGAAGGCGTGGCCGCGGTGCCGATCCGCGAGGACGCCTACCAGGGCAAACCGAACCCGCACGCGTGGATGTCGCCACAGAACGCGCAGATCTACGTCGACAACATGGTGCGCGCGTTCAGCGACCTCGCCCCCGATCACGCGGCCGATTTCCGGGCCAACGCAGATCGGTACAAGTCGGAGCTGCGCAAGGTGCACGACGAATTGACGCACACCTTGAACGCCCTGCCGCCGAATGAGCGCGCCTTGGTGACGTGCGAGGGCGCCTTCTCCTACCTGGCGCGCGACGCCGGACTCACCGAGAAGTACATCTGGGCGGTCAATGCCGAGCAGCAGGCCACGCCCCAGCAGATCGCCTCGGCCATCGACTTCGTCCGGGAGAAGCGGGTGCCTGCGGTGTTCTGTGAATCGACGGTGTCGGACGCGCCGATGCGCCGGGTGGTCGAGGCCACGGGCGCGGCGTTCGGGGGCGTGCTGTATGTCGATTCGCTGTCGGAAGCCGACGGTCCGGTGCCGACCTACCTGGCGCTGCTGCGGCACGACGCGCAGACGATCGGCTCCGCGCTGACGGGACACCGTCCGTGAACGCGCCCGCGATCGAGGTACGCGGCGTCACCGTCCGCTACGGCGAAGTGCCCGCGCTCGACGACGTGGATCTCACCGTCGACGCGGGGCGGGTGTGCGGTCTCATCGGCATGAACGGCTCCGGCAAGTCGACGTTGTTCAAGACGATCATGGGCCTCGTCCGGCCCGACCGGGGAACGGTGCGGATCAACGGTGGCGCGCCGGTCGCGGCGCGCCGGGCGGGCGTCCTCGGCTATGTCCCGCAGAGCGAGGATGTCGATTGGACCTTCCCGCTGTCGGTGCGCGATGTGGTGATGACCGGGCGATACGGCCGGCTCGGTGTCACCCGTCGTCCGCGCAAGGCCGATCGGGAAGCCGTCGCGCACGCGCTGGAACGCGTCGAGTTGACCGACCTCGCCGACCGGCAGATCGGTCGATTGTCCGGCGGGCAGCGCAAACGCGCCTTCGTCGCGCGCGGGCTGGCGCAGGGCGCGACGGTGCTGCTGCTCGACGAGCCGTTCGCGGGTGTCGACAAGCGGTCGGAGGCCACGATCACCGCGCTGCTGCGCGATCTCGCCGGCGGCGGCGCCACGATCCTGGTGTCGACCCACGATCTGCACGCGCTGCCCGGCCTCGCCGACGAGGCGGTGCTGCTGATGCGTACGGTGCTCGCCCAGGGCAGCCCCGACGTGGTGCTTCAGCCCGAGAATTTGGCCAGGGCGTTCGGCCTGGATGTGATGAACCGGGTGTGAGCCCGGCCGAGTATGGGACGGACGCGATGAGCTTCAGCGAAATCTTCCTCGACCCTCTGCGCTACGAGTTCATGGTGCGTGCGCTGGCCACCACCGTGACCGCGGCGCTGGTGTGCGCGGTGCTGTCCTGCTGGCTGGTGCTCATCGGGTGGTCGCTGATGGGGGACGCCGTCTCGCACGCGGTGTTGCCCGGGGTGGTGCTCGCCTACATCGTCGGCCTGCCGTTCGCGGTGGGCGCGATCGTGTTCGGGTTCCTGGCGGTGGCGCTGATCGGCGTGGTGCGCGACACCAGCCGGATCAAGGAGGACGCCGCCATCGGCATCGTCTTCACGACGCTGTTCGCGTTCGGCCTGGTGCTGGTCTCGGTGACGCCCAGCCAGACCGACCTCAACCACATCGTGTTCGGCAATCTGCTCGGGGTCGGCCGCGCCGAACTGGTTCAGGTCGTGGTGCTGGCCGCGATCACCCTCGCCGCGCTGGTGCTCAAGCGCCGCGACTTCACCCTCTATGCCTTCGATCCCACACACGCCCACGCCATCGGGCTGAGTCCCCGGTTGCTCGGCACGGCGCTGCTCGGCCTGCTGGCGCTGACCGCCGTGGTCGCCTTGCAGGCGGTCGGTGTCGTTCTGGTGGTGGCGATGCTGATCATCCCGGGCGCCACGGCCTATCTGCTCACCGACCGCTTCGGCCGGATGCTGGTGATCGCGCCCGCCGTCTCGGTGACCTGTGCGGTGGCGGGGCTGTACCTGAGCTACCACCTGGATACGGCTCCCGGCGGCATGGTCGTGGTCGTCCAAGGGCTGGTCTTCACGACCGTGTATCTGTTCGCACCCACTCACGGCGTGCTGGGGCGGCGGATCTTCGCGGCGCGCGGCCGGGAGCGGGCGGCTGTTCGCGGGTGAGGCGGCGCCGCGCGGATTACGCGTCTTCGGCGACCAGCCGATAGCGGTGCGCGAGCCCGTCGAGCAGCGCTTCCAGACCCACTTCGAAGGCGTCCCGATCGATCCGGTGCTGCCGCTCGGCCAGTAGGTGCGCTTCGTTCAGATGCGGATACGCGTCGGCGTACACCGCGACGTCGGCGGGGAAGCCGGCGGCGAACGATCCCAGCGACGCTCCGGTGAGGAAGTAGCGCATTGTCGTGCCGACGGTGGTGGCCTCGCGGCGCGGCCACCCCGCCGCGACCAGGCCGCCGAAGACCGCGTCGGCCATACGCAGCGCGTTGGGCCGATGGCCGGGGCCGGACGCCAGCGCGGGAACGATGTGCGGATGCGCCGCCATCGCGGTGCGGTAGGAACGGGCCCAGGCGCGCAGCGACGAGCGCCAGTCCGGATTGCGGGCCGACAGGCTGTCGAACATCGAGATGTCGACTTCGCCGAGGACGGCGTCGACCACGGCATCGATGAGGTCGTCTTTGGTGCGGACGTGGTTGTACAGCGACGGTCCCTGCACGCCCAGTTCGGTGGCCAGCCTTCGCGTGGAGACGGCGGCGAGGCCCTCGGCGTCGACGAGGGCGAGCGCGGTCTCGATGATGCGGTCGCGGGTGAGCAGCGGCCGCCGTGGTCTGGCCATGGGGGTCTCCTTCCGGTCCCCGCATTCTCGCAGGCGTCGGGAGAAAACTTGCGCTGCTAGCCGGGCTGCTCTACGGTGAGCGGAAACTTGCAGTGCTAGTTTTGGAGGTTGCCGAGAGTCGTCAGCGGCGAGTCGCGACCTGTCCGCCTGGGCGAGATGGTCGATCGCTCGACTGGCGAATTCCGATGCCACTATTTCCGCTCCCGCATCGCGGCAATTCCGGCGTGCCCGGAATTCGGAATTTCACTCCTGGCCGATGCGTGACCTTGTAGCCGGAGCAGAATTCGGCGGGGCAACTTATGTTTCGGACGCAGTGACAGTGCGGCGCCGATACTTCAGGATGAAAAGTGTTCGCAGGAAACGGAGTTGCGGACGCTGATGAAAGGCTTGCAATGAAGCATCCAATTCGCCGCCGCGCGCTCGGCGCCGCGCTTGCCGCCGCGCTTGCCGCCGGAGTGACCGTCCTGGCCATGACTCTCGGAATCGGAGCGGCGCACGCGGAGCCGGAAAAGCGATCCCCGGAGCAGCAACTCGTCGACGAACTGAACGCCGGACTCCTTCCCGGGCCGGACGGCAGGCGCCCGCAGGCGATCGTGGACTCCGGCAGCAGTACGGGTTCCGCCGCACGCAGTTACGCTTCCGCCGCGGTGGGGGAGGGGCCGGAGATGCCTGCCTACCTGGCAGCTTTCCTGCACGGTGTAGCCCATCCCGACGCCTCTCCACCGGGTGCGAACCGCCAGGACTGTACCCCTTCCGCCGCGCATCCGCGCCCGGTCGTCCTGGTTCACGGCACCTGGCTCAACGCCTACGACACCTACGCCTATCTGTCGCCGCGGCTCGCGCGCGCAGGGTACTGCGTCTATGCCTTCAATTACGGGCGCTCCGGTCTGCTCGAAGGCGGCGGAATCGGCCCCGTCCTGCCCGGCCGCTACGGCGTCGGCGCGATGGAGGAATCCGCGAGGCAATTACGCGATTTCGTCGAACAGGTGCGCACGGCGACCGGCGCGGACCGTGTCGATATCATCGCGCATTCCCAGGGTGGGCCGGTGTCGAGCCAGTACATGAAGTTCGAAGGCGGCGCCGACAAAGTCGGCAAACTGATCTCTTTCGGAGCCACCCACCACGGCACGTCGCTGATGGGAATGGCGACGCTGGGCCGGCTGATCACCAATCTGGGCGTCAACATCCTCGGTTTCTACGAACCGATCGTCGGCCGTGCCAATATCCAGCAGGCGGTGGGCTCCGCGTTCTACACGACGCTCAACGAACACGGTGACACCGTCCCCGGCGTCGAGTACACCTCGGTCGGCACCCGCCATGACGAGGTCTCCAATCCGTACGAATGGACTTTCCTGACGCCGGGGCCGGACGCCGTCGTGCACAACATCACCCTGCAAGACGGCTGCGCGCAGGACATGTCCGACCATCTGACGATCATGTACTCGCCGCGCGCGGCCTCGATCGCTCTGCATGCTCTCGATCCGGAAGCGAACCCGGTGCTGGACTGCGCCTTCAATCCGTGGATGATCGGCGGCGCGGATCACTGATCCGCGTCCGGCAGACCCTGTCGTGCGGACTCGGTTTCGTTGCGAGTGAGCACTGCGTTGATCATCGCGCTCGGCGCGGGCGGCACCCTCACGGTGCTGGCCCGCGCCGTTCCCGACTCACTGCTCCGCCATAAGAACGTCACCATCGAGATCACCGGTCCGGGAGGGGAAATCCGTGACGATCTCCGCGACGGGCGTCCGCGACCCGCGTGCTGCCCGAGACCGCCGGGCTGAACCGGCACGGCTCGCTCTACAACCAGCGCGTCCTGGCCGCGCTCACCTTCCTGCGCAGCACGAATCGACGCCGGACTGAGGCGCCGTGCACCGAAGCGGGGCGCGTACGGAAAGATGGAGCGGCGTGGTGGATTACACGACGATCTTCGATCGGGTGCGTGGCTCCCTGCTGGGCGGGGCGGTGGGGGACGCGCTGGGGTGGCCTGTCGAATTCCTGCGTCTGGAGCAGATCCGGCAGCGCTATGGCGACGCGGGGGTGACGGGCTTCCTGCCGCAGTACGCGGTGGACGCCCCGCAGCAGATCACCGATGACACGCAGATGACGCTGTTCACCGCGGAAGGGCTGCTGCGGGCGGCGCCGGGCGCCGACCCGTTGCCCGCGCTGCGCCGGGCGTATCTGCGCTGGTTACAAACCCAACGCGAAGAGGGGCCCGCCGCCGAGACCGACGGGTGGCTGGCGAGCCTGCCGTTCCTGTACGCGGCGCGCGCGCCGGGAAACGCTTGCATGTCCGGACTTGGACAGCAAGCGCGGGGATATCTCGCCCCCGTGCCGCTCGGCGAACCCGGACCGGTGAACGCGCATTCGAAGGGATGCGGGACGGTCATGCGGTCCGCGCCGTTCGGGCTGGCCGGTATGGGCCCGGAACAGGCGTTCGCCACGGCCGCGCGGGCCGCGCAACTGACCCACGGACATCCCACGGGTTATCTGGCCGCGGGCGCGTTCGCGGCACTGATCGATCGCGTGGTGAGCGGTGTCGAGCTGTCGACGGCGGTGCGGGAGACGGTCGCTCAGCTCACCGCGTTTCCGGCGAGCGGGGAAACCGTGGCGGCACTGACCCGAGCCGTCGAGGCGTCCGAGCAAGCGGTGTCGGCCGAACAGGTCGAGCGGGTCGGCGAAGGGTGGATCGCCGAGGAGTGCCTGGCCATCGGGGTGTACTGCGCCCTGCACGCGGCCAGGACCGGCGACGTGCGCGCGGCGCTGCTGCTGTCGGTGAACCACTCCGGCGATTCCGATTCCACCGGCGCGGTGGCGGGCAATCTGGTCGGCGCCGTGCACGGTGTCTCCGGGCTGCCGATGGAGTGGGCGGCCACGGTCGAGGGACGCGACGTGCTGGTTCAGGTCGCCGACGATCTCGTCATGAACTTCGGGCTCGGTGACCGGTCCCGGCTGGCCGCGCGTTACCCGCACGACGCGGGGTTGTGAGGACTCACTCCGGCTCCGCCCGCAGGCACACGTCGAGCACACGTCCGCGCAGCCATCGGTGCGCCGGGTCGGCCTGGAGCCGGACGTGCCACCGCAACGACACCGTCACCTCGGGAGTGCGGAACGGCAGCGCGAACGAATGCATGCCACGCCGCAGGATCTCGGTATGCCGCTCCGGCACCGTCGCGACCAGATCCGAGGTCCTGGCCAGCGCCAAGGCGGCTCCGAAGCCGTCCACCACCGTCACGATGTCGCGCCGGTGGCCGGTGGGGCGCATGGCCTCGTCGACCAAGCCCTCGTCCAGACCGCGCCGTGCGACGTGGACATGCCGCGCGGAGGCATAGCGGGCCGTCGTGACGGCGCCGGTGTGCAGCGGATGCGTGCTGTGCACCACCCCGACGAACCGGTCGGTGAACAGAGCCGTGTTCGCGATGTCCGGAGGCAGTGCGCGCTCGATGACTCCGATCTCCAGGTCGACGCTGCCGTCGCGCAGAGCACCGGGGTCGCGCTTGGCCTTCTGGACGAACCGCAGCCGCACGCCCGGTGCTGCGCGGCCGGCTTCGGCCACCAGATCCGGTCCGAACCGCTCCACGAATCCGTCGGTGCTGCGCAGGGTGAAAGTGCGGTGCAGCCGAGCCGGGTCCAGCGGGCCGACCGGACGTAGCACCTCTTCGGCATCGCGGACGAGAGCGCGCACACGGTCGCGCAGTTCGACGGCGCGGGGCGTCGGCGCCAGCCCGCGGCCTGCCCGCACGAGCAGCGGGTCACCGGTGGCCCGGCGCAGCCGCGCGAGCTGGCGGCTCATCGCCGAAGGGCTGAGCGCGAGCCGTTCGCCGGCCCGGGTCACGCTGCCCTCCTCGAGCAGGACATCCAGGGTGATCAGCAAGTTCAGGTCGGGCCGCGCCATGCGCACACGATCGCACACATCGTGGCGTGACATGGCGTCCAGTGCACGAATACGTTTCCAAATGTGCGTCTTCCGCCCGGTCACCGGGGAATCTAGCGTCCTTGGGGACACCCCGACGGAAGAGGTCATCGTCGTGAAACCAGCAGAACCACTCGTGCGGGCAACCCCGGTTCGTCGTGCACCGTCCGCTCGGCCGCTGCTCGCGCTGTCGCTGGCGATGTTGCTGCCCTCGCTGAGCATCAGCGTCGCCAACGTCGCGCTGCCGACCATGGCGGCGGCTTTCGGTGCTTCCTTCCACGAGGTCCAGTGGATCGTCATCGCCTATCTACTGGCCACCACGACACTGATCGTCGGCGCGGGCCGACTCGGTGACCTCGCCGGTCGGCGGCGGTTGCTGCTCGTGGGCATCAGCGTGTTCACGCTCGCGACGCTGCTGTGCGGCCTCGCCCCGGATCTCGTCCTCCTTGTTGCGGCCCGGGCGCTGCAAGGAGCAGGTGCCGCGTGCATGATGGCGCTGACGATGGCCCTCGTCGGCGAAACCGTTCCGAAGGACCGCACCGGCAGCGCCATGGGGCTGCTCGGAACGATGTCCGCGGTCGGCACCGCCCTGGGCCCCTCACTGGGCGGAGTTCTCGTCGCCGCCCTCGGCTGGCGTGCGATCTTCCTTCTCGTCGTGCCGATCGGTCTTCTCACGCTGGCTCTCGCCGCCCGCGCACTGCCCGGATCGGCACCGCGAAACCGTTCCGGTCGCCCGTCTTTCGATTTTCTGGGCACGTTGTCGCTCGCCGTCGCCCTCGGCTGTTACGCGCTGGCCATGACGGTCGAGGGGGACTCGTTCGGCCCGCTCGGTCTCGGACTGCTGGTTGCCTGCGCGGTGGCTCTCGGACTGTTCGTCGTGGCCGAGCGGCGGGTTTCCTCCCCGCTGCTGAACATCGCCACGTTCCGCGATCCGGTCCTGGCCGCCGGTCTCACGGCGAGTGCCCTGGTTTCGGCCGTGGTGATGACCACGCTGGTCGTGGGACCCTTCCATCTCGCTCGTGCCCTGCATCTCGCTCCGGCGGTCGTCGGGTTGGTGATGTCGGCCGGTCCGGCGGTGTCCGCACTCACCGGCGTGCCCGCGGGACGCGCCACCGATCGCTTCGGCGCCGGGCGGATGGTCGTCGTGGGGCTCGGCGCCGTCATCGGCGGCACGGCCGCGCTCGCGATACTGCCCGGGACCGCCGGTGTCATCGGATACGTTGTGCCGCTGATGGTCACGACTTGCGGCTACGCGCTGTTCCAGGCGGCCAACAACACCACGGTCATGAAAGATGTCGCGCCGCACCAGCGCGGTGTGGTGTCGGGCATGCTGAACCTTTCCCGCAATCTGGGTCTCATCACCGGAGCCTCGGTCATGGGGGCCGTCTTCGCCTTCGCGGTCGGCGCGGGGGATGTCACCGTCGCCGTGCCGGAGCGGATCGCACGCGGTACGCAGTGGACCTTCGCCGTCGCGGCGCTTCTCGTCACCCTCGGACTGGCCATGGTCGTGGCGGTACGGGTGGGCGGATCGGGTGCGCGTCGGCGGTCGAGTGCCGAAGCGCTCGACGGCGACCATCTGGACTGACCGCGCGTCGCGCAATGCATGTCGAGGTCGCGGTTCGGTCCAGAGCGGCCTCGTGGGCTCGTCGGCAGTACTCGTTCCACCGATGCTCTTCCCGCGCGCCCACGGTGTCCGGGCGGAGCGTTCGATGGATCCGAGACTTCTATGCGCCGAGGGCGCGGGCCAGGTGCGGCCAGGAGTCGTGCAGGTCTGTCTCGAACTGCCCCCAGGTGTGCGAGCCCTCCGAGCGGTTGACGTGGATCGCCGGTAGCCCGAGCTCGTCGAGGCGATCGGCGAAAGCCGCCGTGCAGGAGCTCGCGATCGCCTCGATCGGCGGGAACGGCAGGCCTCGATCTATCGCGCCCGGCGTGCCCGAAGCGGCGGACAAGTAGATGGTCTTCCCGGCCAGGGCGCTCGCATTGGCGAAAGCGTCGTGGGCCCGCCAGATCGCATCACCCGGAGCGCCCCACATGTTGCCCGGATTGCCCCCGCCACGGATGACCTGCGCGCTCACCATCGCCGCGCCGGCGGCGTCCGCCGCCCACGGACACCCGCTGTAGGCCGCCACCGCGTCGTACACCTCGGGCGCTTGGATCGCGAGGTCGATCGCGGAACCCGCGCTCATCGAGACTCCGGCGATCGCGTTCCGTCCGGTCGCGCCGAGCTCGGTGTCGAGCGTGGCCGGCAGTTCCCGGGTGAGGTAGGTCTGCCACCGGTTGCGCCCGACCGCCGGATCGTCGGCGAGCCAGTCGGTGTACATGCTGAAGGCGCCGCCGACCGGCATCACCACGTTGACGTGCTTGTCGGCGAAGAACTCCCGGACGTCCGTGTCGTCCCACCACGATATGCCGTCGACCCCACCGCCGATGCCGGTGAGCAGGTACAGCGTGGGCGCTGGACCGCCGCCCGCGGCGCGGATCACCCGATTGGTGACCACCCGGTCCATCGACGGCGAATAGACATCGATCTGCGAAATCGAGCCACCGAGCGGGACTTGCCCGACCACGTGTGCCCGTGCGGGCTCTGCTCCGGCGGGGGCAACGGAAAGGACGGACGCCGCGACAGCGGTCGCGAGCGCGCTGACGAGCGCGCCCGAATACCTAGAAGCACTCACTATTTCGTTGTACCCGTCCCGGTCGCGAGTACGCCTGCCACTGCGGGTGATTCGCCATGCGCCCAGCGAAAAACCGCCAGAGGCAGCGCCTTTCGGATGGTCGTCAGGCGACCGCGCGATTCGCCGTGGTAGCCGTCCGCGGGCTGTCGGCCCTGTGCCGCGAGGACCGCAGTATCCCGGCTGCCCACAGGGCGACGCCGAGGTACAGCACCTGTTCGGGGATGCGCGCCCACAGCGGCGTCGCGGGTGCGCCGTTGAACGGGACGCCGGAGACGGCCGCGTAGATGTTGGCGGGCAGCATGACGACGAACAGGGCGGCGAGCCCCAGCCCCGCGGCCTTGCGGCCGTGTGCGAGGAAGAGGCCCGCCGCGCCCAGCAGTTCCAGGACGCCGGTCAGGTAGACCATCGCGCCGGGGAAGGGGACGAACGGCGGCACCATCGGGAGCAGATCGGCGTGGGTGGGCACGGGGGAGTCCGCGAACGCTTCCGGGAGGAAATGTGTGGTGCCGGTCATGATCAGCATCACGCCGAGGGCGTAGGCGGCGCAGGTGGGCCACGCGGCGAATCGGTGTACGCCGAGGGCCCCGGCCGCTCGCAGCGCGAGCAGGGTGCTCAGCAGAACGACGAGGGTTTCCATCATGCCTCCGTAGGGACGGACCGGCTGGGCGCCGGGGTGGTGGTGAGCCGGATGAGCAGGTAGAGCAGGACGCCGAGCGGCGCGAACAGGATGGTGAGTACGAGAAGCGGGCTGATCAGCAGGGATGGGAGGCGGCGGGTGCGGTTGTCGAGGAAGATCCAGCGGCCGAGGAACAGGTCGAAGGCCACGAAATGCGCCCAGGCCGCCGCGGCGCCGGAGCTCGAACCGAGTACCGCGCGCAGGCCGGAGAGTTCCGGGTCGGCCAGCGCCGCGGCGAAGGTGCCGAACTCGGGCACGATCAGCGCCGCGTAGATGATCAGCGGCGGCAGGCAGATGAGCGGTGAGGCGATGACCGCTCCGGTCCGCCGCCACTTCGGTGCCAGGATCATCAGGGCCCAGAACGGCGCCGCGAACCAGAAGGTGACATCGAACAGCAGTTCCGTCATCGGCCCGCTCCGATCGAAGAGCGCCGGACCGCAGCGCCTTTCGGCCGTATCGCGACGGCCGTGGCCGCCGCGGCGGCGAGGACGACGGCAGCGAAGGCCGCGAGGGTGGTCGCGTCGGGACGGACCACCGACTGCCCGCGCAGCGCCTGCCAGGTCAGTACCGCGAGCAGCGCGGCGTAGGTCGCCGCGGCGATCACGACGAGCGTTCGCCTGGTGTCCGGTGCGCGCAGGACCGGCAACCGCCGCGACCCGAATTCGAGGGCGAGCAGAACCAGGGGAATCACTTGCAACGCGTGCATGCCGATGAAATGCGGGATGCGCAGATCGCCGCCGACCGTGCTCCAGCCGAGAAGGGGCAACCCGGGCCCGCCGTCGGAAAGCCCTACGGTGTGGGCGCCGCGAATCGGGCTGTCCGCCGCCCGCTGTTCGGGCGTCGGCGCGACCATCAGCATCCCGAGTGCGGCGCCCGCGAGCGAGAGTACGGCGCCGTAACGGATCGCCGCGTCACGGGCGGGATCGGCCGCCGGGTGAGCGAACAACCCGGCCGACACGACGAGGGTGGCGAGCCAGACCACCACGATGGACGACCCCATGAGTTCCCACAGTGCCGCGTTCAGCGGCGTTGTGAAATTGAAGTGGCTGGTGGTGCCCCGCACGATCTGCGTGGTGATGACGACGAGTTCGACTGCCAGCCCCAGTGCCGCCACGGTCCCCGCCCACCACGCGACGCGTCGCCATCGCGTGAGCTGGCTGAGCAACCACGCCCAGGTCACCGCGTAGATCAGCACGGAAAGGGCGAACTTGGCGGACTTCGCCCAGATCGGCAGGCCGGTCACGGTGCGGTCGTCGACGATCATGCCCCCGATCGACCAGACGACCAGGAGCGCCATGGCGACGGCGAGCAGCATCAGGGGGCGATGCCAGCAGAGGGCGGGGAAGCGTTGGAAGAGGGCGGTCACAGGTCGACCTTTCGAGAACTGAAGATATCGATAGTTGTGCTATCAGCAGCGATTATGGATAGCTGTACTATCGATTGTCAAGACACCCTCCGAGCCCGAGGAGCCCGATGCGGATCGCCGAACTCAGCCGCGCCAGCGGCGTCGCTCCCGCGACGATCAAGTACTACGTGCGCGAAGGGCTGCTGCCCTCGGGCGTGCGAACCCATCGCAACCAGGCCGAATACAGCGAGGCGCACGTCGGCAGGCTGCGGCTGATCCGGGCGCTGGTGGACATCGGCGGCGTGTCCATCGACGCGGCGAAGGAACTGCTCGCGGCGCTCGACAGCGGCAGGCTGTCCGCGCGGGACTCCTTGGGGCATGTGCAATACGCCCTGGGCGGGCGGAGGTCCCAGATCGGCGCCGAGCAGCGGGAGGCCGCCGCCGAGGACGTCGCGGCACTGCTGGACCGGCGCGGCTGGCGCATTCACGACGACAGCCCGGCCCGTGGCACGCTCGTCGACGTCTGCGCCGCCCTGCGCCTGCTCGGCCACGACGACGTGGTCGCCGCGATGGACGACTACGCGGGCGCCAGCGAAGCCATCGCCGCCACCGACATCGCCTTGGTGGGCAAGGAGCGCGGCCTGGAGCGGATGACCGAAACCGCCATCGTGGGAACGATTCTCGGCGACACGCTGCTCGCCGCGCTGCGCAGGCTGGCTCAGGAGCACCTGTCGGGCACGCTGTTGCCCCAGGGCGACGACGCCGCTCCCCCCTCCGGCGAGGTTTAGCCGGGCTCCCGTGCGGCATGCCGGGAAAAGGACCATCCCGACCGAAAGGAGAGCAGCTCATGACCGATCAGCTGAATGGGACGCGGGTACTGATCATCACCTCGAACACGGGCGTGGAGCGGGACGAATTGCTGGTGCCGCGGGACGAACTACGCAATCGCGGCGCGCAGGTGACCCATGCCGCGCCGAAGCGCGAAGAGGTGCAGACCTACCGGCACGACACGGAGAAAGACGAGACGGTGCCACCGGATACGTCGTTGCACGAGGTCTCCGTGGACGATTTCGACGTGCTCGTCGTACCCGGCGGCACGGTGAACGCGGACAAGCTGCGGGTCACCGACCGCGCGATCGAGCTGGCCAAGGAATTCGCGGGCGCGGGCAAGCCGATCGCCGCGATCTGTCACGGCCCGTGGCTGCTGGTGAACGCCGAACTCGTGTCCGGCAAGACGCTGACCTCGTACTTCTCGCTGCGGACCGACATCGTCAACGCCGGCGGCGAGTGGGTGGACGAAGCGGCCGTCCGGTCCACGGAGGACGGGTGGACGTTGCTCACCTCGCGCAACCCGGGCGATCTTCCCGATTTCGTGCACGCCATCACGCGGGAAGTGGTCCCTGCCTCGCGGTGAGCCGGCGACCTCGCCGGGCGTGCCGAATCACTTGCCCGGCAGTAGTTTCCGCGGGTCGATCGCGATGCCAAGACCGCGGAGCCGGTTGTCGATGAGCAGCCAGCATTCGGTGGTCAGGCGCTCGACGAGCGCGGCCTCGGTGGTGTCCTGGTGTTCGAGCCACCAGCGCACCGAGGCGTCGACCAAGCCGAGTAGTGCGACCACCACGCGGTCGGCGGCCAGCGGATCGGCCCCGAATTCCGGCAGGTAGCGCGCCGCCGCCGCGGAGATCTCGGCGGCGAAGGCGCTCCCGCCGACGCGCGGCTCGTTGCGGCCGCGCCGGTAGTCGCGTCCGACCAGGAACCGATACAGATTGGGATGTTCGGCGGCCCACCGCACGTGCTGGGCCAAGGGCGCGCGGATGATGTCCAGCGGCGTGCCGTCCACCGCCAAGCGCGCGCGAATCCGTTCGGTCAAGTCGTGGTGCGCGTGTCTGGCCACCGCGAGATCGAGTTCTTCCTTGCTGGCGAAGTGCCGGTAGACGTGCGTGCGGGCCAATCCGGCCCGGTCGGCGATCCGGCCGGTCAGCGCGTGCGGCCCGTCCTCCTCGATCGCCGCGATCGCGGCTTGCACGATGGCGCGGCGGCGCTCCTCGCGGCCGGGCCTGGTGCTGGTGGCACGCCGTGCGTCGGCGGTGTCCACCCAAGGTTGTCGTGCCACGGCGCCAGCGTATCGGCCGCAAGAATTCGTGGTACACCTTGTACCCGGCCCGTGCTTGGTACACACTGTACCCGTAACTGTCGGTATCAGACTTTCGCAAGGACACCCGATGACGACCTACCGGTCCGCCTGGCTCGACGACGACCTGGACGCCCTGCGCGAGCTCGCCCGCTCGTTCTTCGCGAAGGAGTTGACGCCGAACATCGACAAGTTCATCGAGCAGCACCACGTCGACCGCGAGTTCTGGAACAAGGCGGGCGCGCTCGGCCTGCTGTGCGCGTCGATCCCGGAGGAGTACGGCGGTGGCGGGGGCACCTTCGCGCACGAGGCCGTCCTCATCGAGGAGCAGGCCAAGGCGTTCGACACCTCCTGGGGCGCCACGCTGCACAGCGGCATCGTCGCGCATTACCTGCTGCACTACGGCACCGAAGAGCAGAAGCGGCAATGGCTGCCCAAGATGGCCGGTGGCGAGGTCGTCGGCGCGATCGCCATGACCGAGCCCGGCACGGGTTCCGACCTGCAGAACGTGAAGACCAAGGCGATCCGCGATGGCGACGAGTACGTGGTGAACGGTTCCAAGACCTTCATCACCAACGGCAGCCAGGCCGACCTCGTCATCGTCGTGGCCAAGACCGACACCGGCGAAGGCGCGAGCGGCATCTCGCTGATCCTGGTGGAGGCCGACCGGGCGGGCTTCCGGCGTGGCCGGGTGCTGGACAAGGTCGGCCAGAAGGGGCAGGACACCTCCGAACTGTTCTTCGAGGACGTCCGGGTGCCGGTCACGAACCTCCTCGGCACCCAGGAAGGGCAGGGATTCGTCCAGCTGATGCAGCAGCTCCCGCAGGAGCGGCTGATCATCGCCGTCGGGTCGGTGGCCGGAATGGAAGCCGCGCTGGAGGTGACACTGCGCTACACCAAAGAGCGGCACGCCTTCGGCAAGCCGCTGTTCGCGTTCCAGAACACCAAGTTCACCCTCGCCGAGGCGGCCACCGAGACCCGGGTGGCCCGCGTCTTCCTGGACGACTGCATCATGCGGCATCTGCGCGGGGAACTGGACATCCCGACCGTGGCCATGGCCAAGTGGTGGACCACCGACCGGGCCATGTCGGTGGCCGACGAATGCCTTCAGCTGCACGGCGGCTACGGCTACATGACCGAGTATCCGATCTCGCGGATGTGGACCGACAGCCGCGTGCAGAAGATCTACGGCGGCACCAACGAGATCATGAAGGAGATCATCGCCCGCAGTCTGTGACCCGCGGAGCCGACGGTGTTGGCAAACCGCCAACACTCTGTCGGCGCGCGATCCCGAGGCTCTACGCTTCGGTGACGTCCACCGAGGTGGTCGTGGTCAGAGACAACGAGGTGCCGGCCACCCCGGCGCGAAGGGACGGTTGCGATGAGCGACGTCGAGACTCCTCCGTTCAAGGACATCGTCAACGGAGCACTGGAATTCACCATTCCGATCGCACACAAGATGGGTGTGCGGGCGGAGGAGGTGCGGCGCGGTTTCGCGGCGACCTCGGTCCCCGTCGAGGGCAACGGCAACCATTTCGGCGTGATGTACGCCGGTGTGCTGTTCACTGTCGCCGAGATCCTCGGCGGCGCGATCGCGGTCGCGACCTTCGACAACTCGGCGTTCTATCCGCTGGTGAAGGACCTGCGCATCTCGTTCCGCAAGCCGGCCGAGACCGCTGTGCGGGCCGAGGCGTCACTGTCGGACGAGGAGATCACGCGCATCGCCGCGGAGGCGGGGGAGAGCGGCAAGGCCGACTTCACGCTGCGAGCGGTGGTCACCGACGCCGACGGTGTTGTCGTGGCGGAAACCGAGGGCCTCTACCAGTTGCGGGCGCATGGGAAGTAGCCCCTTCGGCGCCGGGGTGGGTCGGTTCGACGCGCCTCCGGCGCCGGGATGCCGCACTCAGCGGCGAACCGGCTCGGACTCTCCGGGCTCCGGCCCAGTCGTTACCGCGCCGGGATCGCAGGTTGGTCCCGCCGCGGTCGGGGTGTAGGTCCACCTTTGAATCTCCGGTGCGTAGTCGAGGTAACGACTCGGTAGCCGAGTCGTGCTCCGCGGCGAATGCGGGCACCTGCACGCCTACTACCGCAAGTCGTGGACCTGCGGAAATGCGATCCGCTTCACCATTTCGCAGTGATCTCGGCCACATCACGGGGTCGTAACAGCGGAATCGTATCGCGTAATTTTCCGCAATCGACCTGCGCGGATGGCGCAGAGTCTCGACCAGGGGTTAAACCTGTTTCGACGTTATTCGAACGTGATCTGCCGCGAAATCTCCGCTAACGTCGGTCACGGCTCGGGGCAACACCGAGATCGAGCTCGAATCGCAGAACGCCGGAAACCCTGTCCCGCGGTTCGAGTGTCCACAACCTTCCTGGGGACAGGGGCGCGGCGACATTCGCCGAGCCGGTGGGCGCAGGCGGGAAATCTCATGTCGCAAAACCGTAAATTCACCACTCGTGTTCTCGGCTTCACCGCGGCCATCGGCGCTTTCGTCGCCGTGCCGTTCGGCCTGTCGACCGCCACCGCGTCGGCCCACAACTGGGACGCCGTCGCGCAGTGCGAGAGCAGTGGCAACTGGGGCACCGACACCGGTAACGGCTTCTCCGGCGGCCTGCAGTTCACCCAGAGCACCTGGGAGGCCAACGGCGGCTCCGGCAGCCCCTCCAACGCCAGCCGCGAAGAGCAGATCCGCGTCGCCGAGAACGTGCTCGCGACCCAGGGTCCGGGCGCCTGGCCCGTGTGCGGCGCGTACCTCTGACGCGTCACATCCTATGCGCTACCGGCGCCTACCGCGAATCGCGGTAGGCGCCGGTGCTATTTTTCGGCGACTCTACCCGTCGTCGAATGTTCATTTATCGCCGCAATGGTACCGGATATCGGTAATCCGATATTCCGTTGCGAATTGCGATTCACCGAAAACGGATTCGGCCCTCCGTTTTCCCGGCCGGACCCGTGCCCCGGTCGCTGTGGGGTAACGGTGCTCACGCGCGCCACAGCTGGTCACCGGCGCGCGACAGCACGATGTTGGGCACCACGGCGTTGCGGGACAACCGGGTGATCGCCAGGACCATCTCGGCGATATCCCCGGTGGTGAGCATGGCGGACCGGTCGAGGACATCCCGTTTCCACGCGGTCATGTCGGTGTCGACGTAGCCCGGGGACACCGCCGTCGCGCTGACGCCGTTCCCGGACTCCTCCAGGGAGACCGTCTCGCACAGTGAGATGAGCGCCGCTTTGGTGGCTCCGTACGCGGCGAGGCCCGCTTCCCCGGCGACCCCGGTGATGGAAGCCAGCGCGACGATCTTCGCGCCGCGCTCGCGGTCGGCGTCCGCGCTCTTGCGCAGCAGCGGCAGCGCCGCCTGGATGAGGGTCAGCGGCGCGCGGAAATTGACGTCGAGCATGCGCTCGTACGCCTTCGCGGGCAGGTCGGCCACGGCCCCCGCCGTGCCGGTGCCCGCGCTCAGCACCAGCACGTTCAACCCGCCGAAGCGTTCCGCGTGGGCCTGCGCCAGGGTGCGCACCTGGTCGAGGTCGTTCAGCTGCGCCGCCACCGCCTGCACGTCCGCCCCGGTTTCGGCACGCAGGCGCGCCGCGGTCTGCTCGAGGGTGTCGGGCGTGCGCGCGGCGAGGGTCAGGTGATAGCCCTCGCCGGCCAGGCGGCGTGCCACCTCCGCGCCGATGCCGCGAGATCCGCCGGTGACCAGCGCGGTGCGGGGGCTCATCCGAGGCGTTCGATGATCGTCGCGTTGGCCAAGCCGCCCGCCTCGCACATCGTCTGCAGGCCGTAGCGGCCGCCGGTCTGTTCCAGATGGTTGACCAGCGTCGCCAGGATGCGGGTGCCGGACGCGCCCAGCGGGTGACCGAGGGCGATCGCGCCGCCGCGCGGGTTCAGCTTCTCCGGATCGGCGTTGACTTCCTGCCGCCAGACCAGCGGCACGGGCGCGAACGCCTCGTTCACCTCGTAGGCGTCGATGTCATGGATGTCCAGCCCGGCGCGGTCGAGCACCTTGCGGGTGGCGGGAATCACCGCCGTGAGCATGAGCAGGGGATCGTCGCCCACCACGGCGAACGAGTGGAAGCGGGCGCGCGGGCGCAGGCCCAGTTTCGCCGCCGCCTCCTCGCTCGTGATCAGCGCGGCCGAGGCTCCGTCGGTGAGCGGAGAAGAATTGCCCGGAGTGATCGACCACTCGATCTCGGGGAAGCGTGCGGTGTATTGATCGTCGACGAAGGCAGGCCGCAGCTTCGCGAGGCTTTCGGCGGTGGTGGCGGGCCGGATGGTCTCGTCGGCGGTCAGCGTGCCCGCCGCGACCAGTTCGTTGTCGAAACCGCCTTGCGCCGCTGTCTCGGCGGCGACCCGATGCGAGCGGGCCGCGAATTCGTCCAGCGCGGTGCGGTCGAACTTCCATCGGGCGGCGATCACCTCGGCCGCGATGCCCTGCTGGATGAGACCCTCCGGGTAACGGTGCGCGAGCGGGCCGTGGTTGGCGTCTTCGCCTTGGCCGTTGGAGAACATCGGCGCCCGGCTCATGGATTCCACGCCGCACGCGATCGCGATGTCGTAGGCGCCGGCTATGACACCTTGCGCCGCGAAGTGCGCGGCCTGCTGGCTGGACCCGCACTGCCGGTCCACCGTGGTGGCGGGCACCGACTCGGCGAAACCGGCGGCCAGCGCGGCGGTCCTGCTGATGTTGAACGCCTGCTCACCGCTCTGTGTGACGCATCCGCCGACCACGTCGTCCACGAGGGCGGGATCGAGGTCGTTGCGGGCGACGAGTTCGGCGAGCACGCCCGCCAGCAGGGTGGCCGGATGCACCTCCGACAGGCCGCCGCCTGCCTTGCCTTTACCGGACGGTGTGCGAACGACATCGACGATGACGGCGGACCTCATAGCCCTCTCCGATCAGCTAAGTTAATTATGATTCTCGGTTAAGTTAACACAGATTCGCCTCATTGGGTCATGCCGCGGGTGTCCCGCCGGTTCGGGTCAGACGTACGGGCGACGACCTGGTCGCAGGGACCGCTCAGCGTCCGGGCGTCGGGGCACTGCCCGTTGAGCAGATGCCGGGCAAGTCGGACTCGGACGAACTGGGTGGCGGCGGAGGTCTCGGCGAGCTCGTCGAGCACACCCGGACGGCCGCCGGGGTCGGATCCCGCCTACCGCGTCGAGCAACGCGACCGGTATCAGGATGCTGACAAGCGCAGCATCGAGCGCGCCCCGCGCTGGAACTCGAACTGCACGTCGGCGACTTCCGACTGGATTCCCTCGGCCCGCAATCTGTTTCGCACGTGATTCAGCAGGTCGTCCAGTTGTCCGCCGGCATGGTCGCGGAGCGGGAACACCCGGACCTCCCCGCGGCTCAGCCGCGTCAGTTCCCGTAACGCGGCCACATGGAAGTCGAAATCCAGCCGGTCGGCGTAGGTGAACAGCAGATGCGAGCTCAGCACCAGATCGAAAGTCCGATCGGGGAAGTCGAGCGCGGGCAGGGCGCCGAAGCGGTAGCGCGCCGGGTTCGCGCGCAGATCCGCGGCGAACCGGCCCGCGGCGGTCTTCCGCATCTCGCGATGGGCGTGGAGATCGCCGTAGAAACCCCAGACGTAGTGGTCGGCGGCGGCAGTCGTGTGAGACGCGCTGTGGTCGAGTTCCGCGGACGCCAGGGCGGTCAACTCCGCGGCGGGCAGGCGATAGACCGGATCGACCGCGACCACCCGTGCGCCGAACGCCGCCGCCTCCGCCGCGAAACTGGCGGCACCGCCGGGACAGTCGAGGATATCGCCGCGCAAGTCGTCGTCGGTGAGCGCGAACATCGCCCGGTACCTCGTCCAGCGATCGGCCGGTCAGCAAGTAACCGCCCGTGTCGATCGACTCGTGCTCGTCTCCCATGTGTCGGACGGTAACCGCGACCGGCGCGCCGGGCGAGCCCTTCTAGGGCTTGCCGTCATCGGCCGGCTTGCCGGGATACAGGCGCTGAATCGTCAGCGCGGCCGCCAGCAGCCGCGAGTCGTGCGGATCGGTGGGATCGGCCCCGGTGATTTCGGCGACGCGGCGCAGGCGGTAGCTGAAAGTATTCGGGTGCACGTGAATCTCGGCGGCCGCGGCTTTGCGGTCGGAGCCGTGGCGCAGGTGCGCGTCGAGCGCGTCGAGCAGGTGCGGGCTGTCCAGGATGGGGGCGATGCGCTCGGCCAGCCGCGCGCGAGCGGTGCCCGGTCTGGTGAGCTGGTATTCCAGGAGCAGGTCGTCGAGCTGGTAGACGCCCGCGGGCCTGCCGAGCAGTCGCGCGAGTTCGGCGAGGTCGGTGGCTTCCTTCGCAGTCTGCGCGATGGCGTCCTGCGGCACCGCGGGATACTCGGCGAGGAACACCGGAATACCGAAGTGCTCGGTCAATTCGGCGGCCAGCCCGGCATAGCGCGCGACATCGAGTTCGGTGTCCGAACCCGTTGGCAACAAGGCGATTCCGGTCCAGCCGTCGAAGGTGGCCAGTGCTTTGGTCCCCGCGAGGGCGTCCAACGCGCGGTGCAGCAGGCGGACGCGGCGGCGCCCGACCAGCGTCGCGACCGTAGTCGGCTGGTCGTCGGGCCGGATGTGGATCGCGAGCACCGTGTAGCGCTCGGCCAGCGTGGTGTCCGCCCGCGCCGCCAGTTCCTCGGCGGGCAGCCCGTGCAACAGCGCCGAGCACAGCGCGCGGCGCGCTTCCCGCTCGGCGTTGTAAATGGACTGCTCGACCTCGGTGTAGGTCTCCACGACCGTGATGTTGATCTGCATCAGCAGGTCGAGCAGGCGGCTGCCGAGCACGACGAGGTCGTCGAGTTCGTCACGGGATGCCAGCGCGGCCGCTTCCTGGAGCACCGACTGCGCGGAACCGTGAATGGCTTCGATGAGCAGGGGCAACGGAAACCGGTCCTCGGCGTGCCGCTCGGCCACCGGGGCGACGAACGTCGCGACTTCCGATTTGGTGAAGCTGCGCTGTTCACCGATCGCCTGGAGGACCGCCCGGCCGCAGGCGTAGATCGCAGGCAGCACCTCGGCGGTGAAATGCCCCTCCGGCAGGTCGGCGGCGGGCGGGGTGGTGCCCAGGCCCGCGGCGAGCATGCGCTCGGCGATCTGCGGCCAGCGGGTGAGCAACCGGGCGACGAGGGGAGCGTCTCCGGTCACCGGGGACAACACGACGGACATGGGCCGATTGTTTCCGACCACAGAATCCCGGGGCAAGGTCGTCGGCGCGGCCGCGCGAATTTTGGCTCGCACGCCAAATTCCCGGTGGAAATCTTCTCCTCGAGGTGCAGTGACATTGCTGCGGCGAGCGCTCTACATTCGGAAAGCGGCCCGGCGCATATGGCCCTGATCACATCTGTCTCCAATTGTGGCGCGGAAGACATTTCGTGACGGTGCAACGATTTCACCGCCTGCCGCGTTCGTTCGGCGCGAATGGAAGTGAACAGGATGTTGGCAATGACGCACAGCGCTCGGCGGGCGATCATGGGGGCGGCGGTGATCGCGGGCCTGACAATGGCGACCGCGCTCGGCGGCGGAGCCGCGCAGGCGGAGATCGAACCGACACAGCAGGCCCTCGCCGAGTACATCACCGCGGGCTTGACGCCGGCGCCGGACGGCAGGCAGCCGCGCGCGATCGTGGACACCGGCAGTTCGTCGGGATGGGCGACCAGCGTCGCCTCCGACGCGTCCGGCGAAGGCCCGGAGATGTCGGCCTATCTCGCCGCATTCGCCTACGGACTCACCCATCCCGACGCGGCCCCGCCCGGCGCGAACCGCTGGAACTGCACGCCGACCGCCGAACACCCGCGTCCGGTGGTGTTGCTGCACGGCACCTGGCTCAACGCCTACGACACCTTCGCCGCTCTGTCGCCGCGCCTGGCGCGCGCCGGGTTCTGCGTGTTCGCCTTCAACTACGGGCGATCCGGCCTGCTGGAGGGCGGCGGCCTGGGACCGATCCTGCCCGGGCGCTTCGGCGTCGGGCCGATGGAGGACTCGGCAGGGCAGCTGCGGGACTTCGTCGACCGGGTACTGGCCGCGACGGGAGCGCAGACCGTGGACATCGTCGGGCACTCCCAAGGCGGCACGATCGCCAACCACTATCTGAAATTCGACGGTGGCCAGGGCAAAGTGGGCGAACTGGTGAGCTTGGGCGCCACCCATCACGGCACCTCGTTGCTTGGCATCGCGACACTCGGCCGGACCATCAACAACCTCGGCGTAGATATCCTCGGGTTCTACGAGCCGCTGGTCGGCATCGCGAATATCCAGCAGGCGGCGGGCTCGCCGTTCTACGCCGGTTTGAACGCGCAGGGCGACACGGTGCCCGGCGTCGCCTACACGGCCATCGGTTCGCGGCACGACGAGATCACCAACCCCTACCAATGGACGTTCTTGCAGGCGGGTCCGGACGCAACGGTGGACAACGTCACGCTGCAGGACGGGTGCGAGCAGGATATGTCCGATCACCTCACGATGATGTACTCGCCGCGCGCGGCATCGATCGTGCTGCACGCGCTGGATCCGGTCGGACATCCGGCGCTGGAATGCACCTTCAATCCGTGGATGATCGGCGGAAACGGCGGCTTCTGAGCCCCGTTGTCACTGCATCGAAGCGAGAATCCGCGAGCGTCGAATTGGTGCCAGGGACAATTCTTTTCCGGCCACGACATTGCTTGGGTGGAATACGGGCATCGCGCGCCGTCCCGGCCCGACGGTGCCCGTCGTCACAGCCGTGCCGTCGGAAAGGGAGAACCGGATGAGTGTGGAGCCCGAGTGGGACGGCGGTCCGGTGCCGCCCGATCCGGACGTGTTCGCGCATCGGCCGCTGCTGCCGGACGACGATCCCTTCTACGTGCCGCCGCCCGCGGTCGGACGCTTGCGCCCCGGTGCGATCGTCCGCACGCGCACCGTGGAGATCGGCTTCTTCGGTCTTGTGCCGCAGCGCATTTCGGCGTGGCAGTTGCTCTATCGCACCTGTGACCTGGATGGTGTGCCCGAGGTGGCGGTGACCACCGTGCTGCTGCCGTGGGGCGCGGACCCGGCCGAGCCGCGCCCGCTGGTCTCGTTCCAGTGCGCGATCGACGCGGTGGCGTCGAAATGTCTTCCCTCCTACGCACTGCGGCGCGGGGCGCGGGCGGCCGGGTCGATTCCCCAGCTCGAGCTGCCGTTGATCGCCAGCGCGCTGGTCCGGGGCTGGGCGGTGTCGGTGCCGGATCACGGGGGGACCGCTGGCCGGTTCGGCGTGGCCAGGGAGCCGGGATATCGCGCGCTGGACGCGGTTCGCGCCGCTCTCGCGTTCGTCCCGCTCGGGCTGGAACCGGCCACGCCGGTCGCGCTGTGGGGTTATTCGGGCGGGGGATTGGCCACCGCGTGGGCCGCGGAGGCGGCCGCCGAGTACGCGCCGGAGCTGAACGTGGTCGGCGCGGTCGCCGGCTCGCCGGTGGGTGATCCGGCCGCCGCGTTCGTCCGGCTCAACGGCACGCTGTTCGCGGGATTCGCGGCCCTCTTCACCGCCGGGCTGCGCCGCGGGTATCCGGACCTGGACCGCATGCTGCGCGCCCACCTGGACGCGCGGTATCTGGGCTGGCTGGCCGAGACCGAGACCACCGCGACGTTCCCGCTGCTGTATCGCTTCGCCCGGCGCGACATCGACAAGCACAGCGACGCGGGGCTCGCCGCGATGATCGCCCAGGACGGGTTGCAACGGATCCTCGACGACATCCACCCGGGCCGCCGCGCGCCCGCCATGCCCATGCTGGTGCTGCAAGGCGTGTACGACGAAGTGATCGCGGTCGCCGACGTGGACGGCCACGTCGCGCGCTACGTGGACGCGGGCGTGCACGTGCGCTACCTGCGCGACCGGCTCAGCACCCATCTGCTGTTGCAGTTCCTGGCCCTGCCGGTCATGGTCGACTGGCTCGCCGGCCGCTTCGCCGGACACGAGTTGCCCGCGGCGGGCACGCAGACGCGATGGTCGCTCGCCTTCGCCGGTCCGGCGTTGCGCGGCCACCTGGGTTTCGCGGCCTTGATCGTCCGCATGTGGCTCGGACGGCCGATCCGCGCGCCGCGCCCGCCCGCACTGTCGCCGCCCCGCCCGCGCCGCCTGTCCATCCTTTCCGCCGCCCTTCGCAATCCCTTGTCCTGACCCTGCTGCGCGGCCGCCGAGGGGGCGTCTGACCTGGCCCCATCGCACACCGTCCCGGGGTGCCCACGAGATTCGGGTGTCGCACCGCAAAGGTGTCCGTTTTGCTCTAGCGTGAGCACGGTTGGTGCCGAGAGGGGTCGTGGATGCGTAGCGGGATGTTGAGTGTGGCGCAATTGCGGGACCGGGTCGACACGGGTGAGATCGACACGGTGCTGGTCGCCATGACCGATATGCAGGGGCGACTGCAAGGCAAACGCTGCGCGGCACGATATTTTCTGGACGAGGTGGTCCAGCACGCCACCGAGGCGTGCGGATACCTGCTCGCGGTGGACGTGGACATGACCACCGTCGACGGATACGCGCTGTCGTCCTGGGAGACCGGGTACGGGGACGTCGTGCTGCGGCCGGATCTGCGCACCCTGCGGACGACACCGTGGTGGCCGGGCACGGCGCTCGTGTTGTGCGACGTCGAGCACGTGGTGCCGGAGGGACGGCCCGTGCCCGCCTCGCCGCGCCAGGTGCTGCGCAGACAGCTGGACCGGTTGGCCGAGCGCGGCCTGCGCGCGTTCGTCGGGACCGAACTCGAATTCCTGGTGTTCGACGACAGCTACGAGGCCGCCTGGAACGCCGGGTACCGCGGACTGACACCGGCCAACCAGTACAACGTCGACTACTCGATGCTCGGCACCGGGCGGATCGAACCGTTGTTGCGCCGCATCCGCAAGGAGATGGACGGCGCGGGAATGTATGTCGAGTCGGCCAAAGGCGAATGCAACCCCGGCCAGCACGAGATCGCGTTCCGGTACGACGAAGCACTGGTCACCTGCGACAACCACAGCATCTACAAGACCGGTGCGAAGGAGATCGCCGCCCAGGAAGGGCGCAGCCTCACGTTCATGGCGAAATACAATGAGCGCGAGGGTAATTCCTGTCACATCCACTTGAGTCTGCGCGATGACTCGGGAGAGCCCGTCTTCGCGGGCGACGGCGCCGACGGCATGTCGGCGCTGATGCGGCAGTTCATCGCGGGCCAGCTGGACTGCCTGCGCGAGTTCACCTACCTGCTCGCGCCGAACATCAACTCCTACAAGCGATTCGTCACCGGGAGCTTCGCGCCGACCGCGATCGCGTGGGGCCGCGACAACCGGACCTGCGCCGTCCGCGTGGTCGGCGAGGACCATTCGCTGCGATTCGAGAACCGGGTGCCCGGCGGCGACGTGAACCCGTACCTGGCCGTGGCCGCCCTGATCGCGGCGGGACTGCACGGTATCGATCGCGGGCTGCCGCTGGAGCCGGAATTCCACGGCAACGCCTACCGCTCCGAGCGCCCTCGGGTGCCGCGGACGCTGCGCGAAGCGGCCCAGCTGTTCGGCGACAGCACGGTGGCCCGCGCGGCCTTCGGTGATGATGTAGTGGAGCACTACCGCAACGCGGCGCGGGTCGAGCTGGACGCCTACGACGCCGCGGTCACCGACTGGGAGCGTATCCGTGGTTTCGAACGACTCTGAGGTCGCGGGAGCCCGTCCCGTGATCGGCCTGCCCACCTACGTGGAACAGGTCCGCTTCAACGCCTGGGACCTGCCGGGCGCGGTCCTGCCGCACGCCTATGTCGAGATGGTGGCCGCCGCGGGCGGCATCCCCGTGTTGCTGCCGCCCGCGGGCGTCGCGCGTCCGGAGTTGGTCCGGCGGCTCGACGGATTGGTGCTGACCGGCGGCGCGGACGTCGATCCGGCGCGCTACGGCGGCCCGTCGTCCGGGATACCCGGCTACACCAGGCCGGACCGGGACGAATCGGAGTTCGGCCTGTTCGAGCTGGCGCGGGCGGCGGACATGCCGATAGTCGCGGTATGCCGCGGGCTGCAACTGGCGAACGTGGCGCTCGGCGGCACGTTGATCCCGCACCTGCCCGACGTCGTCGGTCACGAGGAGCACTCCGGTGTCGAGGGCGGATTCACCGCCACCCGGGTGCTGACCATCGCGGGCAGCCGGATCGCCCGCTCGGCCGGCCCGGAACTGAAAGTGCACTGCCACCATCACCAGGCCGTCGATCGGCTCGCGGAGGGCCTGGCCGCGACCGCGTACGCCGCCGACGGCACCATCGAGGCCGTGGAGTCCACCGACGGGTCGTTCCTGGTCGGCGTGCAGTGGCATCCCGAGGCCGACGCCACCGATCGCCGATTGATCCGGGCGCTGGTCGAGGCGGCGGACACCTATCGAAGGGAGCGCGACCGGTGACGACAGCGCAGGTGGTCAACCCGGCGACCGAACAGGTGGTCACCACCGTCGAACTCGTCGGGGAAGCGGAGACCGACGCGGCCATCGCCCGCGCGCAGCGTGCCTCGGCCGCCTGGCGCGAAGTGGCGCCGGGAGACCGGGCACGCTTGCTGCGCCGGTTCGCCGAGGCGGTCGACTCGGACCTGGAGCACCTCGCCCGGCTCGAGGTCGCCAACGCCGGGCACACCATCGGCAACGCGCGCTGGGAGGCGGGCAACGTCCGCGACGTCCTGCACTACGCGGCCGGGATGCCGGAACGGCTGCTGGGACAGCAGATTCCGGTCGCGGGCGGGGTCGACATCACCTTCCACGAGCCGCTCGGCGTCGTCGGGGTGATCGTGCCGTGGAACTTCCCGATGCCGATCGCCGCGTGGGGCTTCGCCCCCGCGCTCGCCGCGGGCAACACCGTGGTGCTGAAGCCCGCCGAGGTCACCCCGCTGACCGCCCTGCGGCTCGGCGAACTCGCGCTCGAGGCGGGACTGCCCGAGGACGTGTTCCAGGTGCTGCCCGGAAAGGGATCCGTGGTGGGGCAGCGCTTCGTCACCCACCCGGCCGTTCGCAAGGTGGTGTTCACCGGTTCCACCGAGGTGGGCACACAGATCATGGCGGGCTGCGCACAGCAGGTGAAGCGGGTGACGCTGGAACTGGGCGGCAAGAGCGCGAACATCGTGTTCGCCGACGCCGACCTGGAGCAGGCGGCGGCCACCGCGCCCTCCGGCGTCTTCGACAACGCCGGGCAGGACTGCTGCGCCCGCTCGCGGATCCTGGTGCAGCGCAGTGTGTTCGACCGTTTCCTCGAACTGCTCGAACCCGCGGTGCGGGGCGTGCGGGTGGGCGACCCGTCCGACGAAGCCACCGAGATGGGTCCGCTCATCTCGGCGGCGCACCGGGAGCGGGTGGCCGCGTTCGTGCAGCCTTCGACCGAGGTGGCGTTCACCGGAAGGATGCCCGAGGGCCCCGGATTCTGGTACCCGCCGACCGTAGTGCTGCCCGGCGCGCCCACCGACCGGGTGCTCACCGAGGAGGTTTTCGGCCCGGTGGTCGCCGTGCTGCCGTTCGACGACGAGGCCGACGCGCTGCGCATCGCCAACGACACGGATTACGGTCTGTCCGGCTCGATCTGGACCCGTGATGTCGGCCGGGCGCTGCGCGTGGCCCGCGGCGTGGAGGCGGGCAACCTGTCGGTGAACTCGCATTCCTCCGTGCGGTATTGGACGCCGTTCGGCGGGTTCAAGCAGTCCGGGCTTGGGCGCGAACTGGGGCCGGATGCCGCGCTCGCCTTCACCGAGACCAAGAACGTCTTCCTCGCCACGCAGTGATACCCGCACATCCGACAGGAGATACGTTGCAGCGCTTACAGGATCGAGTCGCCGTCGTCACCGGCGGCGGGAGCGGTATCGGTCTGGCCACGGTCCGTCGCTTCGCGGCGGAGGGGGCGAAAGTGGTGGTCGCGGACATCGATGCCGGGACCGGCGAGGCAGCCGCCAAGGAGGTCGGCGGCCGGTACGTCCAGGTGGACGTGACCGACGAAGCCCAGGTCGAGGCCCTGTTCCAGACCGCGGTCGACGCCTACGGCGGGCTGGACATCGCGTTCAACAACGCGGGCATCTCCCCGCCGGAGGACGATTCGATCCTGACCACCGGCATCGACGCGTGGCGGCGCGTCCAGGAGGTCAATCTGACGTCGGTGTACCTGTGCAGCAAGTACGCCATCGGGCACATGCTCGAGCGCGGCAAGGGCTCGGTGATCAACACCGCCTCGTTCGTGGCGGTGCTGGGCGCGGCGACTTCGCAGATTTCCTACACCGCCTCCAAGGGCGGTGTGCTGGCGATGAGCCGGGAACTCGGAGTGCAGTTCGCCCGCAGTGGCATTCGGGTGAACGCGCTGTGCCCCGGCCCGGTCAACACGCCTTTGCTCCAGGAACTGTTCGCCAAGGATCCCGAGCCGGCCGCGCGGCGTCTGGTGCACGTTCCGCTCGGCCGGTTCGCCGAACCCGAGGAGATCGCCGCCGCCGTCGCGTTCCTCGCCAGCGACGATTCCTCGTTCATCACCGCGTCGCAATTCCTGGTGGACGGTGGCATCGCGGGCGCGTACGTGACGCCGCTGTAGACAGCGCCCTATTGCGGCGCTCCCCATCGTGCGCCGCCGTCGACGCGCACCACGATCCCGGTCGTGAACGAATTCCCACCAGGAATTCGATCGCGCCACGTCGGCGGCTCCGACGCAGCTGAGGGCCGATGCCCAGCGCGACCCCGAACTCTCGAAGCGCTCGCAGGACATTGTGATCCGTCCGTGCCGTGCGGTGTTGCGCACACTGCTGCCGCGCAGTGTGGACAACGGGGAGTTCGCCGCGACGGTGCCGTTGGACCTCGTGGTGGATTCCGCGTCCCGGGCCATGCGGTACCGGCTGCTGAGTCGGCACGCCCCGGTCGACGGCGCGCTGGCGCGGGAGGTCGCGGCCGCGGTCGCCGCCATGCTCCGGCGGGGGTGGAGCTCGGCGCTCGGTGGCAATTTTCAGCCGTCGGCATTTGATGTGACCGACATCACAATTACTTGCGTAGTGCCAGGTCGCGGCGCGCTTCCTCGCGCGTTTTCGGGTGCGCGCCGGTTTGCCGGGCTGGAATCCTGGGTATCGGTCTGTTTCGTGCCACACCTTCGGTTCTCGGACGGGAGGTGGAACGAACCGAGGTCCGTGGACGGACTGGAGAGGACGTGCACGTGACCGACCGGACATCGGAGAGTTTCCCGCTGCGGCGTTCCGTGGCGGCCTCCGCCATGGGCAACGCGACCGAGTGGTTCGACTACGGCGTCTACGCCGCCACGGCGACATACCTGACCGACGCCTTCTTCCCCGGCGAACTGGGCACGCTCGGCACCATGCTCGGCTTCGCCATCTCGTTCGTCCTCCGGCCGCTCGGCGGCATGGTGTGGGGGCCGCTCGGTGACCGGATCGGCCGGAAAGCCGTGCTGGCCACCACCATCCTGCTCATGGCGGCCGCCACCGGAGCCATCGGCGTGCTGCCCACCCATGCGTCCGTCGGTGTGCTGGCCCCGATCCTGCTCATCCTGTTGCGAGTGGTGCAGGGCTTCTCCACTGGAGGCGAATATGGCGGCGCGGCAACGTATCTCGCTGAATGCGCCACCGACCGCAAACGCGGTTTCCTCGGCAGTTTCCTGGAGTTCGGCACGCTCGCCGGCTTCGTCGGCGGTTCCGCGACCGTGCTGGCCTGCCAGCTCGCGCTCGGCTCGGACACCATGCACGAGTGGGGCTGGCGACTTCCGTTCCTGATCGCCATCCCGCTCGGCCTGACCGGCTGGTACCTGCGGGCCAGGCTGGATGAGAGCCCGGTGTTCACCGAGGTCGCCGAGCACAAGCATCCGCCCGGCGGCCTGCGCGAGGTGCTGACCACCTACCGGCGTGAGACGCTCACGCTGGCCGGACTGGTGGTCGCGCTCAACGTGGTGAACTACACGCTGCTGACCTACCAGCCCACCTATCTGCAGAACACCATCGGCATGGGTGAGTCGGCGACCACCGCGATGATGCTGATCGGGCAGCTGGTGATGATGGTGGTGCTGCCTTTCTTCGGTCGGCTGTCCGACAGTGTCGGCCGCCGTCCGATGTGGTTGTTCTCCCTGATGGGTCTTGCCGTGTTCGCGGTGCCGATGTACTGGCTGATGGGGCAGGGGACCGCGTGGGCCATCATCGGCTTCATCGTGCTCGGCCTGCTGTACGTGCCGCAGTTGTCCACCATCAGCTCCACCTTCCCCGCCATCTTCCCGACGCATGTGCGGTACGCGGGCTTCGCGCTGGCCTACAACGTCTCCACCGCGATCTTCGGCGGCACCGCCCCGCTGATCAACGAGGCCGTCATCGAGACCACCGGTTGGTCACTGTTCCCCGCCGTCTACATGGTCGGCGCTTCCCTGATCGGCCTGCTCGCCTGGAATTACTTGCGCGAAACCGCAGGCACCTCACTGCGCGGCACCGAAGTCCCCGACGCGGGCGAACCTGCCGCGGACGACCCTGCCTCCGACCCGGATCTGCCCGCACAACCCGCGTTCTGAACCGTGGAGAGTCCCGCCGCCACCGGCGGCGAACGTCTGGTTACCTTGCCTTGCCTGACGCTGGTCGCCGCTCTTATGCCGACGCCGTCGATCAGAGACGGGCTCCTTTCTCCAGATTGCACCTCCGGCACAGAATTTGCAGATTGCCGATGCTGGTAGCGCCACCTCGGCTCAACGGAATGATGTGATCGAACTCGAGATAATGGGTGTCGCCGCATTCGCAGCACCTGCCGCCATCGCGTTGCCACACGGCTGTTTTCACATGGGAGGGTATCGCTCGACTGTCGCGCTGACCAGGTGCGAGCACCAGGCGTTTCGCTATCCGCAGTGCCCCTTCGAGCACCGCGGCGACATATTCGGGATCTGCGACGCTGTACGTTCCGCCTCCGCGGGCGGTGGTCGCCGAAATGATGACATTGCCGTATTCGCTAGTGATGGAAACAATCTTCGACCAGGGAAGTTCGGTGCCCGCTCCGGCGCCGACGAACCGAAACTTCCTGTTGCTGCCGACCAACCTGCCGCCGCTGTGTCGCGGCCCCGTGGCAAGGTATTTGACTTGCGCGGCATCGACGTCGATGTGCAAGGTCTCGTCGGCTTCCAGATGGAGATCCGGTCGCTGCAACCGGGGCAGCTCACCGGCACGTACCTGACTGAGTGAGCGGCCCCGAAGCATACGCTGGCGCAGTTCGTTGACGCGCAGCTGTGCGGCACCCAGGTCAACGGCTTCCTGGAGATCGCTCACTGCCTGCTCGAAACTGTCCAACTCGTGCTGCTCGATCTCGCCGTCTGCGAAGGCAAAGGTGACAACCCGTTCCAGATAGGCCATAGCGAGGGGTCGCAACGCCGCTCGCCCACTGTTCTGGTCAATTCGCTGGAAGCGGAGGGCTGTCCACAGCTCGTCCCAGGCGGCGCCGCGCGGACCCGAGATCGTCAGCACCTGCCATGCCTGGGACCGCCATATCTCCATGAACCCGTTGACCTCGGACTCGCACCAGCGGCACGGCGGCGGTGTGCCGAAACGGGGGATCCGCTTCGGCCGGCCACATCGGTCGCAGACCGACGGATCCGGAGGGAACAACTGCCGGGTGTCGTCGGTCCATGTCGTGCCATTCCACCAGCGCACACGCTCCGAATCCGCCGATTCCGGATACCACCCTGCCTCCCGCAGCGTCTGTGGTTCCTCCCGGAAGGGTGTAGCCGCGCCCGGGCTCGGGCGATCCGAGCATGGGCGGCGCGGTGTGCGGATCGTTGGTATCGGGGGAGCCGTCGACCTCGACACCGAACTCCTCGGCAAGTCCGCGCAGCCCGCTTGCCCACCCTTGGCCGACCGCGCGAAATCTCCACGCGCCATTGCGGCGGTAGAATTCGCCGAGCACCATCGCCGTCACAGGATCGGGCCGGTCGACATCGAAGATGATCAGCGTGCTGTTTTCGTCGCGAACGCTCAGTGTGAGTTCCCGGATGTCGCGAAATGATCCTTGGTCGACCGATCCCGCGATGACGATTCGTGACACCGGGGCTTCGACCGCGGCGAGGGATATCGCGAGCGTCGCGCAGCTCTCCTCTGACGTGCGAAGCATGACGGCACCGCTGGGATGCGTCGCCGCGTTGTAGAACACGAAGTCGTCATTCGTCCGGATCTTCCCCGTGTCTGCCAGAAGGACGGCCTGCGCATCGATTTCGTGGGTTGATCCCCATTCGAGGGAGACGGTCACGGCCGACGCGGCGACGGGAGAATTTCCTCCCCTGGTGAGCTTCACCTTCTGGACACCGTCGCTGTGGTGACATCCGTTACGTCCATAGCGCACCGTTATCAACTCGTCTGCCCACGTGCGGTCGGACTCGTGTGCCGGATCGGCGGTCTTTCGTGCGACTGGGGCGTCGTCTACTGCGTGGCGGACCAGATGGTTGCCGAGGCCGTGTAGGCGTGGATTGCGTTGCTGACGGAGATGCCGGTGAGGAAAGCGGTGCGGCCTGCGGCGGTTTTGACGCAGTAGGCGCTGTCCTTGGTGACCGGGAGGGTTTCGGCGCCTTGGGTGGCGACGAGGTCCGAGCATTGCTGCCGAGTGGGTTCGGCCGGGACGGTCCACAGGGCGAGGGTGGGCTTCGTCGTGAAGAAGCCGCCACCGAGGCCGTACAGGGTGGCTTTGTCGAACCCGCCGGAAGAATTGCGGTCGTAACTGACCCATGCGCTGGCGCCGTTGTTGCTGGGCAGCACGCGGGGCGGGACGGAGTCCAAATCCAGATAGGTGAGGTTGATCGTGCCGGTCCACCGGACATCGTGCGGCGAAGCGGCCGGCGATGTCGTCGGCGCGGCGGAGGGCGCGGGCGAGGCCGCGCGGTTGTCCGGGGAAGGGCTGCGGGTGGTCTGCTGAGCGGACGTCGAGGCCGACGTGGCGGAGGCGTCGTCATCGGTGAACTTCTCCACCCCCAAGACGATCAACCCGGAGATGATGGGGAACAGCAGTGTGGTGAGAATCGTCCCGGAGTGACGACGAATCCAGCTCTTGCGCTCGGCGGGGTCGTGCTGCCGGGGTTGCTCTGGCTCGCGTGTGTCCGCGTCGGGCTCGTTGTCCCCCATGGAGCTGCCTCCTGTAGCCGCATCGGTTTCGAAAGCTCGACGTTCGCCTGACCTGGCCAGTAGACGGGCCGTTGCTCATGCTGGTGTGCTAATCTTCAATTGTCAATGGCCGCAATTGCTTCGGCACGGGCGGAGGGGGCTCAGGTGGCGGCGGGTGGCTCGTCGTCTTCGGGCCAGCCGTCCTCGATGATCAGACGGCCGTCCCGCAGGGCGGTCGCGTACTGGTCGGCCACCAGGTCGGCCGGGTAGGTCGGCCAGTAGGAGATCGCGCCGGTGGGTTTGTCGATGACGCAGACGGAACCGCCGACCACCACCAGCGGGCTGTCCGGCTCGGCGTGCGGTGGCCGGGGGAAGGTGGCGACGGCCACGAAGCAGGTGTCGAATTCGGTGAGCTGGTAGGCGATTCCGCGGTCGGCGTAGTCGCCGTTGGCGAGATGGTTGTCGGCGATCCGGTGCGCCTCGCTCAGGTCCACCGGTATGGTCGCCTCGGTCGGGTAGGCGTGGATGTCCATGTGTCGATGGCGGCCGGGGGATGGCCGCCCGCTCCTTCCGGGTCTCTGGATAGCACGGTGGCGGCTCGGCGCAAGCGGGTTTCCGGTCAGTCGAACCGGATGGTGGACAACATCTTGCGGGCCAATACCTCCGGATCGGATTCGGCGGCCAGTGATGAATTATGCAGTGCCCCTTCGCGCCACAGCGAAGCGAAGCCGTGCACCAGCGACCATGCGGCGAGCTGAGTCGCCTGTTGCCGATCGTGGCTGTCGCCGGGCCGGATGTCCGAGACACCGGCGCGCAGGGCCGTCGCGGAACGTTCCCGGGCGGCGCGCAATGCCGCGTCGTCCGGGTGCAAGAGACTGTGGCGGAACATCACGTCGAAGTGTCCGGGGTGCTCGCGGGCGAAGCGAATGTAGGCCACCGCGACCTCGCGGAAATCCTCTCCGGCCCGGGCGAGCTGCGCGGCCAGCAGCTCGAAACCCTCGGTGGCCAACGCGGTGAGCAGTCCCGCGCGGTCGCCGAAGTGGTGGGCGGGCGCGGCGTGCGAGACGCCCGCGTGCCGCGCCAGATTGCGCAGCGATAGTGCGTCGACGCCGTCGGCGGCGATCCGCTCGGCGGCCGCGCTCAGCAGGGCCGCGCGGAGATCTCCGTGGTGGTAGCCGTCCTTCGCCATACCTCGATGGTGACCGATCATCTAGACATTGACAAGTTCACGGCCGGGTGCTTAATCTTTCCACTGTCAAGATTCGCTGGATGTTACAGGAGATCCCGATGGCACCGCTGGTTGTCCTCGTCGCCGTCACCGCACTCGCCCGGCTCGCCGGGTGGCTGATCGGTCACGGCTGGTTCGATTCGTGGGCGCACACGGCCGCACTCGGGCTGGCCGCGATGCTCGTGCTCACGTCGAGCGCGCACTTCCTCCAGCCGCGCCGCGACGCCCTGATCGCCATGGTGCCGCCGCGGCTGCCGAACGCCGCCGCGCTGGTGACGCTGACCGGCGTCCTGGAGCTGGCGGGTGCGGCGGGCGTACTGATCCCGGCCACCGCGGATCTGGCCGCCGCCTGCCTGATCGCGCTGCTGGTGGCGCTGTTCCCGGCGAACGTCCGCGCCGCCCGCGCCGAACTGGGCATCAAGACCATGCCGCTGCCGATGCGGGCGCTGGTGCAGTTGCTCTTCATCGCGGCCTGCGTGATCGTCATCGCCGGCTGAATACGGCAAAAGGCCCGCTCGCGCATCGTAATTCGAGTGCGAGCGGGCCTTCGCGCGGTCGGCGTTCAGCTGCCGCGCAGCGCCTTGGCGATGGTGCGGCGCATGAACGGCCGCGCCAGGTCCTCGGGCAGGTTGGCCCAGGCCAGGAAGAACCGCGTCAGCGGGTCGAGCGCGATGTGGTGGCGTCCGCGTGCCAAGCCCCGTACGGCGGCTTCGGCGACCCGCTGAGCCGGCATCGGCTCGATCGACCCGGTGATGGCCTTGGTCTCCACCGGTTTTCGCTGGTTCTCCATGGCCAGCCCCGGTGTGTCGGTGTCGGCCGGATAGATCACCGTGACGTCCACGCCCTTCGGCTCGACTTCATAGCGCAGGCACAACGCCAGCTGCCGGATGCTCGCCTTGGTCGGCCCGTAGGCGGTGTAGCCGGTGATTCCGAGGAACGCCGACGTCGAACTGACCAGCAGGATCTTCCCGCCGCCCCGCCGCACCATGCCGGGCAGCACCTGCCGCACGGCGTACACCGCGCCGAGATAGTTCGCCGACATCTGCACCTCGAACTCATCGGCGTCCACCTCGAGGAACCGCCCGGGCAGCGCGAGACCCGCACAACAGGCGATGACCTCGCACGGCCCGTTGCGCTGCTCCAATTCCGTGACGGCCGAGGCGAGTTGGTCCGGCCGCGTCACGTCCGCGGCGGCGCAGTCCACGCCCAGCCGTTTCGCGGTGTCGCGCAACGGTAGCTCACGGCGCGCGATGATCGACACCTGCGCGCCGCGCCGCGCGAAAGCCTCCGCCACCGCGGCGCCGATCCCTTCCGATCCACCGGTGACGACGACGTGCTTGCCGGCCCAGTCCTCGACCCGTCCCATCGCGGCGGCTCAGGCTCGGCTCGCGGTGACGATCTCGGCGATCCGGTCCCGCCACAGCAGGTAGGTGCCGGAGCTGCCGTCGTCGGGCAGGCCGTCGAGCGAGCTCTCGATCAGCGCGTCGGTCTCGGCCACGCCTGCGCCGCAGAAGACCTGCGCCGCGGCCTCGCTGTGTTCGTTGACGCTGTTGGTCTGCTGCCGGATGCGGGCGACCATGGCCGACCCCAGCGACAGCTGCGGCCGGAACTCTCCGGCCACGTCCCAGAGTTCCTCCATCGCCGCGGGTTCCACGCCGCCCGCGAAGGTGACGGCGATGCCGACGCCGCTCCACAGATCCGCGTGCCGCTGCGGTTCGAACTCGCCGATCAGCCGCACGACGCCGGCCGGGCTGCCCCCGCCGATGAACCACAGCGCGCGGCCCATGCCCTGATCGGCGATGCGCTTCAGGTTGTCGCGGTCGCCGAGCCAGCCGGGATAGCGGGTCTCGACGTGCTTGTCGCGCACGTAGCGCTGCATCTGAAAGAACGCCTTGTAGAAGCCGTAACCGTCGATGGCCAGCCAGCGGAACAGCGGGTGCTGCGGGAACAGCTTCTTCCACCGGAGCTTCGGGATCTTCGCCATCGCGAGTCCGACCCCGACGTACATGGTCAGCGCGTAGTCGCCGGCCGGACCCTCGATCAGGTCGGCGGCGCGCCGGCCGGGGGAGAGGGAGTCGATCGCGGTGAGGCCGACGGCCGCGCCTTCGTAGGCGAACCCGCGGTACTTCGGGGGGACCTGCAGCAGTGTGGCGATCAGTTCGTCGTTGTCCGAGCTGCGAACCGCGGAGTCGATGCCGCCGACCAGATGCATGGTCACCTGCTCGAGTTCGAGCGCGGCGTGCTGGTCGGGCTGCTCGAATTTGCTCAGCACCGAGCGAACACTGGCCGGACTGGGCACGAAAAGGGCCGCGCGCAGCGGACCCAACGGCGAGGGCATGGGATTCTCCGATCGTCAGAGGAGTCTTTTTGGGGGCGTCGTCACAGGATGAAGCGGCGAAAACCGCCGTCGAAGAACGTCAGCGCTCCCGTGGCGGCCAGTCGGGCGTCGCGTTCGGCGTGCAGTACTTCGCCGACGACGATGCTGTGGTCGCCGCTGTCGAAGACGTTGTCGAGCTTGCATTCCAGCCCCGCGGCCGCGTTCGCCAGCATCGGCGCCGCGGTGTGCGGTCCGGGAAACCACTCGACCTGGTCGAATTGCGCGTCGCCGTCGGGGCGCGCGGAGTCGGCGAAGTACCGGGCCACCGGCTCCTGGTCGGCCGACAGCACCGAAACGGCGAACGCGCCCGCCTCGTGGATCGCCCGGTGCAGGCGCGCCGTGCGGGCGACGCACACCAGGATCAGTGGGGGATCCAGCGAGACGGACGTGAACGCGTTGGCGGTCATGCCGTGCGGCCGTGGCGACCCGGTGGTGACCACGGTGACACCGGTGGTGAACGCGCCGAGCACGCGGCGCAGCTCGGCGCGGTCGGTCATGAGCGGGCAGCCTCCTTCGCAGGCTCGGATTCGCGCGCTATGTCGGCCTCCAGGTCGTCGGCCACCACGGGCTGCTGCGCCGCCTCCGGCGCCGCGCCGCGTTGCTGCCACCATTCCGCGATCCCGCGGACCCACCAGTAGACGCCGCGAGCGCCGCAGACGATGACCAGTGCGATGAACAACCCGTAGGAGATGTGCAGCGCGGTGACCACGCCGTACATGATGCCGACCGAGGCGCCGAACATGATCTGCTGCTTCTTGCCCGACGGAGTGGTGCCCGGGTCGGTGACCATGTAATTGGTGAACAGCACGAACGCCAGGCCGGTCATCACGCTCAGACCACCCAGGATCGAGATGTTCGGCTCGATGAGCCCGCGCACGATGGCCTGCAGCGCGAACGCGCCCACCCACGCCATGATCAGCGGCATCTTCAGCGTCAGCTTGGCGTTGAGCATCGTGCCGGTCATCAGCAGGCCGAGCACGATGAGCGCGTCCGCCGGTCCGGTGATGTATTCGGTGAAGTGGTAGGGCGGGGCCACCGCGATCATCGGAAAGACCAGGAAGCACACCACCACACCGAAGTTCGACGGGTTCATGAAGTGGCGCATCTTGCCGTTGATCTTGGCGCGCAGGACCCACTTCGTGCCGACCGCGACGACGATGCCGAAGATCACCGGCCACAGTTTGTCGTGCGCGAAGGTCAGGAAGTTGAACGCCAGACCCGTGATGTGCGCGGGCAGCAGGAACTCGAACAGCCCCCGCGGCCCCCGGCCCCGGAAGGCGGGCGGCCGTTTGTACGCCCAAGCCGCCAGGACTTCCAGCCCGATCTCGGTGGAATAGGCGGTGGCCAATGCGATGAACGGCCAGAGGAACGGCTGCTCGAAGCCGAGCAGGGGGAACCCGATCAGATTGAAGATGGTGATCGAGATGGCGAAGTTACGCAGCGCCAGATAGCGCGGATCCTTCGTGGCGGCGGGCTTCTCCACCCATTCCTTGGCGAACTCGGTCCCCGAGCGCTGGACTGCCGAGATACGTTCCGACGCGGTCACGCCCGTCCCGTTGCCGTTGCCGTTGCCGACCGTGGCGACGGCTCTGCCCTCCGGGGCCGTGTCGTTGCCCGCGGGAGCGCCGGGGGCGACGCTGCCGTTGCCGTCGGCCGCCGAGGTTTCGTGGTGGCCGTTCGAGGCGGCTGTCGCCTCCCCCGGATCCTTCTTGTCGTTGTCGCTCATCGTTGCTTGACCTCCTGCGCGTCCGAGGCGAGGTTCACGGTGTGCCAGCCCGGCGCGAGCTGGAGGGATTGTTCGTGCGGGGTGCCGTTGGTCTCCCGCCAGCGAAGCGTGACGTGCAACGGGGCGGCCGGGTCGACGTCGCCGAGTCCGATGTGCACCTCGGTGGCGCGCTTGCCGGTGTGCCCGCTGCCGCCGTCGAGGTGGCTGGTGAGCAACCTGCCGTCCGGCGTGCGGACCTCGACCTGGGCGTCCACCGCCGGAACGCCCTGCGTGGGAAGACCGGCAATGGTGTTCGCCGTCGCGGTGCCCTCCCAGGCCTGCCGGAACAGCTTCAGGCCGAGGAACTGGCCGTTGTTCGCCTTGTTGTTGTGATAGAAGGTCGGGTCGCCCCACTGGCGGGCGACGGCGAAACTCAGCGCGCCGTTGCCGGACGTGTCGCCGACCGCGATGCCGCGCGAGGGCACCGGGGTGTCCATGCCGAGGGCGTGGGTGAGGTTGGCGAACTTGCCGTCGTCACCGCGGCTGAAGAAGCCGACCGGATCGCTGCCCGCCAGATCCGCGTCCTCGCCGATGATCGGCCACGACCACGGGTACTTGGTGAGGTTGTCGTTCATGGTGCCGAGTTCCTGGATCTGCGGCCACCGGTTGGTCTCGCCCTTGATCATGCCGGTGGCCTGGACCACCTCGTTGCGACCGTCGTTGTCGAAGTCGTCGATCTTGGCGTCCCAGCCCCAGGTCTCCCAGGCCAGCCCGACGTCGGTCGCGCGGTTCTTGAACGGCGCGACGCCCTCGGCGAGCTGACGTGCCGCGTCGGCGGTGTCCTTGGCGGTGTTGTAGAACGCGAAGTGGCCTTCCATCAGGGCGAAGCGCACGGCGATGTTGCTGACGAACAGGTCCGGCATGCCGTCGCCGTTCAGGTCGCCGAAGTCCGCCGCCATGCCCTTGTCCGAATCATGGCCGAGCACATACGACTTCGGCTCGATGATGCCGCGCTCGCCCTCGGCGAAGCCGAAGCGGATCTGTCCCGGTGTGGACTTGTTGACGAACAGGCGGTCGCGCCCGAAGTCGTTGGCCACGTACAGCTCCGGCAGCTGGTCGCCGTTCAGGTCGGACGCGGCGGCGGCCAGCGCCCACCCGGTGTCCATGCCGATCGGGAACGGGTTGGCCACCTCACGGTAGTCGGCGGTCGGCTCGTCGCCCGACTTGGCGGAGGCCAGGGTGAAGATCCGGTCCTTGCCGCCGTTGCGCGCGTTGGACAGCGAGTCGGTCATCCACAACGCGAGCTGGCCCTCCTTGGAGAGCACGTCCATGTCGTCGAAGTACTGACCCAGGTAGATGTCCGGCTTGCCGTCGCCGTCGAAGTCGGACACCGAGACCGCCGCGGTGATCCAGCGCTCGCCCTCGTAGTGCCCGTCCGGGGTGTTCGGGGCGGGGACCAGGTCGACCGGGCGGAAGGCCTTGGCGTCCAAACGGGTCGCGTTGGCGCGCTGCAGGTACAGGATCGGTGTGCGGCCGTAGTACGACACCAGGGCGTCCAGCCGGCCGTCACCGTTGAAGTCGCCGGGGATGCAGCCCGACGGAACGGTGGACGCGTCGGCGGGCAGCGGTTTCGGATCGAGCACGAACGGCTCGTACCGGCCGGTGTTGCTGTCCGGCGTCGGCGTGATGAACGCCGTGTCGGAGCGGGGGTCGACCACACACAGGTCGTCGGCCAGCCGGTTGCCGTCGAAATCGTTCATCGCGATGGCCGCGCCGACCGACGAGATCCAGGCCGACAGGTGCTTGTACGGCTCGCGCAGCTCGCGGATCTTGCGATCGGTCGGCAGGCCCTTGGGCAGGGCGATCGGCATCGCGGTGAAGTCGAACTTGCTCGCGATCGGCCCGCCCGCTTCATCGTAGGTGGGCAGCAGCGCCGACCGCGCGGGGATGAACAACGAGCCCATCAGCAGCAGGGCCACCCCGGGCACCACCGCTTTTCGGAGGAGGGATCGGTTGATGGGAATTTTCACGAGTGCTGCTCCTCATGGGCGAGTGTGAATTGCTTTCCCGCGGTGTCCGCGAGTCCGTCGAGCACCTCGCGCAGCGTGGCCAGCGCCTGGTCCATGTGCTGCTCGGTGTGCCTGCAGTTGATGAAGAACCGCAGCCTGGCCTCCCCGGCCGGGACGACCGGGTGGGTGATGGCGTTCACGCTGAAACCGCGCTGCAGCATGGCCAGCGCCGCCAGCACCGCCGGCTCGTCGGCGCCGGTCATGACCGGGATGATCGGCGAATCCTCCGAGGTGCCGATGTCGAAGCCGTATTCCTCGGCGCGGCGGTGGAAGTACTCACTGTTGTGCCGCAACCGGGTCACGCGTTCCGGCTCGTCGCGCAGGACCTCGAGCCCGGCCAGGGCGGCGCCGATGGCAGACGGGGCCGGCGCGGCGGTGTACATGCTCAAACCGCCCGCGACGTATTTGAATCCGTCGACCAGTTCCCGGTTGCCCGCGAGATAGCCGCCGACGCTGCCGAGCGCCTTGGACAGGGTCCCCATCCAGACGTCCACGGCGTCGCCGGGCAGGTCGAACAATTCGCGCACGCCGTGCCCGGTCGCGCCGAGCGTGCCGAAGGAATGCGCTTCATCGATCATGATCGAGCAGTCGTAGCGCCGGGCCACCTCGATGATCTCGGGCAGCCGGACCACGTCGCCGTCCATGCTGTAGAGGCCCTCGATGATCACCATGGCCCGGTCGAAGCTGCGCCGCGACATCTTGAGAATCGTCTCGAGCGACTCGGGGTCGTTGTGCCGGAACGAGACTCGCTTGCAGCGCGACCACTCCGTGCCGGAGACCACGCTGTGGTGGATGAGCGCGTCGCAGACCGCGAGATCGCGCTTGCCGAGCAGGAACCCGACCGCGGCGGCGTTGGTGAGGTAGCCGCTCGCGGTCACCAGTGCCGCCTCGGTGTCGTAGCGGCGGGCGATCTCGGCTTCCAGTTCGCGATAGATCGGCAGTTCGCCCGCCACGATCCGGACCGCGGCGGCGGAGGTGCCGTACTGGTCGATCGCGTCCTTGGCCGCCTGCCGCACCCGCGGGTCGGCGGCCAGATCCAGATAGCCGAAACTGCTGAAATTCACCACATCCCGCTCGGCCATGCGGGTCACCGCGCCGCTGACGCCTTCGTGCGGCAGGTAGTAGGGGTTGACCAGGCCGACCTGGTTGACCCAGGTGTCGAACCGCCCGAACCGCTGTCCGGCCTCGAGTACGCCGGGGTGGTCACGGAAGGACGTGTGCGCGACGCCGCGTGGCGCGCTGTTGCCGGGTGCGGTGGCCGCGGCGGCGGAGCCGTTCGCGGCCCGCGCGCCGTCGGCCGCCGCCGGAGTGGCGCCGGGCTCGCCGCTCGCGTGCCTGGCCAGCAGTGCGCGGGCCAGTTCCCTGTTGTTGCCGGTCATTCGTCCTCGCTCCTCGCCGCGCGCTCTTCTTCCTGGGCAATCTGCTCGGCAATTCGCGCGCCGAGCCCGCGCAACGTCAGTCCGATCACGGCGAGCACCGACAGCTGGGTGCCGAGCACCTGCACCACGCGAGCGCCGAACTCCATGCCCATCAGCGAATCCATGCCGAGTTCGGGCAGCGGTGTGTTCAGGTCGATCGTCTCGGCGTCGACGCCGAGCACCGCCGCGAGCTGCTCGGCGAGCAGGTAGGCCACCACCTCACCGCGCTGGTCGACGCCCAGCTGGAGGATCTCCGCCCGCAGCGCGCCCGCACCCGACGCGCCGCCGCCCGCGGCCGCCACCTGCTCGGCGAAACGCGGCGTGCGGGTGGACGGGCGGTGCGCCAGTGCCCACTGACTCCAGTCCACGTCGAACAGCACGATCTGCGGAAGGTTCAGCCGCAGGCATTCGCCCAGCAGATCGGTGGCCACGTCCATGTCCACCGAGCGGTAGCCGGTCATCTCCGCGTACCGGCTGACCGCCTCGTAGTCGGCCATGCCGCCGCCACCGCTCATGAAGCCCCAGTTCACCGCGAGCGCGGCGGCGCCGCGGGCCCGGCGGGCGGCGGCGATCATGTCCAGGACGGAATTGGCTGCCGCGTACCCGAATTGGGGTGAGATGCCGACGATGCTGCTCGCCGAGGAGAACAGCACGAACATGTCCAGCTCGATGTCGGCTGCGGTGACGGCGGTATCCAGGTTGACCGCTCCGGCGACCTTGGGCCCGAAGATCTCCGCCAGCGACTCGGCGGTGATCTGCGGTACCTCGAGGTTGTTCACCACACCGGCCGCGTGGAACACCCCGCGCAGCGGGTGCCCGCTCGCTCCGATGCGCTCGACCAGCGCGGCGACGGCGTCGTAGTCGGCCATATCCAGGCGTTCTTCGACCACTTCCACACCGCGGGCGGCGATTTCGGCGACCGCCGCGCGAGCCGCGTCCCCGGTGGCGCCGCTGCGCCCGGCCAGCACCAGGCGCCGCGCGCCGATCCGCGCCAGCCAGCGCGCGGTGGCCAGGCCGAACGCGCCGAAGCCGCCGGTGACCAGGTAGCTGGCCTCGGGATCGATCGGCAGGCCCGGCCGCTTGCCCAGCACGGTCGGTTCCGGTTCGCGCAGGTCGAGGACCACGCGGCCGATCTGCTTGGACCGCACCACGGTCTCGAAGGCTTCGGCGGTCGAGGTCATCGGGAAAGCGGTGTAGGGCAGATAGTCGTAGGTGCCGTCGTTCAGCGCGTCCATCGCCCGGCGTGCCGCGCGACGGACCAGTTCGGGGCGCACGGCCAAGGCGCGGTCCATGTCCACGGCGAAGAACGACAGGTTCCGGTCGAACGGGCGCAGGTCGATCGCGCCTCCGCCGTAGATGTCGGCCTTGCCGATCTCGATGATCCGGCCGAACTCGGCGGCCGCCCGCAGATTCTGCTGGAGGATCTCGCCGGGGGAGGAGTTGTAGACCACGTCGACGCCGCGTCCGCCGGTGCGCGCGAGGACCTCGTCGACGAAGCTGATCGACCGCGAGTTGATCACCTCGTGCGCGCCCGCCGCGGCGGCCACCGCGCGGCGCTGCTGCGAGCCCGCCGTCGCGATCACCCGCGCGCCGAGGCGCACCGCCACCTGGACCGCGGCCATGCCCATGCCGCCCGCCGCGCCGTGCACCAGCACCGTCTCACCCGCTTGCAGGTGGGCGAGCTCGCCGAAGGCGAATTCGGCGGTCAGGAAGGGCAGCACCGAGCTGGAGTGGCACGGGTCGAGTTCGGTGTCCGGATAGTTCAGGGGCATCGTGGCGCCCTCGTCCGGCCGGAGGGTGACATGCCTGCGGACCAGGTCCCTGGCGCACACCGACATCTCGTCGCCGACGGCGACCTCGGTGACCCCGGGACCGACCCGCTCGACGACGCCGAACCCGTCCATCCCCAGGTCGGTGCCGAAGTACGTTCCGGCCAGCTCTTTTTCGGTGAGTACGCCGAGCACCTTGAGCGCGTCCTTGTAGTTGAGGCCCACCGCGTCCATCCGGATCTCGACCTCGCCGGGGCCCGGCGGCACACGCTCGACCGCGCGCCAGGCCAGATCCGACAACAGCCGGGACCGCGGAATCTCCAAGCGAAAGGAACTTTCCGGGTCGGTCAGCGGCGCGGCCTCGTCCCAGACCGCCAGATGCTCCCGCAGGGACTTGCGCAGGTGCAGCGCCCAGCACGCGCCCGCTCGCAACGCGACCTCGTCGGCCCGTCCGTCGCCGAACACCTGCTCGACGATGTCGGCGGCGCGCGTGGCCGGTTCGGTGTCGACCAGCCGCCACTGCACGGCGGGTTGCTCGTTGCGCAGCGTGCGCCGCGCGCCGGTGAGCGCGGCCTGCGCCGGATGCGCGAAGGCGTCGACCGGCAGGCAGAACGCCTGCTCGGTGACCACCACCGCACGTACCTCGGCCACCGTGGCGTCGTCGTTCTCCTCGCCGACCACCAGCTCGCCGACCGCCTTCGCGACCAGGGCGAGCCCGTAGGCATTGGGCACGGCGTCCAGCTCCGCGCCCGACACCACGACGAGGCGGCCGCGCGTCGCCCCGGGCCGCTGCTGCGCTGCGCGCAGAGTCGCGAGGACGCGATCCGAGGCCCCGGCCTCCTCCGGGTCCAGGGTGAGGATCTCCGAGGAGGCACGGGCGCTGGCGATCTCCTTCGCGCGCTGGGAGACGGTGCCGCCCAGGCTGACCACGAGCAGGAACTCCTCGCCGGCCGCGGGTTCGTCGGCGGTCGCGATGTCGTCGACGATGGACCACACCGGCTCGTAGAACAGGTCGTCGAGCTGGTCGTGCAGGTCCGGCTCGGCGGCCAGCCTGGCGAACCGAACACCCGAAAGACTCAGTGCGACAGCCCCTTCCGGCGATGCGACGGTGATGTCGGCGCCCAGCGGATCGCCGTCCACCCGGCGGACCAGCACGACCGCCTGCTCGGGCAGCGGCCCGGTCCAGCGCACTCCCGCGACCGAGGACGGCACGACGACGCTCGCGCCGCGCGAAGTCTGGGCGTACAGGGCGGCGAAGCACTGCAGCGCGGCGTCGACCGCGGCGGGGTGGGCCAGATGCGGCAGGCTCGGCGCGCTGTCTGCCAGCGGCCTCAGATCCAGCCGGGCCAGGACGGAGTCGGCCCCGACGCGGGCGTCGGTGATCAGGCGGAAGCTCGGACCGTAGGCCAGGCCGTGCGCGGCCAGGCCCTCGTACAGGGTCGCCGCGGTCACGTCCACCGCGTCCGCCGCCGGAGTGAGGTCGACGGTGCGCGCGTCGACATCGGCCTCGATCAGCCTGCCGTACGCGTTGACCGTCCAGGTGGTCGCGGTGGCGGCGCGCGAGCGTAAGGTGAACCGGTGGGTGGTCTCCTCGACCGTGAGGCGCAGGACCGGCACGTCATGTCGTGCGATCACCAGCGGCGCGACGAACTGCACCGACTCCAGCCCGAAGGTGGCGCGGCCGGTGCGCACCGCGGCGGCGCTGAGCGCGGCGTCCAGATAGGCCGCGCCCGGAAGCACGACCGATCCGTCCACCACGTGATCAGGCAGCCACGGCAACGCGGCCACGGACAGCTCGACCTCCCACTCCGGCGCGGAGGCCGCGGTGCGCTGCCCGAGCATGACGTAGCCGTCGACGGCGCCGACGCGATCCGCCTCGATCGCGGGGTCCTCGATCCAGAGCCTGCGGCGCTGCCACGGGTAGCGGGGCAGATCCAGATGCGCGGCGGGGGTTTCCGGCGCGCCGGGCGCGTGCGTGGTGTCCAACCCGCCCACCTGGTACAGCTCGCCCACCGCGCGCAGCAGGTTGTCCCGGTCGTCGGCGTTGCGGGCCAGGGTGCTGATCGCCGCGCCGTCGAGGCCGCGGCGCACGAACGCCTCCTTGATGTTGCCGCTGAGCACCGGATGCGGGCCGACCTCGAGGAAGACCCGGTGCCCGGCGTCGAGCAGGCTGTCCACGGCCGCGCCGAACGCCACCGGCTCGCGCACGTTGCGGCACCAGTACTCGGCGTCCCACTCGGGGCCGGACAGTTCATCACCGGTGACGGTGGACCAGATCGGCACCCGCGCGGATCGCGGCGCGAGGTCGGCCAGCGCCGCGGTGAGATCGCCGAGGATGGGGTCCATCAGGTGGCTGTGATAGGGCACTTCGACGCGCAGGGCCTTGGCGAACACGCCTTCTTCGGTGAGTTCTTCCCTGATGCGGTCCAATTCGGCCAGGTCGCCGGACAGTGTCGCGGCGGAGTGGCTGTTGATCGCCGCGACGCAGACGCCGGGCACACCGGCCAGGCGCTCGCGCAGCTGTTCCTCCGGCAGTCCGACCGCCAGCATGCCGCCGGTGCCAGCGGTGGTGGCCTGCAACCGAGCGCGGTGATAGCTCACCAGTAGCGCGTCGCGCAGCGACAGCGAGCCCGAGACATAGGCCGAGGCGACTTCGCCGACGCTGTGGCCGACCACCGCGGCGGGGTGGATGCCGAGTTCGGCGAGTTCGGCCACCAGCGCGGCTTGGACCAGGAAGTTCGCCGGTTGCGCGTAGGCGGTGCTCGTGATCTGCGATTCCGCTTCGGGGCGCAGGAGTTCCTCGACGATCGACCAGCCCGCGATCTCGCCGAAGACCTCGTCGATCGCCCGCGCGGCGGCCGCGAAGTGCCCGCCCGCCTCGAGCAGGCCGCGGGCCATGCCCCACCACTGCGGGCCCATGCCGCTGAACACGAACACCGGCTGGGTGGCACCGTCGGTGAGCGCCCGGGCGGGCGACTTGCCCGATCCCGCGGCGAAATCGGCGAGCTGGGTGCGCAGATCGTCGGCGTCACGGTAGGCGAAGGCGGCGCGGAGCGGATGGTGCGCGCGCTGCACCCAGGCCGCCTCGGTCACCGCCTCGACGGGGGTGGCCTCGGTGAGGTCGTGCAGCTGGGTGGCCATCGTGCGCAACGCGGTCTCGTTGCGGGCCGACAGCGGCAGCACGGTGATCGGCCCGCGCGCGGATTCCGCGGCGGGCGCGGGCACTTCCGGTGCGCGGGTGAGGATCGCGTGGGCGTTGGTTCCGCCGTACCCGAAGCTGTTGACCGCCACCGCGGCCCGGCCGTCGTCGTTCGGCAGCGGTTCGGTCTCCAGCGGAATGCGTACCCGCAGTTCGTCGAAATCGATCTCGGGGTTCGGATTGTCCAGCCGCAGTTGCGGTGCGATGACGCCGTGGTGCAAGGTCAGCGCGGCTTTGATGACGCCCGCGACGCCCGCGGCGGCTTCGGTGTGCCCGATGTTGTTCTTCACCGAGCCGACCGGCAGCGGCTCGTCGCGGCCCTCGACGGCCCCGTACACCGCGCCCAGCGCGGCCAATTCGAGCGGATCGCCGACCGGCGTGCCGGTGCCGTGCGCCTCCACGTAGCGGATGTCGTGCGCGTCGATGCCCGCCAGCCGGCGCACCCGCCGGGCCAGGGCCTCCTGTGCGACAGGGTTGGGCACCGGGATGGCGAGCGTGCGGCCGTCCTGGTTGACGCCGCTGCCCCGCACCACCGCGTAGATCCGGTCCCGATCCCGCACCGCCGCGTCCAGCTGCTTGAGCACCACCGCGCCCGCGCCCTCGCCACGGCCGTAGCCGTCGGCGGCCGCGTCGAAGGACTTGCACCGGCCGTCGACCGCGAGGAACCGGCCTTTGCACATGGAGATGAACGCTTCCGGCCGCAGCATCGCGTTGGCGCCGCCGACGATCGCCGTCTCGCACTCGCCCGATTCCAGCGCGAGCACCGCTTGGTGCAGGGCGACCAGGGAAGACGAGCAGGCGGTGTCGATGGTCATGGTGGGCCCGAGCAGATCCAGCAGGAACGCGATGCGGGCCGACAGCAGTGTGTGCGACGAACTGGTCGGGCTGTGGCTGTTGATCGAGGTCCGCGACACCGAGCCGCTGCGCACCAACGCGTTGTCGTTCATGAAGCCGCCGACGAACACGCCGACCTCCCTGCCGCCGACCCGGCCCGCCATCCCCGCGTCGTCCAGCGCCTCCCAGGCGACCTCCAGCAGCAGTCGCTGCTGCGGATCCATGATCGACGCCTCGCGCTGGGAGATGCCGAAGAACTCGGCGTCGAACTCCCACAGCGGCTGGGTCAGGAATCCGCCGTGCCTGGTGTACATCCGGCCCGGAGCGTCCGGGTCGGGGTCGTAGAACTTCGCCAGGTTCCAGCGGTCCGCCGGTACTTCCACGATCCCGTCACCCCTGTGCACGACGAGATCCCAGAACGAGCCCGGTCCGTCGATGCCGCCCGGAAAACGGCAGCCGATACCGACAATTGCTACATTGGGCATGAAAAATCCCCTGATGCTCAGGTATTCGAAAATGTCGGCGGTTTCTCGCCGACATCGTCGAAACAGCGTGGAGACAACCGGAAACGCGACGCCGGTAAACCTGTTCGGCCAGCAGCGTCGTCCGGAGGTGAAGTGGTTCCGCGGTAGGAGGTCTGTGTCCACCCATGGTAGGAGTCCCGATTCGCGAAGGTCAATACGGAATCGTGCCGACCGCAAACGAAATGCATTGCGGGATAAGTAATGACGACTCGTTATCACCGCAGTTCAGGACGGGTATGACGATATTATTCTGCTGTTATTACGCAGTTATGGCCGCCGCGCCTCCGGGGAATTACACCGTTATTCCGATGTTATTTTGCATCGTTCGGCGGCGGTGCCCCGGGACCTGTTGAGTCGGTCGTCCGTTCGTGGCTACCATGGCTCGTCGAATACGCACTGGGGTGAAAGGCGATGGGCGTGGATCCGTACAACACCGGGCAGTTCCGTATCGAGCCGGAGGCCGAACCCATCGAAAGCGCTGCGTGGCTGCTCGACTTCACCGAGCGATACATCGCGGGCTGGAACAGCGGAGACGGTGCGGCGGTCGCGAAATGCGTCACCGAGGACACGATCTGGCACGATCCCTCGCTGGACGCGCCCGCGCACGGGCGGGCGGGCGTGGAGAAGTTCGTCACCGACACGGTGCGCTCGTTCCCGGATGTCGCCTATACCAATCCGTTCGCGCCGGTACTCGCCGCGGACAACCGGCTCGCCCTCGTGCCGTGGCGCATGACCGGTACCCACCTCGGTCCGATCGATCCGCCCGGGTTCGGGCCGACCGGCAAGCGCATCGATCTGCTGGTCATCGACGCGTGGCAGTTCCGCTCCGGGCTGATCTGGCGCAGCCAGGCCACCTGGGACCTCACCGAGATGCTGCTGCAATTGGGGCTGATGCCGCCGCGCGGAAGCGCCGCCGAGCGCGCGATGGCACGCGCCCAGCGGTTCAGGTCCCGGCTGCCGTTCTGACCCGGACGCGAGCGGTCAGTCGCCGAACAGCGTGGCGAACCGCTCCACGGCGAGCAGGACCGACGCGCCCACGGTCTCCAGTTCCGCGCCCATGCCGACGAGCAGATTCACGATCGCGGGCACCAGTACTTCGAGCAGCCCGTCGTCGCCCAGATGGCCGGCCATCTCCAATTGGACGAAGCCGAACAGCCCCATCCACAGCTGCGCCGCGGCGGAACGGACCTCCGGGGTGTTGATCAGCCCGGCGTCCTGCGCGCGCTGCACCGCCCCGACCACGTGGTCGAAAGTCTCCGCGTAATGTTCGAACTCCGAATCGTGCCCGGCCACCAGCACATTGCCACGGTTGATCTTCAGATCGATGCGGGTCCCGGTGCCGAACATCAGCTGGAAGAGTTCCGGCCTGCGCTGGGCCTCGTCGCGGAACACGAGGCCGAGCACGAGCAGATCGGTGATCGGCTCTTCGGTCACCCCGGCTGCGGTCATGCGCTCGGCCAGCTGTGCGAAGCCGGCGGATCCCGCGGCTCGGATCAGGCCCGGCATGCCCCCGAAGTTGGAGTACACCGCCATCGTGGAGACCCCGCACATTCGCGACACGCGGCGGACGGTGAGCGCGTGCAAGCCCTCGGTCGACACCACCTCGACGGTCGCGTCGATCAGGCGATCACGCAACGCGGTGTTCATCGAATCCGTCCCGGCGGCCGGGCGCACGACTAGTTCAGTTGTTCCGGCAGTCTGCTTGCTCATCGTTTCCGTTTCCCCAGCACGGTCACGCCGTGGCGCATAGATTCGCTAGTGCGCTGTCCTCGGGGAGGCGGTACCGCCGCTCGACCGAGCGCGCCCAGGTTGTGGTCGCCGCGCGGGCCGCCGGTCTCGGGGCCGTCGGCCGCGGCCGGAGAGTTCGGGCACGGCCCGGCCGTGGTCGGGGAACGACATCTGTTCGGATCGATGCACCTTCGACTCGCTCGGTCCGGAAAGTCGATCGGGGTTCATCGCGCACAGATATCTCCGTTCTTGCCGCACGAACGGGCGGGCAGAGCATGAGGTGGAGCCGCGTTCGCGAGCTACACAGAGCAGACGCACCCGCCTGAGGGTGCGTGTCGGAGGTGAGTGTCGTCACTGAAACTCTATGTGATACACCGTAACATCCATAGTCATTCGACCAAATGTTTTGCGCCCATTTCCAATTCGTCCCCGCGTGTGGCGCTGTGACTTCGCATGAGCTACGCGCGTCGATTCTGGGCTCGGTGACAATCGGTGCGCGTATTCCCCCGGGGATCGGCCCGTGATGTCGAAAAAGGGACAAACAAGACATATGCTCGGTGCCCGGAAGTGCCAATCGGGTCTGGAACTGGGCGGTCACGAACATCCGGCAACGGTATCGTTCGCGGGCGACAGTTTCGTGGGTGGGAGGTCGGCCGATGTCATCGGTTCCGGGAATGATCGCCTGGCCTGCGCTCGGCTTCGTCGCGGTAGTCGGTGCGGGCCGCCTGGCGCTTCTGCGCGACACGGTGGTCGACCGACTGGTGAATCGGCTGTTCGTCTGGGGCGTGCTGAGTCTGCTGCTGTATCGGTGCACCATGACGCCCGGGATCGCCAGTCTGACGCATCAGCTGGCGCTGGGCTGCACCGTGATGTCATCGATGTGCCTGCAGGGAATCGTCCGCGTCTGGGCTTTCGACGCGGATCCGGCGGCGGTCCGGCGCAGGCACCAGGTCAGCTGCGCGATCGCCGCCGGGTGCACCGCGGCGATACTCCTGGCGGGAACGCCGGCCCGGCAGGAGGGAAGGCTCGTCGACCTGACACCGGATGTCGAGGGTCTCGTGGTGTGGAGCGCCTTCTGCCTTCCGCTGCTGGTGAATGTCTCCTTGCTGGCCGCGATGTGCCTGCGTGAGCTGCGGTCCCGCGACGTCGGCCTGGCGGTGAAGCTGGTATCCGGCGGGATGATCTGGGCCGCGACGCTTTTCGCGGCGAATCTGGTGCTGTCGATGGTGCAGGTGATCTCCGGCCGGCCGGGCTTGGGCACGCAGGTGCTCAGGATCGAGGCGACAGTCATCATCTGTCTGACGCTCGACGCGGCGCTGGTCGCGATTCCGCTGGTACGGGCCCTGCTGGCCACGGTGGAACTCGACCGGTCCGGGCGATCCTGCCGCAGGCTGCGCCCGCTGTGGCGAGATCTCACCGCCGCCGTTCCCGAGATCGTGCTGCGGCCCGCCGCCGACGAGCGGGAGGATGCGAAGGTCCGGCTGTTGCGCATGACGGTGGAGATCCAAGACGCGCTGCTGCAGCTCGGACGCTATGCTCCGGCGGCCGCCGAGCCGGTCGGATCGGGGTGCCCGCTGACCGATTACGCGCGTCGAGTGGCGTGCGCGGCGGCCGCGCGCCGGTCGGGGTCGGCGCCGGGCGGACGGACCGCGGTGCGGCTGCCGGTCCCCGCGGCGGATTTCGACGCGGGACTGCGGCAACTGCTCGACCTCGCCCGCGTGTGGCCGGCCGCCCGCGCGGCGGCGGGCTGAGTGGGCGCTCGCCCGGCCTGCGGCTAGAGCACCGCTTGGGTCTGGGTGACCTTCGCGACCAGCTTGTCCGCGTCGTCCCGGACGACGGTCTCGATCACGATGAACGAGCGCCCGGCATGCAGCGGGGTCGCCGAGGCGATGGCGTGCCCGGAGCGGACGGAGCGCAGGAAATTCGTCTTCGACTCCACCGTGGTGGTGCCCTGCTTGCCTTCGGGCAGGTTCAGGAACGCGCAGACCGCGCCGGTGGCGTCGGCCAGCGACATCAGCACCCCGCCGTGCAGCACCCCGCCGAGCGTGCACAGTGATTCGTCCCAGGCCAGGCGGCTGCGGACCAGCTCGGGTCCGTGGGTGAGCACCTCGACGCCGAGGCGCTCGGTGAACGGCATGGTCTGGTGGAACAGCTTGGTGCCCGTCTCATCGATCATGGCCGCGATCCTGCCCGTCGCCGGTCGCGGAGTCGATTACTTCGGGGGTAATCGCCCGTTGTCCTACGGAGACGTGCACATCGGTTCGGTATCGGTCGGCGTGGGGTGAAACGCGGCGGCGGGTGCGGAGGTATCAGTGCATGAACCCGATGAACAGGAGAACTCGATGACCGACCTCCAGCCGTTCTATCGGCAGGTGCAGGCGCACTACGACCTTTCCGACGAGTTCTACGCGCTTTTCCTCGACCCGACGATGACCTACAGCTGTGCCTACTTCCAGCAACCGGACCTGACGCTCGAGCAGGCGCAGCGGGCCAAGATCGATCTGGCACTCGGCAAACTCGGCCTGCGGCCGGGAATGACCCTGCTCGACGTCGGATGCGGGTGGGGCTCGACGATGCTACGGGCCGCCACGGCCTACGGTGTCGAGGTGGTGGGACTGACGCTCAGCCGCAATCAGTACGACTACGTCAGGAACAAGATCGAGCGCGAACGCATCGCGGGCGCGCAGGTCCGGTTGCAGGGCTGGGAGGAATACGACGGCGCGGCCGATCGGATCGTCAGTATCGGCGCGTTCGAGCATTTCCGGCGGTCCCGGTACGAGGCGTTCTTCGAGCGGTGCCATCGGATGCTGCCGCTGGACGGCCGGATGCTGCTGCACACCATCGTCGGGTACACGCTGAAAGACCTGCAGCGGATGCAGATTCCCGTCACCCGCGAAGACGCGCTGTTCCACATCTTCATCAAGCGGGAGATCTTCCCCGGCGGACAACTGCCGCACCCCGCCGAGGTCACGCGGCTCGCCGGACGCGCAGGGCTCGGCACGGAGAAGATGCAGGAGTTGCGGCCGCATTACGCGCGCACCCTCGACTGCTGGGCGGAGGCGCTGCGGGCGCACCGGGAGGAGGCGGTGGCCCTCGCGTCCGAAGCGGTCTACCGGAGGTACCTCGAGTACCTGACCGGGTGCGCGGCGCAATTCCGCGCGGGCCGCGTCGACGTCATCCAGTTCACGCTGGTCAAGTAACCGGCGGCCGGATCAGCTCAACCGGGCCACCAGGGCATCGGGCAGGTGGGGCAGTGCGAGGTCTACCAGCCGCCACGGCCAGCCGGGCACGCAGGCCCGCCGCCGCTCCTTCTCGATGGCGGCCACCATGGCCGCGACGCCTTGGTCCAGGGACGCCACCATCCGTGCGTCCCCCGCCTTGGCCGCCATGTCCGTGGCGATGAACCCCGGCAACAGTGTGGTCACGGTGATCGGCGAACGGGCCAGTTCGGTGGCCAGTGCCTCGCCGAGGGCCGCGAGCCCCGCCTTGCTCGCCGAATAGGCCGCTTTCTTGCCGGGAAGGCCGCGGACCGCGCTCATCGAGGCGACCAGCACGAGATGCCCGGCTCGCTGTGCGCGGAAGATCTCCAGCGCCGCTTCCGCCTGCGCCAGCGCGCTGACGAAGTTCGTCGTGGCCGTCGCGAGGTTCGCGTCCGCACGTCCGCTGCCGACCCGCGCGCCTTTGCCGATACCGGCGTTGACGATCACGCGGTCCAGGCCGCCGAGCTCGTCGCGCAGCTCCTCGAAGACGACCGGCACCGCCGCGTGGTCGTCCACGTCGAGGGCGCGCACCGCGACAGTGATCCCGGGGTGTGCCGCCGCCAGCTCGTCGCGCAGCGCCGTGAGCGCGTCCAGCCTGCGCGCGCACAGCGCGAGATCACGGCCCCTGGCGGCGAAGTCACGCGCCATGGCGGCCCCGAGGCCCGCGCTCGCCCCGGTGATCAGAATCCTTTTCCGCGTCATGCGGCTGACCCTAGCCGCTGTTGAACGCGAGTCGATATGCCGCCTGGGGATGGCGTTCGGGTTCAGCCGCCGAACGAGCCGGTCGGCGGCGACGCCGGCGACAACCGCCACGGCCCGCAGTTCTCGGTCTTGAACCCGACGTCGGTCGCCTTGATCTGCACCCGGACGGGACCGAGCCGGGTGTAGTTGTTCGCGATGATGTACTGCAGGTTCGTGTTGCCGCCCTCGACCTTCCAGAGCCTGCGCCAATCGCAGGCGTAGGCGGGGTCGGGGGTGCCGGGCGCCTCCCAGATCCCGGGCGCGATGTCGACGCCGACCAGGTAGACGCCGTCGTGGGACATCGTGTTCGCGGGTTCGGCCGACGCCGTTCCCGTCGCGAGCAGCGTCACCGCGGTGGTCATGGCTCCCGCGAACAGGAGTGCGCGCGCACGCATACCGATTCTCCTTGCCTTGTACTACCGCCGCGTCCACGGTCGTCGTTCTCCCGCCGCCGCGGCCGACCCGAGAGACCCCCATCTCCGCGGCAAGGAATACCAGAACCGACGGGGTGGTGTGCGCCGAATCCGGGAATCCGCACGGGCGCGGGTCTCCTGGACCGTGTGACCAAGCGGGACCGGCGAGTTCGTCGAGCTCCGTCAGATGCTCTGCGTCGCCGACAATCTCCTTGACCTCTAGGGTGTCCAGCTACTGGCCACGACACCCTGCGCCCGGTGTGCCGTAGTCGCCGATGCGTCCCGCCCACCAGGAAGTCGCCCAGGATTTCGGCGTGCCGATCGGCGTGCCGAAGCCGCCGATGCATTACGCTCTGCTATCTCCGCGCAAACTGCCCGGCCGAGGTTGGTCACCGGGTCCCGCGCATGCTGTAACACTTCGATCACGCAGCTTGCTTTGCTGATACAAGCGTTGCCAGAGTGAACCACTGAGTTTGGTGTTACAAGTGGGAAGGGAGGGGCGCCCCATCCCGGGGCGCCGACCGCACTATGAAGCCAAGCATCGTCAAAGCCGGTATCTGTACCGCCGTCACGGCGGCGGTGACGGTGACGCTGTCCGGGTTGCTCCCGGTCGCCGCACAGGCGGAGCCGTCGCCGCTGGACATGTCCGAGAAGCTCGCGGGCAAGACCGTTTTCCTCGATCCCGGTCACCAGGGATCGAACCACTCCCAAGACTTGGCGAGACAGGTCAGCGATGGTCGCGGCGGCACGAAGGACTGCCAGACCACCGGCATGACCACCATGAACGGCGTTCCCGAGCACACCATCACCTGGAACGTCGCCCAAGTCGTCAAGACGTCGCTGGAGACGCTCGGCGCGCACGTCGTGCTGAGCCGCCAAGACGACCTGAACTGGGGCGGCTGCATCGACGACCGGGCCCGCGCGGCGAGCCAGTCCGGCGCGGATCTCGCCGTGAGCATCCATGCCGACAGCGCGCCCGCGCAGTATCGCGGGTTCCACCTGATCGTCCCCGAACTGCCGATCCCGAATCCGATCATCGATCAGGCGCAGTCCGGAGCGGGCCGCGCCGCGTCCGAAGCGGTGCGCGACGCCTACCGCCAGGCGGGATTCCCGCCCGCGAACTACGGCGGCGTGGTGGACGGTCTGCAGACCCGCAAGGACGTCGCCGGGCCCGCTCTGACCACTGTCCCGGTGGTCTTCCTGGAGATGGGCAACGGCGCCAATCCCGAGGACGCGGCGCTGCTGGAAACACCGGAGGGCCAGCTCAAGCACGCCATCGCGCTGACCACCGGTGTGGTGGGGCACCTGCTCGGCGCACCGCAGCCGAGTGCCGCGCCTGATCAGCGATCCGGGCAGACCGCTCCGCAGGGCTCGTCGCTCGACCGCCCGGCGGCGGCACCGGAAACCCCGCAGGGGCAGACGACTCCGGGTAGTCCGCAGGCGCAGACGAACCCGGTGGTACCGCAGGCCCAGACGGTTCCCGCGGTGCCGCAGAATTTCACGACTCCCGGATCTCCGCAGAGTCCGGCAGCGCCGCAGAACTGGACGATCCCCGGAGTGCCGCAGGGTTCGACGACGCCCGGATCGCCGCAGAGTCCGGCGGCTCCCGCGGTGCCGCAGGCACAGTCCGTTCCGGGCACGTCGACGCCGAAGCCCGCCCCGGGTACGGCGGCACCGCAGTCTCCTGGCACCTCGGGGTCGCCGACATCGCCGGGTACGTCCGGGACCCAGTCGCCGGGCACGCCGAACGCGCAGCAGTCACCCGGGACCGCCGGGGGCAACGCCTCGATCATGGAACTGCTGATGCCGCTGGCGAAGCTGCTCGGCCTGGACAACAACGCCATCACCACCGAGCTGATCAATCTCGGCTACAGCCTGGCGGGCATGCTGCTCGGCCCCGCCAAATAGTTCGCACATCGAACCCACCGGACGCCACTCTCGCCGCTGCCAGGGTGGCGTCCGGCTTTCCGCCCGGGTCGCGCGGCGCACTAGGGTGAGCGGAATGGCTGACCGGATTCCTGTTGTGCTCGTCGCGGGGTTTCTCGGTTCCGGGAAGACCACGCTGCTCAACCATGTGCTCCGGGACAATCGGGGGACCCGGATCGGCGTGGTGGTCAACGACTTCGGCGCGATCAACATCGACTCGATGCTGGTCGCCGGACAGGTCGACGCCATGGTCTCGCTCGGTAACGGCTGCGTGTGCTGCGCGGTCGACGTCACCGAACTGGACGAGCTGTTCACCCGGCTCACCCAGCCGCGCGCCGGGATAGACGTGATCGTGGTGGAAGCCAGCGGCCTGGCCGAGCCGCGCAACCTCATCCGGATGGTGCTCGGCAGCGACAATCCGCGCCTGCGCTACGGCGGGCTGGTCGAAGTGGTCGACGCCGAACAGTTCCCGCAGAGCAGTGCCCGCCACCCGGAGCTGCGCACCCATCTGCGGCTGGCCGATCTGGTGGTGGTGAACAAGGCCGATCGGGTCGCGCCCGAGCGACTCGCCCGGCTGCGCGCGGACATCGCGGCACTGATCGGCTCAGTGCCGGTGTACGCCACCATCTACGGCCGGATCGATCCGGGGCTGCTGTTCGACGAACCGCTGCGCGCACGCCCGGCAGTGGCCGAGCAGCTGAGTTTCGACGAACTGCTCGTCGAGCACGACCACGAGGACCACGCCGGGCACCGTCATCTGCACGACGACTACACCAGCGTCTCCTTCGCCAGCGGACGAGCGCTGGACCCGCGCAAACTGATCGGCTTCCTGGAGGACCCGCCGCCGGGATTGTTCCGGGCCAAAGGGTTCGCCGCCTTCGGCGTGGCCGACGAACGCAGGAAGTTCGTCCTGCACATGGTCGGCCGCCACATCGTCTTCGAGCCGGGCGCCTGGTCGCGCGGCGAGTCACGAGGCGCGCAGCTGGTGCTCATCGGCGCCGGCCTGCACACCGACGCGGCCCTGGCCCGGCTGCGCGACACCGTGCACGACGCCGCCGAACCGCTCGACGCGCAGAGCATGCTCGGCGTGTGGCGCTACACGCCGCACTGATCGCATCGAATTCTTGGCGCGTTCGGTCGCGACCTGTCGCGTTCGGTGCTGGTAACCGAGCGGTCTTTTCATGAGACTGAATGCGTGTCCGCCGCGCGGCGGGCACCGGGAGCGTACTGCCGCGCGCGGCGCCGCTCGGCAGCCGATCCGTAACCGACCGAATCGTTCTGCGACCGATGGGAGTTTCCGTGTCAGATTCCATGGAGAGCGCCACCGCGTACGTCATCGAGGCGCTGGAGGCCAAGGGCACCGCCACCCGCGACGACTTCGACGTTCCCGCGATCGTCGCCGAGACCCACGCCCTCACCAACAGCTGGGATTTCCGGGCGATCGAGGACGCGACGTTCTGGTCGATCGCCGCGCGGTTCCTCAGGCGGTGAACGTCCGCTCGACCCGCGGCACGGACGTGGCAGGCGACCACCGCCGCGCCGCGCGCCGCAACGATCCCGGGTCGGAGTAGCCGAGGATCTCCGCCTGCCGTGCCGGGCTCAGCGGCTCTGCGGCGGTCGCGGCGACCCACCGCGCGCCGCGCGCCCGGTCCAGCTCCGCGCGCCACGTGGTACCCGCTTCGCGCAGCCGCCGCTGGAGCGTGCGCGGACTGGTGGCCAGCCTGCGCGCCACCCGCTCCAACGACGCGTCGCCTTCGTCCAAGCAGTCCGCCAAGGCGGCTGCGACGCGCTCCGGCCAGGCGGTGGCCAGCGGCGGCGGTGGCGGAAGCGCGGCGGCCAAGGGCCGGAGGATGCCGGCCAGCACCGGATCGCTGGTCGTCAACGGCCGGTCCATGTCCGCGGCGCGGAAGGTCATGGCGTCCACCGGCGCGCCGAACTCGATCGCGGTGGTGCCGAAGACCTCGACGAAGGTGCCGATCTTGGCGGGAGCGTGCTGACGCAACGAGACCCGCACCGGGGCCAGCGGTTCGCGCACCACCCGCCGCGCCCGGCTGAGTACCGCGCTCAGACCCCACAGCTGGGTGAGATCCCGACCGCGGCCTTCCCCATCGATCATGTCCAGATACAGGGCGACCTCGTCGTCGTTCTCCGCGACCAGGTCGAATCGGTGGTTGGTGGTCACCGCGGTGACGTACGGTCCGCATGTCGCCAATCCGGCGCCCAGCGTCGGCGCCGAGGAGAACAAGTAGTCGTAGAGACCCAGGCAGGTGAGCTCGTAGCGGCTCGCCACGTTCAGGGCGACGTCCGGATCGCCGAGTTCGTGTGCACCGATCTCCCACAACCGGGAGAACGTCCGGCTGGGCAGGTGCAGGTCGTCGCCCGCCATGGTCCACTCGGGCAATCCCGATTCCCGCAGCAGCAGGTCGCGGTCGACACCGGCCGCGGTGAGTTGCGAGATGACGAATCGGTGGAGCAAGACCTGGTCGGTTCCCATCGCGTGCTCCCTTCTCCCACCGCGACCGATCGGCTCACACGCGCAGCGAGACCGAGCGAGGACGACGACACCGCGACGCGCACACGCTATACCGGCCGTGTTGATTCGTCATGAGTTTCATGTCACGGACAGGTCACCCGCAGGCGTTCACCCATTCGGACAGGCCGTCGGCGAACAATTGCCGCTTCCAGATCGGGACCTCGTGCTTGATCCGATCCACCAGTTCCGCACACGCCGTGAATGCCGCGCCGCGATGCGCCGCCGCCACCGCGACGACGATCGCGCGGTCGCCGATGCCGAGCGAGCCGACGCGGTGCACGGCCGCGACCGGCAAGCCGTGCGCCGCGGCGACTTCCGCGCAGACGCTGTGCAGGAAACGCTCCGCTTGCGGGTGCGCGGAGTACTCCAGCGCCGAAACGGCTTGTCCGCCATCGTGATCGCGGACCTTCCCGGTGAACACCACGACCGCGCCGTAGTGCGGCCCGGCGACCGCCTCCTCGACCTGCGCTGGGTCGAGCGGCTGGTCGCTGATCCGGGCGAGCCGGACCGTGGCCTCAGCCGTTGTCATGACTTCCACCTCCGGCGACTTGTGCGAGCAGATGATCCAGCAGCGGTTCGAGCACCGCGATGCCGTCTCGTACGCCGCCCGGCGAGCCGGGCAGATTCACGATCACCGAGCGCCCCGCGAGCCCCGCCACGCCGCGGCTCAGCGCCGCCAGCGGGAACTTCGCGGTGCCGCGCTGCCGGATCGCCTCGGCCACACCGGGCAGTTCGCGGTCGAGCAGCGCGAGGGTGGCCTCCGGGGTCGCGTCGGTGGGGGAGGCGCCGGTCCCGCCGGTGCTGACGACGAGCGCGGGTTCGAAACGCAGGGCGTCGGCCAAGCCGAACTCGATCTCGGCGTCGGCGTAGACCAGCGGGCCACGCACCGAGAAGCCCAGTCCGGTCAGCCAGTCCACGAGCACCGGTCCGGTGGTGTCCTCGCGGATCCCCGCCGCGACGCCGGTCGAGGCGACCAGCACCACCGCCGAGCGTTCCTCGTCGCCGAACTCCGCCTCGGCGTACTCGGGGGTGTCCGCCTCGTCGGGGGCGAACTCATCGCCGGTCACCGCCTCCAGTTCAGCGGGGGCTTCGTCGGCCGGGCGCTCCCAGTGCCCGCGCTTGCCGCCTTCTTTGGTCAGCAGCCGCACGCCGTCCAGCGTTGCCGCGGGGTCCACCGCCTTCACCATGTCGTGCAAGGTCAATCCGGCGACCGCCACCGCGGTGAGCGCTTCCATCTCGACCCCCGTGGGGCCTTTGGTCTTGGCGGTGGCCTCGATCGTGATGGCGGTGTCGGTGAAACCGAACTCCACGCGCACCGACGACAGCGCCAGCTGATGACATAGCGGGATCAGTTCGGAGGTCTTCTTCGCCCCCGCGATGCCCGCGATCCGGGCGGTGGACAGCACGTCCGCCTTCGGCATGTCGTCGGCTCGCACCAGCGCGACCACCTCGGCCGTGGTGCGCAACTCGCCTGCCGCGACGGCGATCCGGGTGGTGTCGCTCTTCTCGCTCACGTCCACCATGCGGGCGCGGCCTTCGTGGTCGACATGGGACAACTCGCTCATAACGACCACACTCGCACAAGTGCCCCGGCGGGCAGCGCGGTGACCTCGGCCGGCACATCGATCAGCACGTCGGCCTGCGCCATCGCCGCCACCAGGTGCGAGCCCGGACCGGACACCACCTCGACCGCCCGCGGCTGCCCGTGCGCGGCCGGTTCACCGGGGCGCCCGCGGATCAGCTTGCCGCGCAGGAACTGACGCTTGCCCTCCGGCGAGCGCGGCACCGCGCCGACGAGGGGAAGATCATAGGTGTCCACCATGGGCAGACCGGCGAGATGACGCAGTACCGGGCGGGCGAACACCTCGAAGGACACCATCGTGCTGACCGGGTTGCCGGGGAAGCTGAGCACCGGCACCCCGTCGACGACGGTCAGCCCCTGCGGGCCGCCCGGTTGCATCGCGACCGAGCCGAACCGCCCGCCCATCGGCTCGAGCACGTCCTTGACCACCTCGAAGTCGCCCTTGGACACCCCGCCGGAGGTGAACACCACGTCGGCGTGCTCGGTCGCGGCCGACAGCAGCCCGCGGAAGCGCGCCGGATCGTCGGTGCTGTGCGCCACCGAGACGACCTCGACGCCGTTGGCCGCCAGCGCCGCGGCGAGAGCGATGCCGTTGGAGTTGTAGATCTGCCCGGGACGCAGCGGCTTTCCGGCCGCCACCAGCTCGTCGCCGGTGGTGATCACCGCACCGCGCACCGCGCGGAAGACCGCCACCGCGGACAGGCCGACCGCGGCGAGGGCGGCGACGTGCCGGGGTGCGAGCCGGGCGCCCGCCCGCACGAGCAGGTCACCGGTTCGGACGTCGGTGCCCGGCTCTCGGACGAATTCCCCTGCGCTGCGGCCGCGTTCGATGGTCACCGTGCCGTCGCCCACGCTGGCGTCCTCCACCGGCACGACGCAGTCCGCGCCGGGCGGGACCGGCGCTCCGGTCATCACCTTCATCGCTGCGCCGCGCGGCAGCGGCGTTCGGCCCGCCGCGCCTGCCGCGACCACCCCGGCCAAGGGCAGGGTGACCGGCGCGACCAGCACCGATTCGGCGCGTACCGCGTAACCGTCCATCGCGGAGTTGCGGAAGACCGGCAGGTCGATCGGCGAACGGACGTCCTCGGCCAATTGCCTGCCCAACGCCGACGGCACCGCGACGGTCTCCACCGTGCGCGCGGCCAAGGGCCGCAGCAGCTGTTCGATGCTGTTGCGGTAGTCGTCGACGGGCTCGGCCGAGACGCCGGCGGGCCGAGGGTTCATGCGAGTCAGCCTAACGCCCGATCCGGGCGGTTTTCCGCCTCTGTCGCGGTGCGCCGGTCGCCGGCGCCGTGCTCGTCCCCCCGGCGGCTGCCTCACCGTCGATCCGTGACCTCGGTGAGCGTTCCGCCCGCAGACGAATCGGGACAGGCGGTCATAATGGACGTGTGACTCTGGTCGAGATCGGGATTCCCGCGGTGCGTTCCGGGCGTCCCTCGCTCGCCGGCCGTCCCGACACCCCCTATTTGCTGGATCGTTTCGGACGCGTCGCCCGCGACCTGCGCGTGTCGATCACCGAGAAGTGTTCGCTGCGCTGTACCTACTGCATGCCGGAGGAGGGGCTGCCGGAGATTCCCCGGCACGAACTGCTCACGCCGGACGAGATCGTGCGTCTGGTGCGCTTGGCGGTGCGGGACCTGGGCGTGCGCGAGGTCCGCTTCACCGGGGGCGAGCCGCTGATGCGCCGCGACCTGGAACAGATCATCGCGGGCTGCCACGCCGCGGTGCCACACATCCCGCTGGCCATGACGACCAACGGCATCGGGCTCGAACACCGCGCGTCGGGCTTGGCCGCGGCCGGTCTGCGTCGGGTGAACGTCTCGCTGGACACGGTGGACCGGGCCGGTTTCGCGCGGCTGACGCGCCGCGACCGCCTGGAATCGGTGTTCGCCGGGATCCGCGCGGCCCGCGCCGCCGGACTGGCCCCGATCAAGGTCAACGCCGTCTTGATGCGCGAAACCCTCTCCGGCGCCCCCGATCTGCTGCGCTGGTGCTTGGACGAGGGCTGCGAGCTGCGCTTCATCGAGGAGATGCCGCTCGATGCCGACCACGAATGGGCCCGCGCCAACATGGTCACCGCCGCCAAGTTGCTCGACGTGCTCGGCGTCCGGTTCGAGCTCAGCGAGGCCGGTCGCGCCGATCCGTCGGCCCCCGCGGAGAAATGGCTGGTCGGTGGCGGGCCCGGCACCGTAGGCATCATCGCGACGGTGACCCGCAAGTTCTGCGACACCTGCGACCGCACCCGGCTCACCGCGGACGGCATGCTGCGCTCCTGCCTGTTCAGCGACCAAGAGTTCGACCTGCGCCAGGCACTGCGCTCCGGCGCGTCCGACGAGGAGGTCGCGACCCTCTGGCGTGGGGCGATGTGGAACAAATGGGCAGGTCACGGCATCGACGCGGAGGGCTTTGTCCCCCCGGAGCGGACGATGGGAGCCATCGGTGGTTGAGATCCGCTATTTCGCCGCGATCGCCGACGCCGTGGGCAAGGACGGCGAAACCCTCGACCTACCGGCCGGAGCGACGGTGGCCGACCTGCGCGCGGCCCTGTCGGCGGCCTACGGCCCGGACCTGGACAAGATGCTGTCGGTGTGTGCCTACCTGATCGGTGACGAACTCACCCGTGACCCCACGGCCGCGTTGCACTCGCGCGTCGACGTCCTGCCACCGTTCGCGGGCGGGTGAACGCGACCCGCCGCGCGGGCGGGTCGCCGTAGGAGGCTCAGCGCCACCAGGTGTCGAGCGGGGTCACCGGAACGGTGCGCTTGTGCCGGGTGCTGCGGAAGATGTTCTCCAGGCGCTCGGCGACCTCCGGGGTGACCTCGTTGCCCTCCAGGTAGTCGTCGATCTCGCTGTAGCGCAGACCGAGCGCCTCCTCGTCGGGCAGGGCGGGCCGGTCGTCCTCCAGATCGGCGGTGGGCACCTTCGACCAGATGCGGGCCGGCGCGCCGAGTTCCTGGAGCAGGGCGGCGCCCTGGCGCTTGGTGAGACCGGTGAGCGGGGTCAGGTCTACGCCGCCGTCGCCGTACTTGGTGAAGAATCCGGTGACCGCCTCGGCCGCGTGGTCGGTGCCGACCACGAGCAGGTTCTCCTGCCCGGCCAGCGCGTATTGGAGCACCATGCGCTCGCGCGCTTTGATGTTGCCGCGCACGAAGTCGCGCAACCGGTCCACCTGCAACGCCGACGCCGCCTCGGCGGCCGCGGCGTTGGCGCTGGGCCGGACGTTCACCACGACCTGCCGGTCGGGCCGGACGAACGTCAGCGCGGTGCGGGCGTCGGCCTCGTCGGCCTGCACGCCGTAGGGCAGCCGGACGGCGAGGAAGGTCGCGTCCACGCCCTCGTCCCGCAGTTCCTCGACCGCGAGCTGGCACAGCCGTCCGGCCAGCGCGCTGTCCTGCCCACCGCTGATGCCCAGGACGTAACCTCGTGCGGGGGTGGCGTTCAGATAATCCTTGAGGAAATCGATCCGCCGGCGGATCTCCTTCTTCGGTTCGATCGTGGGCTGGACACCCAATTCACTGATGATCTGTTCGCGCAGGTTCCCCATGGCGCCCGAGTCTACTGGCGGTTCACGAGGCGACAACGCGCCGAACGATGTGCTCCCAGTTGTCGCCGATCTGCTCGCGGGTGTAGCCCAGCACCTGCATCTGGTGCATGACCAGCGCGGCGCCCAGCATCGCCAGGAGCGCGTCGGCGATGAGCCGGGCATCCCCGGGTGCGCCTGCCTGCCGCAGCAGCATCACGACGTGCGCGCGCAGCAATCCATATGGCCCGCCCGAGTAACGGTCACCCGCCTCGCCGTGCTCGGCGGCGCGGTGCAGTTCGCCTTCCACCTCGATGTCCAGCAGCCGGGCCCGCCCGAAGGCGACCAGCCGTTCCACCGGCGGTGCGCCGGGCCCCAGCGGCGGCGGCCCGAAGATGAACGACTCCTGGTACTTCTGCTCGGAATGATCGAGCAGCGCGAGCATCAGGCCGGATCTGCTGCCGAATCGGCGGAACACCGTGCCCTTGCCGACTCCGGCGCGTTTGGCCAGCGCGTCCATCGTGAGGCTGTCCACGCCTTGCTCGCGTACGAGCTGCTGGGCCGCGTCCAGCAGCAGTCGCCGGTTGCGGGCCGCGTCGGCGCGCTCGGCGGGCTCGGACGTGCCGGGCAGCGGCGTGCCCACGTCGACCAGCCGGTGCGAGCCGTTGGCGGACGCGTCGGGTGTGGGGTAGTTCACAGCGCTCACGCCGACTCCGCGGGAAGTAATCGGACCATGGTCCGGTTAGTGTGTGGTGAACGTACGGACACCACCTCATCAGTACACCAGGAGTTGTCATGAGTCAGACCCGCATTCTCGCACTCGTCGGTAGCCTGCGCGCCGCCTCCGTGAACCGGCGGCTGGCCGAGGCCGCGGCCCACACCGCGCCGGAGGGTGTCGAGGTCGCCCTCTACGAGGGGCTGGCCGACATCCCGTTCTACAACGAGGACATCGACGTGCCCGGCTCCGTCCCCGCGGCCGCCCAGGCGCTGCGCGACGCGGTCGCCGAGGCGGACGGCCTGCTGGTGGTCACGCCGGAGTACAACGGCACGCTGTCGGCAGTGCTGAAGAACGCGATCGACTGGGCCTCCCGTCCGTACGGCGCCGGGGCCATCAAGGCCAAGCCCACCGCCGTGGTGAGCGCGTCGATCAGCCCGAACGCGGCTCAATGGGCGCACGGCGACGCGGTCAAGGCGCTCGGCGTCGCGGGCGCGAAGGTGGTCGAGTCCGCGCATCTGCACTTCGGCGTGATCGGCGAGCGGTTCGGCGCCACGCATCCGCGCGACGACGCCGAGGCGCTGACCCAGCTGGCCGCCACCGTGCGCGATCTGGTGGAGGCCACGCGGGGCGAACTGGCGTCGGTGTAAGCTCCATCTCCGGTCTCGGACGAGGGTCACCGCTCTACCGGTAGCGGTGGCCCTCTTCGTTTGCCCGAAGGTTTGCTGAAAGTATGCTGACGCGTCGAAGAGTGATCTGCGCCACTGTTTGATCTCGGGGTGAATCGAGCGTACTGGTACTTCTCTCGATGGAATTTCATCAATGTGACTCGCTACATGTCGTGTTGTAGGAATCTGTCGGCCACTAGGTGTAGTGTCTTCGCTACTGGAAGACGGCGAGAGACCTCACTCGTCAGGAGGCGGCCACGCGTGGCTGATCAGGGGATTCGAGTCCGGCTCCAGGAGTTTGCGCAGCATACGTCGATCGTGCATTGCATACGGGTCAAGCTGTGGATCAGGCACAAGGAGAGAGGGATGTCAATGACCGTCACCGTGTACACCAAGCCCGCTTGCGTCCAGTGCAACGCCACCTACAAGGCTCTCGACAAGGCCGGGGTGGACTACGAGGTCGTCGACATCTCGGAGAACGACGAGGCGCGTGACTTCGTCATGGCACTCGGATACCTGCAGGCGCCGGTCGTGGTGGCCGGGGACGATCACTGGTCGGGCTTCCGGCCCGATCGCATCAAGTCGCTCGCGACCGTGGCGGCCTGACGCTCCACCGCTTCCGGTTCATCCGGGCTGCTCCCGAGAAGAGGAAGGCGACCATGTCGGAGACGGCGGCGCTGGTCTACTTCTCCAGCGCTTCGGAGAACACGCATCGCTTCGTCGAGAAGCTGGGCCTCCCGGCGACTCGCATACCACTGCACACCGCCGACTCGCTGCGGGTCGACGCACCGTACGTGCTGATCGTCCCCACCTACGGGGGCGGTCGGCACGTGCTGGGAGGCGATCGTTCCGACAAGGATTTCGTGCCGAGGCAGGTCGCCAAGTTCCTCAACGATCCGCACAACCGCGCGCTGCTGCGCGGGGTCATCGCGGCGGGCAACACGAACTTCGGCGACACCTTCTGCTACGCGGGCGAACTCATCGCACGCAAGTGCGGGGTGCCGTACCTGTATCGCTTCGAACTCATGGGAACCGCTGAGGACGTCGAACGCGTCCGAGAGGGATTGGGATTGTTTTGGCAACAGCAACGACAGCACCGGCCGGAAAGACAGCTCGCTTAGAGCAGCCCCCGGTCCGCGGCGCCGAAGCGGGCGAGGTCCTCGACTACCACGCCCTCAACGCGATGCTGAACCTGTACGGTCCGAACGGGGAGATCCAGTTCGACAAGGACCGTGAGGCCGCCCACCAGTACTTCCTGCAGCACGTCAATCAGAACACCGTCTTCTTCCACAATCTGGACGAGAAGCTGGACTACCTGATCGACGAGAACTACTACGAGGCGGAAGTTCTCCAGCAGTACAGCCGCGAGTTCATCAAGAAGCTGTTCCAGCAGGCCTACGCCAAGAAGTTCCGGTTCCCCACCTTCCTCGGCGCCTTCAAGTACTACACCTCGTACACGCTGAAGACCTTCGACGGCAAGCGCTACCTGGAGCGCTTCGAGGACCGGGTGTGCATGGTCGCGCTCACGCTCGCCGCGGGCGACGAAGCGCTGGCGGGCAAGCTGGTCGACGAGATCATCGACGGCCGCTTCCAGCCGGCCACCCCGACCTTCCTGAACTCGGGCAAGAAGCAGCGCGGCGAGCCGGTGTCGTGCTTCCTGCTTCGCATCGAGGACAACATGGAGTCCATCGGCCGCTCGATCAACTCCGCGCTGCAGCTGTCCAAGCGCGGCGGTGGAGTCGCTCTGCTGCTGAGCAACATCCGCGAGCACGGCGCGCCGATCAAGAAGATCGAGAATCAGAGCTCGGGCGTCATCCCGATCATGAAACTGCTCGAGGACTCGTTCTCCTACGCCAACCAGCTCGGCGCGCGGCAGGGTGCGGGCGCGGTCTACCTGCACGCGCATCACCCGGACATCTACCGGTTCCTGGACACCAAGCGGGAGAACGCGGACGAGAAGATCCGCATCAAGACGCTCTCGCTGGGCGTGGTCATCCCGGACATCACTTTCGAGCTGGCCAAGAAGAACGAGGACATGTACCTGTTCTCGCCCTACGATGTGGAGCGTATCTACGGCAAGCCGTTCGCCGACATCGACGTCACCGAGAAGTACTACGAGATGGTCGACGACAAGCGCATCCGCAAGTCGAAGATCAAGGCGCGCGAGTTCTTCCAGACCATCGCCGAGCTGCAATTCGAGTCCGGGTATCCGTACATCATGTTCGAGGACACGGTGAACCGGGCCAACCCGATCGCGGGCAAGATCACCCACTCGAACCTGTGCTCGGAGATCTTGCAGGTCTCCACGCCGTCGGAGTTCAACGACGACCTGTCCTACGCCAAGGTGGGCAAGGACATCTCCTGCAACCTCGGGTCGTTGAACATCGCCAAGACGATGGACTCGCCCGACTTCGCGCAGACCATCGAGGTGGCCATCCGGGCGCTGACCGCGGTGTCGGACCAGACCCACATCTACTCGGTGCCGTCCATCGAGCAAGGCAACAACTCCTCGCACGCCATCGGTCTCGGGCAGATGAACCTGCACGGGTATCTGGCGCGCGAACGGATCCACTACGGGTCCGAAGAGGGCATCGACTTCACGAACATCTACTTCTACACCGTGGTCTATCACGCCATTCGGGCGTCGAACCGGATCGCGATCGAGCGCGGCGCCTACTTCGGCGGCTTCCCCGAATCGAAGTACGCCAGTGGCGAGTACTTCGACAAATACACCGAGCAGGTGTGGGAGCCGAAGACCGATCGCGTGCGGCAGCTGTTCGCGGACGCGGACGTGCACATCCCGACCCAGGACGACTGGCGTGAGCTGAAGGTCTCGGTCATGGAGCACGGCATCTACAACCAGAACCTGCAGGCGGTCCCGCCGACCGGCTCGATCTCCTACATCAACCACTCCACCAGCTCCATCCACCCGGTGGCGTCGAAGATCGAGATCCGCAAGGAAGGCAAGATCGGTCGGGTCTACTACCCGGCGCCCTACATGACCAACGACAACCTCGAGTACTACGAGGACGCCTACGAGATCGGCTACGAGAAGATCATCGACACCTACGCCGCGGCCACACAGCACGTGGACCAAGGCCTGTCGCTGACGTTGTTCTTCAAGGACTCAGCCACCACCCGCGACCTCAACCGCGCCCAGATCTACGCCTGGCGCAAGGGCATCAAGACCCTCTACTACATCCGCCTGCGCCAGATGGCGCTGGAGGGAACCGAAGTCGAGGGTTGCGTCTCCTGCATGCTGTAGGTCCGTAGCGGACAGGGGCCTCCTGCCCGGAGGCCCCTGTCGCGTTCTCCGGTCACCGGGATCGCGCTCGGCTCCCAGCTCCGCCGCCTCTGTTCCCGCAACCCGCGGGAAGCCACCCGCGTCTGGAATAAGCTGGCGCGGAAGCGATCCGGTAGTGATGGGAACGACGATGACCGATCTCGGCGGCGACGGCCGGCCGATCCACGACGCGAGCGTGCCGAGCAGTGCGCGGATATACGACTACGTCCTGGGCGGGAAGGACCACTATCAGGTGGATCGGGACGCGGCCGAGAAAGTCATCGCGGCATTCCCGACGACCCGCGTCGCGGCTCGGCAGAACCGGCTCTTCATGCACCGCGCGGTGAACGCGCTCACCGCGCTGGGCGTGACACAGTTCCTCGACATCGGCACCGGTATCCCCACCGAGCCGAATCTGCACCAGGTGGCGCAGGCGCCGACGCCCGAAGCGCGGGTGGTCTACGTGGACAACGACCCGATCGTGTTGTCCCACGCCCGCGCCTTGCTCACCGGCACGCCGGAGGGGCGCACCGCGTACGTCGACGCAGACCTGAAGGACCCGGAGACGATCCTCTCCGCGCCCGAACTCCTCGACACCCTGGACCTGAAACGTCCGGTAGCGCTGAGTCTGGTCGCCGTGCTGCATTTCCTGTCCGACGACCAGGACCCCTACGGCATCGTAGAGACGTTGCTGGATGCCCTCGCGCCGGGTTCGTTCCTCGCGGTCTCGCATATCACCGCCGACCTCGAGCCGGAGATGATCACCGAGGCGCTGAACGTGTATCGGCAGAGCGGGGTCTACGCCCAGACCCGCACGCGAGACGAATTCGCGCGCTTCTTCACCGGATTGGACCTGCTGGACCCGGGCATCGTCGTCACCAACCGATGGCGCCCGCAGGACGATTCTCCGTCCTGGCTCGACGCGCAAGTGAACTGCTGGAGCGCGGTCGGCCGCAAGCTCGGGTGATCAGGTGATCAGCTCAGGGCCGGAAGCACCTCGCGCTCGAAGAGTTCGATCCCCGAGGTGTCGTAGGCGGATTCGGGGAAGTTGAAGATGGCATAGCCGAGGCCGAGGTCGCCGACTCGGCGCAGGTTCGCGACGATCTGCTCGGGGGTGCCGGTGGCGGCGCCGCTGTTGTAGAGCTGGGCGAAGTAGGACTCGGTCGCGTCGGCGCCTATCACCGGCGTCAGGCGGGCTTTCAGCGCCGCGAGGCGCTCGTCGACCTCGGCCTGGGTCGAGCCGATGACGACGTTGAAGTTGGAGCTGCGGACGATCGCGTCGAAGTCGGTGCCGACGTCTGCGCAGTGGGCGCGCAGCACCTCGGACTTGTGGGTGAACTCTTCGGGATTGCCGCTGAAGTTGGTGTATTGCGCGTACTTCGCGGCGATGCGCAGCGTCTTCTTCTCACCGCCGCCCGCGATCCAGAGCGGGATTCCGTTCTCCTGCAGCGGAAGTGGCCGCACGATCGCGCCGTCGGCCTGGTAGTACTTGCCGTCGAGGGTGGCCGAACCGCTGGTCCACGCCTGCCGGAAGATCCGCACACCCTCGTCGAGGCGGCCGAGCCGTTCGCCCGCGGACGGGAAGCCGTAGCCGTAGGCGCGCCACTCATGTTCGTACCAGCCACCGCCGATGCCCATCTCGACGCGCCCGCCGGAGATCAGGTCGACCGTCGCGGCCACCTTCGCGAGGTAGGCCGGGTTGCGGTAGCTGATCGCGGTACACATCTGACCGAGGCGGATGCGCGCGGTGGTCGCGGCGAACGCCGACATCAGCGTCCAGGCTTCGTGCGTCGCCTCCTCGGTGGGGACCGGGACGGTGTGGAAGTGGTCGTACACCCACAGCGATTCCCACGCCGGATTCGCGTCGGCGCGCTGGGCGAGCTCTCGCATCACCCCCCATTGGTCCGCCGGGTCGATGCCAACCAGATCGAGCCGCCAGCCCTGCGGAATGAAGATGCCGAAGCGCACGAATATCTCCTTCGTGTGTACCCGAACCGCCGTGGCGAGCGCCGCGGCTTCCGTACCTCACTGTTACCAGTCCACCGCGGTCTGGCAACCGTTCGGCGCTCCGCGCACCGAATTCCGGCCCGCGTGCGGCGGGACCCTATCGGCGCTACCACCGGATCGTTGCCAGCCAAGTCGCCACGACGGCGAGAACGAGCAGCAGAAGGTTCAATCCGATCACCTCGCGTTCGCCCCGGCTGAGGTGCAACGTGAGCCCGCCCACCTGGATCAGTGCGAGCCCGGCGGCTGCCGCGACCGACAGCCCCGCCGCGATGCCGGTGAGTGGCGGCAAGACGAGTCCGATCGCGCCGAGCACCTCGAGCACGCCGACGAGGCGCACGAAGCCGAGCGGCACCGCATCGATCCAGCCCATCATCGGCCGCAGCCGATCCGGCGACCGCACCACCTTGATCCCACCCGCGTACAGGTAGAACACCGCCAAAGCGGCGGCAACGATCCAATACGCCACGGTCATTCGGCACACTCCCTCGGTAACACTGGTCAGCGGCGTCATTGTGAACCAGAATCGGAAGGCTCACAAAAGTCACATCCGTGTGCGTTGCTCTCAGCGAGGTGCCTTGTCCGACCACCAGAAAGTCTGCGCGATAAAAGGCGACCAGGGCCGGGCTATTCGTGCGCTACTCGAGCGCATCGGCGACAAATGGGCTTTGACGATCATCGCGATGCTGTATACCCGGCGATTGAGATTCACCGAGTTGCAGCAGCGCATCCACGGCATCTCGCAGCGCATGCTCTCGCTTACCCTGCGCAAACTCGAGCGTGACGGCCTCGTCATCCGCACCGTCCATGCCGAGGTCCCGCCCCGCGTGGAATACGAGCTCAGTGCACTCGCCACCACCTTGATCCCCCACGCGGTCGCCCTGGCCGAATGGGCCATCGAGCACAATCCCGAGATCGACGCCAATCGCGCGGCGCACGACGAGCGGCAACGCTGAGCAGCGCATCGAGAAAATGCACTGGCGACAGCGGGGGTGAATGCCGCACGCTGGAAATCGTATGAACGAAGAAGCAAGACATTCGAATAGACGCAGGCAGCCTCGACTCGGCATCGATTTCGGCCGAGTCGTCCAAGGGGCCGCCCTTGCGCCCGGCGACGAGGACACGGTGTTCCTCTCCGGCGGGCTCGAGCAGGCCCTGCGCACGCCGCCCAGCGCGGGCGCGTTCGACGTATTGCCCCGCCTGGTCCGGCGCTTCGAGGGCCGCGCGTGGATCATCTCGAAGTGCGGTCCCCGGATCGAGGAGCGCACTCGCCAGTGGCTCGACCACCACGACTTCTACGACCGGACCGGGATCGCCCGCGACAATGTGCGCTTCTGCCGTGCGCGGGCGGACAAGGCGGTGCACTGCGCCGAACTCGGCATCACGCACATGATCGATGATCGCCTCGACGTACACCGCGTACTACGTGATCTGGTGCCGCACCGGTTCCTGTTCGGCGCGCAGTCCGAGCCGATTCCCGACTGGGTGCGCCACGTCCCGAGCTGGAATGACGTGGAGCGCGCCATGCTGGAGACCATGCCGCCGCTCCGTTCGTAGTCCGTCATGGAGCCGGGATTTCGCCACCCGCACCCTGCGCAGCACTGGCATGACCGACGCAGCTCGGCGTGATCGGTTCGATGGCGGATGGCCCGGACTCCGACGGTTGCTGGACGGCCGGTTTCACGGAGTTGGTCGTAGACGTAGAGGTACACTGAATTCGCACAGGTTGCTGGCGATTTTCTGAGGCGCGGTTAGCGTACTCGCGCCAGCGACGCGACAGTGCCCGGCCGCTTACTTGCCGGCATGAGCATGGTTGGGAAATCCGCACGCCGACAGCAGCGCCGACGCTCGCGTGTCCGGTCCTGGATGTTCGCACGAGTGTGCGGCTGACGCTCAGGCGCGGATCGGAATGCAAGCGAGGACACCGTTTGCCAGTCGGGGTGGTCACGGGACGGCACAATGGATGAAACGGTAGCGGGAGACGGAGACGCCACTCAGAGGTCCGCGGAGGCGTTCGGACGCTATCGTCTGCTGTCGCTGCTGGGTCAGGGCGGTATGGGTCAGGTGTGGCGGGCGCACGATTCGCTGACCAACCGGGTGGTGGCGCTCAAGGTGTTGCCCGAGCGCTTCGCCGATGACGAGCAGCTGCGGGAGCGATTCCGCCGGGAGTGCCGGGCGGTGGCGCAGTTGACCGAGCCCCATGTGATCCCCATCCACGACTTCGGCGACATCGATGGTCGGCTCTATCTGAATATGCGCTTGATCGAGGGCACCGACCTGCGCACGGTGATCACCCGCGAAGGGGCCTTGTCGCCGCGGCGGGCGGTGGCCATCATCGCCCAGGTGGCCGGCGCGCTGCAGGCGGCCCATGACGCCGGGCTGGTCCACCGCGATGTCAAACCCTCCAACATCTTGCTGGGGGCCGACGAGTTCGCCTCCCTGATCGACTTCGGGATCGCCCACGCCGCCGACGACCGGACGCTGACCGCGACCGGCGAGACCATCGGCACCGTCGCGTACATGGCGCCGGAGGAGGTCGGGGCGGAGGTCAGGGCCGATGCCCGTGTGGACGTGTACGCGTTGACGTGCGTGCTGTACGAGTGCCTGACCGGTCGGCCGCCGTTCGCGAGCGAATTCGGGATGCAGGGTGTGATCGCCCATCATCTGCACACTCCGCCGCCGCGTCCCAGCACCACTACACCCGAGGTGCCGGCTGAGTTGGACGCGGTGATCGCGAAGGGAATGGCCAAAAATCCCGACGATCGGTACCAGACCGTGCGTGAGCTGGCCGTGGCGGCCTGCGCCGCGGTGGGTGATTCCCCGGCCGGCATCACCGGGGGCGTGGCCGCGCCCCCTGGTCGGCGAATCGAATCGTCGCGCAAGACGGCCGTGCTGGTCGCCGCCGCGGTCGCGGCGGCGGTGGTGGTGGCCGTCGTAGCTGTCGTCCTCGGTGTCCGACGGGAATCAGGCGGCGGTGGCTCCTCGCCCACAGCTGTCGCCCCGGGCTATTCGTCACAGACTTCGCTGCCGTTCCCCGGGGTCAGCCTGCCCACCGGTGTGGCGGTCGACGCCGCGGGCAACGTCTATGTCACCGACATGGGCAGCGATCGGGTGCTGAAGTCGGCGGCGGGTGCGGCGGCGAGCCCGCTGCCGTTCACCGGTTTGAAGAACCCCCAGGATGTGGCGGTCGACGCCGCGGGCAACGTCTACGTCAGCGACACGAGTAACGATCGGGTGCTGAAGTTGGCGGCGGGCGCGGCCGCGGCGACCCCGCTGCCGTTCACCGGCCTGAAGGACCCCCACGGCGTGGCGGTCGGCAATACGGGAGACGTATACGTCGCCGACCGGGGCAATGATCGGGTGCTGAAGTTGGCGGCGGGCGAGTCGGCGGCGACGACGCTGCCGCTGGCGGGGCTCCAAGGTCCCGATGGTGTGGCGGTCGACCCGGCGGGCAACGTCTACGTCACCGAATTGGGTACCGAGCAGGTGCGGTTGTTGGCGGCGGGCGCGTCGGCGCCGACCATGTTGCCGTTCACCGGCCTCAAGGATCCACAGGGCTTGGCGGTCGACACGTCGGGAGATGTGTACGTCGTCGACTGGGGTAACAAATGGGTCGTGATGCTGGCGGCGGGCGCGTCGACGCCGACCCCGCTGCCGTTCACCGGCCTCAAGAATCCCCAGGGTCTGGCGGTCGACCCGGCGGGCAACGTCTACATCACCGATCTGGGCCCCGATCCCGTGGTGAAACTCTCCGTCGCCTGAACTCCGTGACTTCCGTTGCCGGCCCAGGCGGTTGTCGTCTCGGCGAATCGGTGCGGTGGCGACGACGAGAAATCGGCCGGGCGTCGGCGAAACGCCCGGCCGATTCCGCCTGTCCGGTCCTACGCGCCGGTGAACTTCGCTCCGGCGATGGACTTCGACGGCTCACCGTCGACGCCGACCGGGATGTCGCCCTCGAGGGTGGTGCGGTACAACACGCGGGTGACGTCGAGATGGTCCAGATCGCTCGGCGCGAGGTGCGCGGTGGCGCGGTTGTCCCAGAACGCGAGGCTGCCCTTCGCCCAGCGGAACCGCACCGTGTAGGCCGGGTTGGTCACTTCGTCGAACAGCAACCGCAGCACCGCGTCGCTCTGCGGCGGGGTGAGCCCGACGATCCGGGTGGTGAAGCCGGGATTCACGAACAGGGCCCGCTCGCCGGTCACCGGGTGCACCCGGACCACCGGATGCTCGGTGACCAGCGGCGCGGTCGCGACCTTCTTCGCGTAGTCGCTGTCGGAGTCCCAGATGGGACGGTTGCCGCCGAAGCGGTGTTCGGCGCGCAGCCCTTCGACGAATCGTTTGAGCGACTCGGGCAGGTTCTCGTAGGCGGCGACGAGGTTCGTCCAGCCGGTGTCGCCGCCACGCTCCGGGGCGATCTCGGCGCGCAGGATCGAGGCCGCGGGCGGGTTGATCAGCGCGGAGACATCGGTGTGCCACTGGTTGGTGTAACTGTGCTTGCGCACCCCGAACCGCTTCTCGTAGAGCCGGCTGTCGACCGCGAGGATCTCCGGGTACTCCGTGGGCGCGTCGTCGTCATAGGGGTGTGACGGCGTGACCGCGCCGAAGCGGCGGGAGAAGGCGATCTGCTGGGCGTGATCGATGTGCTGGTCGCGGAAGAACAGCACCTTGTAGGTGTGCAGCGCGTCGGTGATGGCCGCGACCTGCTGGTCGGTCAGCGGCTCACGGAGATCGACGCCGGAGACGTCGGCGCCGATGTGGCCTGCGACGGGGGCGACGTGCAGTGCGTCAGCGGTAGCGGTCGAGACGGGGGTTTCGTGGACAGCGGTCATCGGTAGAACTCATTTCGAACTAGAGGATCGGGCCGGCGCCAACCGGGAATGCGGGGGAATGCGGTAACGCGACAAGCGCTGCCGCACACCCGCATGAAGTCGACGGCGCGCCGTTTGGTCAACGCCTGGTCGACCGTGCGCGGGGCTGCCATGGCTCAGGAGTTCGCCGGGGCGCGCCACCGCGACAGGCGGCGTTCGAGGGCGACCAGCAGGCCGTTGAAGGCGAGACCGAGCAGCGAGATGGCGAGGATGCCCGCGTACATGTTCGGGATCGCGAAATTCTGCTGCGCGGCCGTGATCAGATAGCCGAGCCCGGCTCTGGCCCCGAACATCTCGGCGGCCAGCAGGACCAGGATCGAGCTGGCGGCGGCCATGCGCAGACCGGTGAAGACGGACGGCAGCGCTGCGGGCAAAATCACCTTCTGGAACAGGCGCAACGGCGAGAAGCCCAGGGAAGCTGCCGATTTGACCAGCAGGGGATCGACGGTGCGCACGCCGGTGATGGTGTTGAGCAGGATCGGGAAGAAGCTCGCGTAGACGACGATGGCGACCTTCGAGGTCTCGCCGATACCCAGGATGAGCAAGAAGACCGGGAGCAACGCCAATGCCGCGGTGTTGCGGAACAGCTCGAGGATCGGGTTCAGGAAATCCGCCACCGGCTTGTACCAGGCGATCGCGATGCCCACCGGGATACCGGCGACCAGCGCCAGCGTATACCCGGCCAGCGAACGGTTCAGGCTCGCGGACAGATGCGTCCACATCTCCCCGCTCGCCACCAGGTCGGCGAACGCCTGGGCGACCACCGAGAACGGCGGCAGGAACACCTCGTCCACCAACCCGACGGTGGGGGCGAGCTGCCACAGCAGCAGGAACAGGGCGATCACGACCGTCGGCTTGAAGACCCGCCAGGCGAATCGGCTCACCGCCCGCAGGAGTCGCGGCACGGCGGAGGGCGTCACTTCGGCCCGCCGCAGCGGGACCAGCCGGGTGGACGCGGCCGAGGTTTTCCGCACCGGCCGCTCGGTGAGCTGTATGGCGCTAGACATGGGCGGTCCTCTCGGTGGTGGATTCGGCATCGGCCGCGTGCTCGGACAACGACTCCAGCTCCAGGCTCGCCGCCCGCTGGACCTCGCTGTGCAGCAGCGTCCAGATCTCGTGGCGGTAGTCCCGGAAGCGCTGGGAGGAGCGGACGTCGTCGTCGGTGTCCCGGTCGATCTCGACGTCGACGATGGCCTTGATCCGGCCGGGCCGGGAGGTCAGCACCGCCACCCGCTGGCCGAGGTACACCGCCTCGTCGATGCCGTGGGTGATGAACAACACCGTCTTGCCGGTGGCCCGCCAGATGCGCAACAGCTCGTCCTGCAGAGACTCCCTGGTCTGCGCGTCGAGCGCGGCGAACGGCTCGTCCATCAGCAGCACCTCGGGATCGAACGCGAGGCTGCGCGCGATGGCGACGCGTTGCTTCATGCCGCCGGACAGCTCGTGGGGATAGCGGTCGCCGAACCCGGACAGCCCGACCAGTTCCAGGTAGTGCTCGGCGAGTTCCCGGCGCGCCTTACGGCGCAAACCCTTGGCCTCCAAGCCGAATTCGATGTTGGAGCGAGCCGTTCGCCAGGGCAACAGCGCGTACTGCTGGAAGACGATGCCTCGATCCAGACCGGGGCCGGTGATCGGCTTGCCATCCAGCAGGATCTCCCCGGCGGTGGGCTTGCTCAGCCCGCCGAGCAGGTCCAGCAGCGTGGACTTGCCCGATCCGCTGGGGCCGACCAGCACCAGGAACTCGCCCTCGCGCAGCTCCAGCGAGATGTCCTCGAGCGCGGTGAATCGCTCGTGTGACCCGCGCACCGAGAACTGCTTGCGTACTCCGGTCAGCGATAGTTTGGTCGCCGTGGTCATTTCGCGGCCACCACCTCTCCGGTCGGTCCCGCCTCCGGCTTGTATCTGCCGTTGGCGTAGGGGTTGAACTTGTTGGTGAACAGATCCGCGGCCTTGAATTTGCCGTTCGGCAGTTCGCCGTTGCGCACCAGCCAGTCGATCCAGATCTGCAGTTCCTGCTCCGCGACCACGCCGCCCGGCACCGGGATCCCGGAGCTCAGCCAGTACGGCACCAAGCCGGTGTTCTCGTTGCGGCCGCGCTTGCCGATGATCTGGGTGAAGCGCTCGCGCACCTGGTCGCGGGGCGTCACCTGAAGCCAGCGGATCGCGCGCGCCGTGCCCTGCACGAAGTCCTCGACGGCTTCGGGATTCTTGGCGATGTAGTCGTTGCGGAAGACGTAGGTGCCGTAGTCGAACGTGCCGAAGATGGCCTTGTCGGTGTAGAGCGGGTGGATGCCGCCGCGCCGGAGGGCGGTGTCCCGGAAGACGCTGCCCAGCGCGCCGACGTCGACCTGCCCTTTGCGCAGCGCGTCCTCGGTGTTGGCCGGCGGCACGACGATCAGTTGCACCTGCTTGATCTCGTCGTCGGTCAGGCCTTGCCGATGCAGCCACTCCCTGGTGATGAATTCGTGGTGCGCGCCGAGGGTGTTGACCGCGACCTTCTTGCCGATGAGATCACGCGCCGAGGTGATGCCGGAGTCGTCACGGACGTAGTAGCCGGTGAACGACTCCTCGTCCGCGCCATACGAACTGAGCACCGACGTGACTTTCGCCCCGCCCGCGATCAGTTTGACCACCGCGCCGTTGAACGCGCTGCCGAACTCGACCTGGTTGGTCGCCGCCGCCTGGATATTGGCGGGGCCGCTGGTGGTGTCGCCTTCCCAGTGCAGGCTGATCTTCGTGAAATAGCCGAGGTCGTCGGCCAATTCGACGGGGCTCACCTGCCCGGTGGCGCCTTGATAGCGCAGCACGGTCTTGCCGTCGGTGGTCTTGGCGGGCGCGGACTCGCCGCAGCCGGTGAGCACGGACAGGCCGGTGAGCACCGCGACGGCGGCGGAGAGAGCGCGGGCGACGCGCCGGGAGGATGGAGGGAAAGGCATGGTTGTTCTTTCGAAGACGAGATGACGCCGTGCATTTCGGTGCCCGGCGTCGGCGACACCACAGCGGGAGCGATGCGGCGGTGGACGACCGCGCGGAGTGCGGTCGCCAGACCACGGCCGCGCTGCCTCAGCGGCAACAGATTCCGTGTGGCACGCGCATGAAGTCGACCGCGCGACGGCGGATCAATGCTGTTGCTGTCGACACTTCGAAACTTTCGTGAGCTGTGCTGGAGTCGGCGACGCCGGTGACTTTCACCGCCTGCCTGGCAAACACTCTCCCGGTTCCCAGGCATGGGAGCAACAGTTCGACGCCGACTGCGTATAAACCTGTATTCCGGCGGTCGATGACCATCGGGCCTGGTGGTGCGATCAATCCGCTCGGTGACGGTCACACGGCACGCGCGTTCGCGCGACGACATCGTGCGGCGCTCCTCGCCGATCCAGGCCGGGCCCTGTAATCGCACTGTGTGCGAGCGGCCGGGTTCGATTCGCCTGCCGTCACGGTCGTCGCCGTACGGGGAGGATGCCGACATTCCGGAACACCGGCCCGCGCTTTCCGGTGCTGAGAAGCGGCTTCGGTCACAGCGAGCCCTCGTGAGGTGATCATTCTCTCCGGAGCGATGTAAGCTGCACGAGGACGTTTTCGTGTCCGTGCGATGTTGATCCGAATGGTGCGGATATCAGAGATCCGCGGCGACGACGAGAGGGAGGTGGGGTAGCGATGCGCAGCGAACCTCCCAGTCGAAGGCCGCGCGGCGCCGCCCCTTCGCATTCCTGATCAGGTCGCGACGGCAGGGGCCGGCGCCCGCGGTGTGAATTCTCGAGCTCTCCGTTCACTCACGCATGTGCTGAGGTCCTCTCATGTCGCAGACCGACATCATCGAAGTACGTCCGACGCTGTCCGAATCCCTGCAGGACATCGTCGAAACCCGTCGCGTGGACGCCGCGCTGGACTGGCTCGGCAACCACCCGCCGCACGTCATCGCCGACCAGCTCGCCCGCATGGACGCGGTACGGGCCGGGATGGCGTTCCGCCTGCTGGACAAAGACCTGGCACTGGCCGTCTTCGAGGAACTCGAGCCGGTGGACCAGCAGCAGATCCTGCAAGGACTGCGCGATCAGAGCTTCCGCGACCTGATCGAGGGCATGGCGCCCGACGACCGCGCCCGCATGCTGCGCGAGGCGCCCGCGAAGGTCGCCAAGAAGGCGCTGGCGGGCCTCAGTCCGCGGGAACGGCGGATGACCGCGAGCCTGCTCGGCTATCCGGAGGGCTCCGCCGGTCAGTTCATGACGCCGGAGGTGGTGGCGCTGCCCCGCGACCTGACGGTGGCCGAAGCGCTCGGCATGGTGCGGGCCAAGGGCGGCAACGCCGAGACGGTGTACACGCTGCCGGTGGTCGATGCGGGCAGGCGGCTGACCGGCATCGTCGAACTGCGCGAACTGGTGCTCAGCAAGCCCGAGACGATGGTGTCGGAGCTGGTCGTCACCGAGCCCGCCTTCGCGCGCGCCACCGATTCCGCGGAGAAGGCCGCCCGCTTGATGCGCGAGACCAACGACATCAACCTGCCGGTGGTGGACAGCGAGGACCGGCTGGTCGGACTGCTCACCATCGACGACGCGGTCGAGGTGATCGAGGCCGCCGACAGCGAGGACGTCGCACTCCAGGCGGGATCGGCGCCCTGGGAGGGCCACTACATGGCCGCCGGGGTGTTCCAGCTGGCCCGCTACCGCGCACTGTGGCTGCTGCTGTTGCTGTTCGCGGCGACGCTGACGGTGAGCGTGACCGACTTCTTCGAAGGCACCTTGCAGCAGGCCGCGCACCTGGCGCTGTTCATCCCGCTGCTGATCGGCGCGGGCGGCAATGCGGGCGCGCAAGCCGCCACCGCCTGCGTGCGCGCGGTGGCGGTCGGCGAGGTGCGGGCGTCGGACCTGTTGCGGGTGATCTGGCGGGAATGCCGGGTGGGCCTGGTGCTCGGCTCGCTGCTGGCGTCGGTGGGCCTGGCGATCGGCGCCCTGTTCGTCGGCCCGCGCATCGCCCTGGTCGTGGGCATCACGCTGGTGCTGATCTGCGGCTGGGCTGCCACCATCGGGGGCACCATGCCTCTGCTGGCCAAGAAACTGCGCATCGACCCCGCGGTCGTCTCCGCCCCGATGGTCACCACCCTGGTCGACGCCACCGGGCTGATCATCTACTTCACGACGGCGAAACTGGTCCTCGGTATCTGAGGGCGTCCTCGATGCCCGTGGACGGCCACTCGAGCTCGCGGCAGCGGCGCGCAAGTGTCCATCGCACGCATCCGGCGCAGCACTTCCAGACGCTGGTTGTCGGTCTGCGCCACAGTGGACCCAGAACGATCCGTCACCGGTCTGCGAAACCGCTGCCGGACTGTCGTCCTGACACGCGGCGGCGGTCAAGAGCACCGCAGCGATCAGAGCCGGCCGTCAGTACATCGAAAGCCTCCTCGTCGGAGTGAAACGCTCCACAGCACAGAGTCTTTCACGCCGGGTCGGCAAACGAAGACAAGGCCGGGGCCCGGCATGGCTGCCGGGCCCCGGTGCGCTTCACCCCAACCGACGGCTCAGAACTCCCAGTCTTCGTCCTCGGTGTTCACAGCCTTGCCGATGACGTAACTCGAACCCGAACCGGAGAAGAAGTCGTGGTTCTCGTCGGCGTTGGGGGACAACGCCGAGAGGATCGCGGGGTTCACCTCGGTCTCGTCCTTCGGGAACAGGCCCTCGTAGCCGAGGTTCATCAACGCCTTGTTGGCGTTGTAGCGCAGGAACTTCTTCACGTCCTCGGTGAGGCCGACCTCGTCGTAGAGGTCCTGGGTGTAGTCGACCTCGTTGTCGTAGAGCTCGAACAGCAACTCGAAGGTGTAGTTCTTGAGTTCGTCGCGCTCGGCCTGCGTGACCAGCTCCAAGCCCTTCTGGTACTTGTAGCCGATGTAGTAGCCGTGGACCGCCTCGTCGCGGATGATCAGCCGGATCATGTCGGCGGTGTTGGTGAGCTTGGCCCGCGACGACCAGTGCATCGGCAGGTAGAAGCCGGAATAGAACAGGAAGCTCTCCAGCAGCGTGGAGGCGACCTTGCGCTTGAGCGGGTCGTCGCCCTTGTAGTACTCCAGCACGATCTCGGCCTTGCGCTGGAGGTTGCGGTTCTCCTCCGACCAGCGGAACGCCTCGTCGATCTCGCGGGTGGAACACAGCGTCGAGAAGATCGAGCTGTAGCTCTTGGCGTGCACCGACTCCATGAACGCGATGTTGGTCAGCACCGCCTCTTCGTGCGGGGTGAGCGCGTCCGGGATCAGGCTCACCGCGCCGACCGTGCCCTGGATGGTGTCGAGCAGGGTCAGGCCGGTGAAGACCCGCATGGTCAGTTGCTTCTCGTCGGCGGTCAGGGTGTTCCACGACGGGATGTCGTTGGAGACCGGGACCTTCTCCGGCAGCCAGAAGTTGCCGGTCAGCCGGTCCCAGACCTCGGCGTCCTTTTCGTCGGGCACCCGATTCCAGTTGATGGCCGACACCCGATCGATCAGTTTCATCCTGCCTCCACGCCTTTCCCGAGCACGCTGCCGTCACGGAATGTCTACCCAGGGGACACTACTCCTAGTGGCTGACATGTCCGGTTAGCACAACACCTTGTGTCGCCGCGACGCGCGTCCGCTGGGTGAAAGAACGCCGGGACACGCTGCGCACGGCCCCCTATTGTGCGGCACACGCTCTTGCGGGACTACATCGGCACCGGCGGGCGGTGTTGCTCGCCGGATGTTTGCCAGATGAGGTCCGACGAACCGCGTCCGACGTACCGGCACCGCGACACACAGGCGCGGACGACCCCGGCCGCGCGGCGGGGAAAGCGTTGCCGGGCTCGCCGATCCGTCGTTTCCCCGCCGTGCCGGATCGCCGGTAGTGCCGCAAGTCACCGGCGGCCCGAGAATGATCCGCCGGAGGTGCCGCCTCGGCGGGCGCGCGCCCATTCGCTGTGACCGGGGCTCAGCGCCTGCTGGCCCGGCGATAGCCGATGGTCGCGGGCACCGCGAAGAGCGCGATCGCGCCGAGCGACCACACGACGGTCAGCGTGAGCGGCCGCGCGAGCGGTCCGCCGAAGGCGAGCGCGCGCATCGCGTCGACCCCCACCGACATGGGCTGGTTGTGGACCACCGGCTGGATCCACTTCGGGAAGGCCACCAGCGGGACGAAGCCGGTACTGAAGAACATCATCAGTGATGTGACGATGGTGATGCCCTCGACCAGCGTCGATTTCGCGGTGAACACGGCGACGGAGGTGACGATGGTGGCGAAGGCGAGGCCGAACAGGACCGGCAGGAACAGGAAGGCGATCGCCGCCGCGACGCCTTGGTGGAACCGGAAACCCAGTACGGAGCCCACCAGGATGACCGCGAGGGTGCAGACGAAGATGCGGCAGCCCTCGGCGAGCACCCGCGACGCCAGACCGGAAGCGCGGTGCACGGGCAGCACCCAGAAGCGGGCGAGCAGACCCGCGTCGCGTTCGCGGCCGAGCAGCACGCCCCCCGCCACCGCGCCGGACAGTGCGCCCACCAGGGCGACCATGGGCACCGACCCGTACAGCGCGCTCTCGCCGGTGAACTTCTGGATCTGGCCGCCGATCACGGTGTTCAGCATGATCAGCAGCAGGCAGGGGATGATCAGCGTCTCCAGCAGGGTGACCGGATTGCGCGCCCAGCGCAGCAGCAGGCGCTGGGTCTGGATCAGCGTGTGCGCCACCAGCGCCGACACCGACACTTCCGAGCCGGTCCATGATTCGTGTCCGCGATCCGCCAGCAGTGCCATCATGCCCTCCTCGAGCTGAGCCGGATCGACAGCGGCACGCAGACGACCAGGATGCCGAGCGCCCACGCCACCGGCGGCCCCAGCAGCGACAGACTCAACTGACCCGCGTTCGGTCCGCTGTCACCGGCGAACGCGCGCAAGGCGATCGCCCACTGGGACACCGGCTGGTTGCGCACGAACGGCTGCACCCAGGCCGGGAACTGGTCGGCAGGCGCGATCCCGGTGGACAGCATGCCGAAGATCAACGGTGGCAGCACCAGCGCCTGCGCAGTGGCCTCGGGATTGCGCGACACGGTGCCGATGACGTCCCCGCCCCAGATCAGCGCGAGCCCGATGAGCAGCGAGAACAACACGAAACCGATCGTCTCCGCGGTGCCGAGGTAGAAGCGGAATCCGATGACGTGACCGCAGATCAACGCGGTGATCAACCCGATGACCAAGCGGAAGACGCTGCCGGACAGGCGCGCCGTCACCGGCACCAGCGGGCCGATCGGCATCGAGCCGAAGCGCCGGTTGAGCCCGGCGACGGAGTCGGTGGCGGCGCGGAAGGCGGCCGAGACGGCGGTGAACGCGGCGGCCTGCAGCACGACCAGGGGCATCATGTACTGCGCGTAGCTGCTGAACCCGGTGCCGATGACGGTCATGATCGTCTTCAGCGGGATGTAGAAACTGGCGGTGAAGGTCGCGGGTGCCAGCACCGAGGTGAGCACTTCGCCGCTCTGCACCGACGGCACGATCAACCGGGTGGTCAGCACCCACCACTGTTGCGGCCGCAGCGGCGCCGCCCGGGTCCGGCTCAGCCAGGTCGCCGTCGCCGTCACGAGACCACCTCCGGCCGCGAGAAGTCCTCCGTGGTCGCCAGATGTCCGGTGAGCTGGAGGAATACGTCGTCGAGCGAGGGGCGGCGCAGCGCGACGTCCACGAGGTCGACGCCCGCGCTGTCCAGCCGGCGCAGCGCTTCCAGCAGTGTCTTCGAGCCGTCCGGGGCGGGTATGGCGATCCGGTCGGAATCCGGGCCGAGCGCGTCGCGGTTCTCTCGCGGCAGCAGGGAACCCAGGGCAGCGGCGATGGCGGGCAGGTCCTTCAGGTTCAGCGGCACCACCTCGCAGTAGCTGCCGCCGGTGCGCGCCTTCAGTTCGTCGGCGGTGCCCTCGGCGATCACCTTGCCGTGATCGATGACGATGATCCGGTCGCTGAGCGCGTCGGCCTCCTCCAGGTACTGGGTGGTGAGCAGGGTGGTGATGCCCGCCTTCTTGAAGCCGGAGACCAGATCCCACACCCCTTGCCTGCTGCGCGGATCCAGCCCGGTGGTCGGCTCGTCCAGGAACACCACATCGGGCCGGACGACCAGGCCGCAGGCGATGTCGATCCGCCTGCGCATGCCGCCGGAGTAGGTACCGACCTTGCGGGCCGCCGCGCGCTCGAGATCGAACTCGGCCAGCAGTTCGTCCGCGCGGGCGCGGGCGGCGCGCTTGCGCAAGCCCATGAGCCTGCCGAACATCACGAGGTTCTCGTAGCCGCTGAGCATGTCGTCCAGCGCGGCGTACTGCCCGGTCAGCATGATGCTGCGGCGCACCGCCGCGGGTTCGGCCACCACGTCGTGCCCGGCGACGGTGGCGCGGCCGCGGTCCGGCCGGATCAGCGTCGACAGGACGTTCACCGTCGTGGTCTTGCCCGCGCCGTTCGGTCCGAGGATGCCGAGCACCTCGCCCGGCTCCGCCGCGAAATCGACTCCGCGCAACGCTTTCACCACGCCGAAGGATTTCTCGATCCCTTCGACGACGACTCCTTGGTCGGAATTCATCCTCGGCCTCCCAGATGTGCATCGAGCACGCGCGCGATGACCGGCAGCACGTGCGGCGCTGTCAGTTCGTCGTGGGTTGCCTCGATGTCGTGATTGATGATCTCGCCGGTCACATACGGCCCCCACCCAGCGGGACCGAAGATGTCGGAAGTGTCGATGACCGCGCTGAAGTACACGATGTCGCCGTCGAACACCGGACGGCGGTAACCGGTCCTGGTTCGCGCGGCGGCGTTGTACGACCCGGCCATCCGCTCCAGCGTGGCGGCGTCGATCAGCGAGACCCCGCCGAGCCGTTCGCGGATCAGATCCGCCGCCTGCTCCGCGGTCGCGTCCGCGGGCACGTCGTGGATGCCGAAGACCGCGCCGAAGGCGTTCACGAACGACCCCGCGGTGAGCCGTTCGATGCTGTCGCCGTCGATGTCGGCGGTGTCGGCGTCCAGCAGCGCGACCACGCCCACCTCCGCGCCCTCGGCTTTCAGCCGCGCGGCCGCCGCGTGGGCGATCAGACCGCCGAACGACCAGCCGAGCAGGTGGTAGGGCCCCTCGGGTTGCAGGGTCCGGATCTCGCGCACGTAGCGTTCGGCGAACTCCTCGATGGAGCCGGCGGGCGGTTCGTGGCCGCCGAGGTCGGGCGCTTGCAGCCCGTAGATCGGGCGGCCGGGCGCGAGCGCGTCGGCGAGTCCCAGGTAGGTCCACGACATTCCGGACGACGGGTGGATGCAGAACAGCGCGGGTTCGTCGCCGCCGAGCCGGATCGGCAGCACCACGTCCAATCCGAGCCCGCCCGCCGCCGGAACGGCCGGCGCCGCCGTGGCCGCCGCTTCCTCCTCGGCGGCGGTGCGCGCGGCCGGGGTCGCGGCGAACCGAGCCGCGGCGTGCAGCGTTTCGATCCACAGCTCGGCCAGCTCGGTGACTTCGGCCTCGTCGAGCAGGGTGGACGGGAAGCCGAAGCTCGCCCGCAACTGGTCGCCGATCACGACGGCGTTCACGTCGATCGCCGATTGGAGCGGCACGCCCGGGTCTTCGGCGACGTGCACGTCGCCCAGTTCGTCGGTCGGCAGCCAGCCCAAGCCCTCCAGCCCGGCTGGGATGTCGCCGGTGGAGTAGCGGCCCAGGTAGTTGAAACCGACTCGCCCCGGCAGCCGTTCCGGCAACTGCCGCGCGGTCTCGGCGTTGAGATAGCGCAGCAAGCCGAAGCCGATGCCCTTGTCCGGCACCGCGAGCAGCTGGTGCTTGACGGCGCGGATCGCCTTACCCAGCGCGGGCCCACCGGCCAGCGCCTCGTCGACGTCGATTCCGGCCAGGTCCAAGCGCACCGGGTAGAGGCTGGTGAACCAGCCGATGGTGCGGGAGAGATCGGCGCCGGGCACCACTTCCTCCTGGCGGCCGTGACCTTCCAGCCGCACCAGCGCCGATGGGTCGCTGCCGCGCCACCGCACCAGCGCCAGCGCCAAGGTGGCCAGCAGCGCGTCGTTGACGCTGCCGTGGAACAAGCCGGGCAGGGTGGTCAGCAGCGCGGTGGTGACCTCAGCGGGGACGTCCCGTTCGATCATGCGCAGCGTGCCGGTCCGGTCGACGGCGGGGTCGAGTTCCCGGCCGCCGATCACCGGATCGGGGGCGGCGAGCACATCGTGCCAGTACGCCAGTTCGGCGACGCGGTGTTCGGAGCGCGCCTCGTCGGCCAGCGCGTGTGCCCACCGCCGCATCGACGTTCCGGTCTCCGCGAGCACGGGCGTGGTGCCCGCCGACACCTGCGCCCACGCGGCCACCAGATCCGGCACGAGAATCCGCCACGACACCCCGTCGATCACCAGATGGTGCGCCAGCACGATCAGCCGGCCCGGTCGGGTGCGCGCGCCGGCGTCGCCCACCGGCTCCAGCCAGATGAATTGCAGCACCGTGCCCTCGGCCGGATCGAGCCGGTCGGCCGCGGCGTCCAGTTCGGTCATGGCGAACTCGTGCAGATCGATCGGATCGACGGCGGTGCATTCGACGCGGTGCACCAGCGCGTCCACGTCCACGGAGCCGGGCGGGCCGACCAGCAGACGCGGGCCGTCGCCGTCGGTCATCAGCCGGGCGCGCAGCATGTCGTGCCGGTCCATCGCGGCGGAGAGCACCGCGACGATCTGCGCGCGCTCGATGCCGACCGGCAGTTCCAGCACCGCGGTCTGGGCGAAGCGGTCGTAGTTCCCGCCGCGGTGCAGCATGTAGTGCACGATCGGCGTGAGCGGCAGCTCACCGACGCCGCCGCCGGGCAACTCGTCCAACGTCGGCACGGTCCCCGCGGCGTCGGCGGCCGCGGCCAGCGCCGCCACCGTGCGGTGCTCGAACACTTGCAACGGGGTGCAGGTGATGCCCTGTTGTTTGGCGCGCGAGACCAGCTGGATCGCCAGGATGCTGTCGCCGCCGAGCGCGAAGAAGGAATCGTCGGCGCCCACCCGCGGCACGCCCAGCAACTCGCCGAAGATGGTGGCGAGTTGCTGCTCGGTCGGCGTGACCGGCGCGCGGTATTCGGTGCGGTCGGCGACGAACTCCGGCGCGGGCAGCGCCTTGCGGTCCAGCTTGCCGACCGCGTTGAGCGGGATCTCGTCCAGCACGACGAACGCGGCGGGCACCATGTAGCCGGGCAGGATGTCGGCGGCGAAGGCGCGCACCTTCGCGACGTCGAGCTCGAACCCGGGCGTGCGCACCAGGTAGGCGGCCAGCGCGGTCGCCCCCGTGGGGCCGGGCACGCCGAGCGTCACCGCGAAGTCCACGCCGTCGGCGCGGCCGAGCACCGCGTCGATCTCGCCGAGCTCGATCCGCTGTCCGCGCACTTTGACCTGGAAGTCGGTGCGGCCGAGATACTCCAGTTCCGGCCCCGCCTCGCCGCGGATCCAGCGCACCAGATCACCGGTGCGGTACATCCGCTCACCCGGCGCGCCGAACGGGCCTGCGACGAACCGGGCGGCGGTGAGGGTCGACCGCGCGTGGTAACCGCGCGCCAGCGCCGGTCCGGCGAGATACAGCTCGCCCGCCACGCCGAACGGGACCGGGCGCAGCCGGTCGTCGAGGACCAGCACTTGCGCGCCCTGCACCGGTGTGCCGATGGACACCGGGGCGCCCGGCTCCAGCGGCGCGGAACCCGTCGCCCAGATGGTCGATTCGGTGGGCCCGTACAGGTTGACCATGGTGCGCCCGGTGGCCCAGCGCTCGACCAGCTCGGCGCCGACCGCCTCGCCCGCCACCGCGAGCACCCGGACGCTGGTCACCTCGGCGGGATCGAGGGTCGCCAGCGCGGAGGGCGTGATCACCATGTGGGTGACCTGCTCGGTGTCGATCAGCTCGGCCAGCGCGCTGCCGCCGAACACCTCCGGCGGCGCCACCACCGACGCGCCACCGGAACCGAAGGCCATGATCGCCTCGAACACCGACGCGTCGAAACTCGGCGAGGCCACCTGCAGCACCCGGGAGTGCTCGTCCAGGCCGAGCGAGTCCCGTTGCGCTGCGACGAGATCGGCGATGCCGCGATGGGAGACCGAGACGCCCTTCGGTGTGCCGGTGGAACCGGAGGTGTAGATCATCCAGGCCGCGTTGTCCGGCCGGACGGGTCGGGGCAGTTCGCGCTCGCGCACGGGGCGGTCGCTCGCGGCGCTCCACCGCTCGACCAGGTCGAGGTCGTCGAGCACCAGCCAGTTCGTGCTGTCGGGGAGCATGGGCCGCAACGCCGCGAGGGTCAAGCCGAGGGTCGCTCCGGAGTCGGTGAGCATATGGTCGATGCGCTCGACCGGATGCTTCGGATCCACCGGCAGGAACGCCGCGCCCGCCTTCGCCGCGGCCCACATCCCGGTGAGCAGTTCCGCTGAGCGTGGCAGGCCCAGCGCGACAACGGTTTCCGGCCCGCCGCCGGACTCGAGCAGGACACGGGCCAGGCGATTGGCGTGCGCATCGATCTCGGCGTAGGTGGTGATGTGCCCGCCGACCAAGAGGGCGACGCGATCCGGATACCGCCGCGCGGTGTCGGCCAGCAGTTCCGGCAGCGTCGTGGTCGCGGCGGGCGCGGGACCGCGCACCGGCACCAGCGTGGCGCGTTCGGCGTCGCCGAGGATGTCGATGTCGGCGATGCGGATCTCGGGCCGGGTCAGCGCCGTGGTGAGCACGCGCCGCCAGCGGGTGGCGAACGCGGCCATCGTCGCCTCGTCGAACAGGTCCGTGGCGTAGGTCAGCACCGCGTCGATGCCCGCCGGACCACTGTCGGCGAAGCGTTCGCGCAGATCCAGGGTCAGGTCGAACTGGGACGCGTCGCGCTCGAAGTCCTCCACCTCGAACCGCAGGCCGGGCAGTTCCAGCACCGGTTCGACGAAGTTCTGCAACGACAGCGAGACCTGGAACAGCGGGTGGTGGGCGGTCGAGCGAGCCGGATCCAGCACCTGGATCAATCGCTCGAACGGCACGTCCGCGTGGGCGAACGCGTCCAGGTCGGCGGACCGCACGGTGTCCAGGAACGCCGCGAAGCCCGCGCCCGGATCGACCGGCGTGCGCAGCGCCAAAGTGTTGACGAACATGCCGACGAGCTGGTCGAGCGCTTCCTCGCCGCGTCCGGCGACCGGCGTGCCGATCAGTACGTCGTCGGTGGTGGCCAAGCGTGCGAGTAGCACCGCGAGCGCGGCGTGCACGACCATGAACGGGCTGACGCCGTGCGCGGCCGCGAATTCCACCAGCGCTCGATGCGTCTCGGCGTCGACCGTGAAGCCGAAGTCGGCGCTGTGCATGGTCTGCACCGCCGGGCGCGGCCGGTCGGCAGGCAGTTCCAGCACATCGGGCGCGCCGGCGAGGGTCTCGCGCCAGAAGCCGATCTGGCGCGCCGCCAGCGATTGCGGGTCCGCCTCGTCGCCCAGCACCTCGCGATGCCAGAGCGCGAAGTCGGCGTACTGCACCGGCAGCGGGACGCGGGCGGCGTGTCCGCCGAGGGCCCGCTCGGAGTAGGCCGCGACCAGGTCGGCGGCCAGCGGCGCCATCGACGCGCCGTCCGCGCTGATGTGGTGCACCACCAGCACGACGACGTGTACCGGCGGCGTGGCGGCCGCGATCGCCTCCGGGCCCGCGGTGTAGCCGGACGCGACCGGCGCGGTCCCGGCGACGGGCCCGGACGCGACCGGCGCGGCGCCGGTGGACGGAGCCGACGACACCGGTGCCGCGGTCGGTGCGGGCTCGGCGCCGCCGTGCAGGCGGAACAGGCCCACCCGCAGCGGCGGCTGAGCGGCGAGGTCGAATCCGGTTCCCGCCAGCTCGGTGATCCGCTCGCGCAGCGGGGCGCCGTCCTCGGTGTCGGTCACCGGCATCGCGGGCACGGCCACGTCCGCGTCCACCACCACCTGACGCGGCCCCTCCGCGTCCGCGGGATAGAGCGTGCGCAGGCTCTCGTGCCGGTCGACCACGTCGACGAGCGCCGCGCGCAGCGCCTCGACGTCCAGGTCGCCGGTGAGCCGCAGTGCCACCGCGATGTTGTAGGCGGGCGAAGCCGGATCCATCCGGTTGAGCACCCACATGCGCTGCTGCGCGGGCGACAACGGCACGCGATCCGGCCGGAACCGCGGCGCGAGGGCGAACCGGCCTGGCTCCGCGCCGGTGGCGGGCACCACCCGGGCGGACAACTGGGCGACGGTCGGCGCGTCGAACAGATCGCGCAGCGCGATCCGTGATCCCAGCGCCGCGTTCACCCGCGCCACCACCTTCGTCGCGCTCAGCGAATTGCCGCCGAGTTCGAAGAACGACTGGTCGACGCCGACGCGCTCGCGGTCGAGCACCTCGCCGAACACGGCGGCCACCGCCTCCTCGACCGGCGTGCTCGGCGCGAGGTAAGGCCGATGGTCCTCCGAGAAGTCCGGCACCGGAAGGGCTTTGCGATCCAGCTTGCCGACCGGCGTGAGCGGAATGGTGTCCAGTACGACGAGGTAGCCGGGCACCATGTACCCGGGCAGCTCGGCGGCCACCTGCGCGCGCAGCCGCTCGACGTCCAGCCGCACGCCCTCGGCGGGCAGCACGTAGGAGACCAGCACGGTGGCGCCTGCCGGGCCGGCGCGCCCGATGGTCACCGCGTACTCGACCTCGTCGTCGCGGGAGAGCACCGCGTCGATCTCGCCCAGCTCGATGCGCAGGCCGCGGATCTTGACCTGGAAGTCGCTGCGGCCCAGATACTCCAGTTCGTACCCGTCGCCGTTGTCGACCCAGCGCACCATGTCGCCGGTACGGTACATCCGCCCGCCGGGCTCGCCGAAGGGGTCGGCGACGAACCTGCTCGCGGTCATCTCGTACCGGTTGAAGTAGCCACGCGCGAGGGCGGGACCCGCCAGGTACAGCTCGCCGGGCACCCCCACCGGGACCGGACGCAGCCAGGCGTCCAGCACCACGGTGGCCGCGCCCCGGATCGGTCCGCCGATCGTGATCGGCTCGCCGGCGACGAGCTCGCCCGGCCCGGTGGCCCAGATGCTGAACTCGGTGGGGCCGTACAGATTCACCATGCGCCTGCCCGGCGCCCACCGCTCGATCAGCTCGGGTGTGGCCGCCTCGCCCGCGACCGCGAGCACGCGCAGGTGTTCCAGTCCGGCGGGTTCCATGGTGGCCAGCGCCGACGGCGTGATCACCGCGTGGGTGACGCGCTGGGTGCGCAGCAGCGTTTCCAGTTCCGTCCCGCCGTAGACGTCCGGTGGTGACACCACCAGTCTGCCGCCCGCGCCGTGCGCGGTGAGCAGCTCGAACACCGAGGCGTCGAAGCTCGGCGAGGCCACCTGGAGCGCGCTGGCGGTGTGGTCGAGCCCGAGCGTCTCCCGTTGCGCGGTCACGAGATTCGCGATGCCGCGGTGACTGAGCAGCACGGCCTTCGGCTTGCCCGTCGAGCCGGAGGTGTAGATCAGGTACGCCGTCTGATCCAGGTCGATCGGGCCGCCGCGCTCCTCGTCGGTGATCGGCGCCTCGGACACGGTCATCACCCGGCGGATGGTGTTGAGGTCGTCGAGCAGCAGCCAGTCGATCGTGCCGGGCAGCGTCTCGCCGGTCGCGGTGACCGTCACGCCGATCGGAGCCTTCGAATCGCTGAGCATGTGCTCGATGCGCTCCACCGGGTAGTTCGGGTCCAGCGGGGCGAACGCCGCTCCGGTCTTGGCCAGCGCCCACACCGCGACCACCGATTCCAGGGAGCGGGTGAGCGCCAGCACGACGAACACCTCGCGCCCGACGCCGCGGCGCAGCAGCACCCGGGCGTAGCGGTTGGACCAGGCGTCGAGTTCGCGGTAGGTCATGGTGAGCGCGCCCGCGGTGATCGCGATGGCGTCCGGATCGATCCGCGCGCCCGCGGTGAGCAGTTCGGGCAGCGTGGCCTGCGGCACCGACTCCGGGCCCCGCACCGGCACCAGCGCGGCGCGCTCGGCGTCGTCGCAGTACTGCAGCTGGGACACCAGCGCGCGCGGGTTGTCCGCGAGCTGGGTCAGCAGCCGGACGAAGCGGTCCAGCAGCGGCCGCGCCGCCTGCTCCGGAAGCTGGTCGGCCATGTACTTCAGCGTGATCCGCAGGGTGTCGCGGCCATCGTCGCCGCGCAGCGGGATCACCATGAGATTCAGCGGATACGGCGTCGCGTCGGTGCCTTCCACATCGAGCACCCGCATGCCCGCGATGTCCAGCGCCTGCGAGAGCGCTTCGCGATCGATCGGGTAGGACTCGAACACGGTGAGCGTGTCGAACAATTCGGCCAACCCGACCGCCTGGTGGATGGCTGCCAGTCCCACGTGCTGATGGTCCATCAGCCGCGCCTGCTCGGACTGCACGCGAGCGAGCAGGTCGGCCACCTTCTCCGCCGGATCCAGGCGCACCCGCACCGGCAGCGTGTTGATGAACAGGCCGACCATCTCCTCGACCCCGCCCAGTTCCGGCGGCCGTCCCGAGACGGTGCCGCCGAACACCACGTCGGTGCGGCCGGTGAGCATGGCCAGCAGCATCGCCCACGCTGCCTGCACCAAGGTGTTCACCGTCGCGCCCGCTTCCCGGCCCGCGATCTCCAGCCGGGCGACGGTGTCGCGGGAAAGGTCGGTGGAGATCATGCCGGTCTCGGTCGATTCGATGCCGGCGAGGGTGGGGACCGCGCGGGTCGGCGTGTCGATACCGGCCAGCGACTCGGTCCACGCCGCGAGGGATGCGGCATCGTCCCTGGTCGCCAGCCAGGTCAGGAACTCACGGTAGGAGTGCGCGGGCGGCAGCGCCGCGGCGTCACCGTCGGTGACGTAGAGGGTGAGCAGCTCGCGCACCAGCAGCGGCGTCGACCAGCCGTCCAGCACCAAGTGGTGGTTGGTGAGCACGAAACGGTAGGTGTCCGAGGCGATCCGGATCAGCGTGCAGCGCAGTAGCGGGGGACGGGTGAGCTCGAACCGAGTGCGGGCATCCAGCGCGATCAACCGGTCGGCCTCCCGCTCGCGCTCCTGCGCGTCGGCGATCCCGGTGAGATCCGCTTCCCGCCATTCGATCTCGGCGTCGGCCAGGACGAGCTGACGCGGACCGTCCTCGGTCTCGACGAAGGCGACGCGCAAGTTCTCGTGCCGGGTGACCAGAGCCTGCGCGGCCCGGCGCAAGCGGGCCGCGTCGACCGTCCCGGCCAAGGTGAGCAGCGACTGCACCGTGTAGCCGTCGGCGGTGTCGGAGTCGTAGAGCGCGTGGAAGAGCAGCCCGTACTGCAGCGGCGAGAGCGGCCACACGTCGGCGATGGTCGGGTAGTCGCGCTCCCAGGCGTCGATCTGCGCCTGGGTGACGGCGACCAGGTCGAAGTCCGACGGGGAGCGTCCGCCCGCGCGCGCGGAAGCGGCGTGCCCGGCCAGCGCGCCGAGCGCCTGCTCCCACAGCGCGGCGAGTTCGCCGAGATCGGCCTCGTCGAACAGTCGTCCGGCGTAGGCCCAGGTCACCTCGAGACCGGCGTCGGTGAGCACGGCGTTGATATCCACCGCGGCGGCCAGCGGCGCGCGGTCGTCCTGGGTGGCGGCGAACCGGCGCGGCAGCCACGGCTCGGCCTCCCCGCCGGTGGACGCGCGGCCGAGGTAGTTGAAGCTGATCTGCGGCGTCGGCGCGTCCGCGAGCGCCGCGGCGGTGTCCGGCACCAGATAGCGCAGCATGCCGAACCCGATGCCCTTGTCCGGCAGGGCGCGCAGCTGTTCCTTGGTGGCTTTGATCGCGGCGCCCGCCGCGTCCCCGCCCGCGAACGCGTCCGCCACATCGATGCCGGTCAGGTCGACCGCGACGGGGTAGACGCTGGTGAACCAACCCACCGTGCGCGCGACATCCGCGCCCGGCAGGACGCTCTCCGCGCGGCCGTGGCCCTCCAGCGTGAACAGCGTCGCGGTGCGTCCGCGCCACCGGGCCACCGCCAGCGCGAGCCCGGCCAGCAGCACGTCGTCGGCGCCGCAGTGGAAACGATCCGGGGCGGTGGTGAGCACGGTGTGCGCGATGTCGGCGGGCACGACGGTCGTCAGATGGGCCATGGAACCCACCACGTCGAGAGCCGGATCCATCGGCGCCGAGCCGAGCGCGGGATCGGGCGTGGCCAGCACGCGTTGCCACAGCGGCAGCTCGCCGGTGCGGGTGGCCGCGTGCTCGCGCAGTCCGTGCGCCCAGCGCCGGAACGACGTGCCGACCGGCGCGAGCTCGGCGCCCAGCGCGGCGGTGGCCAGATCCGGCAGCAGGATGCGCCAGGAAACGCCGTCGGTGACCAGGTGGTGCAGCACCAGCCACAGCAGCGGCGCCGCATCGGGGCGCTCGATCCACACGAAACGCGCCATCACGCCCGTCTCCGGGTCGAGCTGGTCGGCGGCGCGCTGCAGCGCACGCTCGCAGGTCGTCTCGAGGTCCGCGTCCGCGGTCACGGCTTCCAGGAGGGCGCCCGCGTTCACCGCGCCGGGCTCGGCGACCACCCAACTCCAGCCGTCACCGGTGCGGCGCAGCGTCGAACGCAGCAGGTCGTGCCGGTCGAACAGGGCCTGGAGCGCGGCGACCAGACTCGCGCGTTCGCTCTCGGCGGGCAGCTCGATCAGCACCGCTTGGGCGAACCGCCGCCAGGTGTCACCGGTCTCGAGCATCGAGTGCACGATCGGGGTGAGTTCCACCTCGCCGACTCCGCCGCCGGGCAGCTCGTGCACCGCGCCGGTCGGCACGTCGGTGGCCACCGCGGCCAGCGCCGCGACGGTCTTGCGCTCGAAGACATCCCGCGCGCCGAACCCGAGTCCGGCCGCCTTCGCCCGCGACACCAGCTGGATCGAGACGATGCTGTCGCCGCCGAGCGCGAAGAAGCTCTCGTCCACGCCCACCGATTCCAGGCCGAGCACTTCCGCGAACAGCGCGGCGAGCGTCTCCTCGCGGGGCGTGGACGGCGGCCTGCTCGTGCTGGTGCGCCCGCCGAACTCCGGTGCGGGCAGCGCTTTGCGGTCCACCTTGCCCAGCGGCGTCAGCGGGAGACTGTCCAGCACCATGATCACCGCGGGCACCATGTAGGACGGAAGCGACTCGCCCGCAGCGGCTTTCAGAGCTTCCGGATGCGGCTGCGTGCCCGGCTTCGGCAGCACGTACGACACGAGAGCGGTGGCGCCCGAGCCGGTTTCGACGCCGAGGGTGAGCGCGAAGTCGACGTCGTGATGGCGTTGCAGGGCGGCGTCGATCTCGCCCAGTTCGATGCGGAAGCCGCGCACCTTCACCTGGAAGTCGCTGCGGCCCTGATATTCCAGTTCCACGCGCCCGTCGTGGCCGACCCAGCGCACCAGGTCGCCGGTGCGGTACATGCGCTCACCGATCGCGTACGGATTGGCCACGAACCGGTCCGCGGTCAGCCCGTTGCGCCGGTGGTAGCCGCGCGCCACACCGGGCCCGGCGAGGTAGAGCTCACCCGTGGTGCCCGGCGGCAGCGGACGCAGCCAGGGGTCGAGGACCACGGCCGACACGTCGCGGGCCAGACCGCCGATGGTGACCGGACCGCCGGGCGTCAGCGGGGCGCTGAGGGTCACGGTGATGGTGGTCTCGGTGGGGCCGTAGCCGTTCAACAGCCTGCGCCCCGACCACTTCGCGACCAACTCGGGCGGGCAGGCGTCGCCGCCGACGATCACGGTGCGCAGCTCGGGCAGCGTCGCCGGGTCCAGCGATCCCACGACCGCCGGGGTGACGTTGAGGTGTGTGACCCGGTGCGCGCGCAGCACTTGGGCCAGCTCCTCGCCCGCGTACGCCGAGGGCGGCACCACGGCCAGCGTCGCGCCCGCCGTGAGCGTCACCAGGATCTCCTCGACCGAGATGTCGAAACTCGGCGACACCGCGTGAGCGACGACGGCATCCGCGTCGACGCCGAACCCGGCGCCGGAACTCGCCACGAGATTCGCCAGCCCGCGGTGCGAGACGAGCACGCCTTTGGGGAGGCCGGTCGAGCCGGAGGTGTAGATGATGTACGCGACCTGGTCCGGTCGCACCGCGGCGGTCCGCTCGGCGTCGGTCAACGCTGCGGCGTCCCGCTCGGCGACCGCTCGCTCGGTGCCCTCGTCGTCGAGGATGAGCCAGGACACCCGGTCCGGCAACGACTTCCGCGCGGAGGCGATCGTGATGCCCGCGACCACCCCGCTGTCGCCGACCATGTGCTCGATCCGGTCGGCCGGATAGGTCGGGTCGATCGGCACGAACGCCGCGCCGGTCTTCGCGACCGCGAGCGTCGCCAGCACGGAGCGGACCGACCGCGGGATGGAGATCGCCACCGTGCGCTCGGGTCCGGCGCCCGCGGCGATCAGCACCCGGGCCAGCCGGTTGGTGTAGTCGTCCACCTCGCGGTAGGTCAGCGCGGTCTCGCCCTCCACGAGCGCCGTCGCCAGCGGATCACGGGCCGCGCCCGCGGCGAGGATGGCGGGCAGAGTGCGCGCCGCGACGCCCACCGGCCCGCGGGCGGGTGCGAAGTCGGCGCGCTCGTCCTCGGACAGCACCGGCACGCTCGCCAGCGGCGCGTCCGGTCCGGCGGCCAGGAAGCGGTGCAGGAACGACAGGAAGCGCCGGTGCTGGCCGGTCAGTTCGGAATCGCTGTAGAGGTTGCCGTTGGCCTGGAAGTCGATATGCGTGCTCTCGCCGCCGACGCCGGGATACAGGTTGACGAACAGGTCATCGATCAGCCCGGAGGTCAGGACGTGCAACCGCCCGGTGACCGGGCCGAGCTGGATCCTGGTGTCGACCATCATCAGGTTCACCGAGGGGCCGAACGACCCGGCCTCGTCCATCGGCCAGCCCAGATCGCGGAAGATGTCCTCCTGCCGGTAACGCTGGCGTCGCAGTGCCCCGGTCAGCTCACCCTGGGCCGCCCGGATGACGTCGCCGACCGTCGTGGCCGGCGTCATCCGCAGCCGCAGCGGGACCACGTTGGCGATCATGCCGCCGGAACGGCGCAGCGTCGCGGTGGTGCGCGCGGACACCGGGAGGCTCAGCACGACCTCCGGCGCGCCGGTCATCGCGGACAGGTACGCGCCGAACGCGGCGACCACGGTCGGCGCGACGCCGGAGGACACCTGCTCGGCCACCGCGTCCAGCAGTCGCGCGGTCTCGGCGGGCAGCGCGCCCGTGACCCGGCTCGGATGCCCGTCCACGCGCGCGGTGCGCCCGGCCAGGCTCACCGGGTCGGCCATGCCGTCCAGGTGCGCGATCCAGTGCTCGCGGTCCGCGCCGAAGCGCTCCGAACTGCGGTAGGCCAGATCCGCCTCGACGATCTTGCGCAGGTCCTCCGCCTTCGCCGGCGGCGCCTCGCGGCCCTCCACGGCGGCGTTGTAGAGCTCGCCGGTGCGCTGCACCATGGTCAGCGCGCCCATGCCGTCGAGCACGATGTGATGGATGCGCGAGTACCAGAACCAGCGGTCCGCGCCGACGCGCAGCATGGCGATGCGGACCAGCCGGTCACGGGTCAACTCCAGCGGCGCCTCGTACTCCGCCCGCATCCACGCGTGCGCGGCCGCCTCGGGATCGGGTTCGGCGCGGAAGTCGAGCGTTTCCAGGCTGTCGTCGAGGGTGGGGTCGACGAACTGGAACGGATGCCCCTCCACCTCGATCAGGCGGAGGTAGCCGGTGCCGAACTCGCGCCCGGCCTGCCGCGCCGACCGCGCGAGCAGGTCGAGGTCGATCGGCCCGGTCAGTTCGACGTATTGGGCGATGGAGATCGGCGTGGCACCCGCGACGTGCTGGGCGAACCAGATGCCGCGCTGCGCCGCCGACAGGGCGAAGGCTCCGTCGGGGAGAACTGTGTCCGGATTTTTCGCCGAAAGGGAAGGCTGTTGCATGACGTGTCCTACGTTCTGACCGCGGTCGGGCTATCCGGCAATGACCGCCCGTAGCCACCGCGGTAGCGGTAGTACCTGCCGCCGCACAGCACGCGGCAACTCAATTCTGAACCGGTGCGGCCGGCGCTGCGGGGGTATTGCGCACACTGCGCGACCCGAACATCGCTGTTCGGGTCGCGGGGGAGGAGGCAGTGCCCGGTCAGGCGGTCTTCGGGAGCAGATCCAGATCGGCCGCGCGCAGCGGTGCGGCGGAACTGGCCAGGTAGCGCTGCAAGGTGGAGCGCTCGTCCAGCACCAGCCAGGTGATCTCGTCCGCGGGCTCCGGCTGCTGATCCTTGGTGGTGACGCCCACCGGGGTGCCGAGCGCGTAGGAGCGGTCGCCGGTGACCGGGACGGTGATGGCGCCGATCTTGGTGGCGGCCCGCTCGGCCACCACGGACTCGATCGGCTGGTCGATCGCGACCGCGACGCGGGTGCCCGGTCCCGCGCCGATGGCCAGCAGCAGCCGGGCGAGGCGGTTGGACCAGCGATCGAGTTCGGCGTAGGTGAGGTCGCAATCGGCGACGGACGCCACGACCGCTTGCGGATCGACCTCGGCGACGGACTGCGCTTGCGGCAGGACGTACAGGTTGTCGGCGAGCGAATCGGTCAGCGTGTGCATGTCGTGTCCTCGGGGTCGATTGAGAGGTTCTCGGCGTACCTCTGAATCTCGTCCTCGAGAGCGCTTTTCGACAGCAACCCCAGCGCTGGTCCACGCACTCCCAGGGTGGGGGAAACCCCACCCAAGGGTGTGGGGTCAGTCGGTCACGTAGCCGTTGAGCGTGTTGCGCAGATCGGTGAGCAGGGCGCGGGCGGCGGTGAGGCCCTCGCCGTGCCAGACGCTGTCCTCCACGGCGAACACTCGGCGATCGGTGGCGGCGCCGAGGTGCTTCCATGCGTCGGTGCGCAGCACCGTCTCGCCGTGCTCCTTGCCCTCCGGGCCCGCGAGGATCACGTAGACGACGTCGCCCTCCACCTTCGTGGCGAACTCGTCCTCGCGCACGTCGAACGAGGCGCCGCGCTGGGCCGCGGGACGCTGCACGCCCGCGTCGCCGAGCACCTGGCCGGAGAAGCTGTCGCTGCCCTGCACCCGTTCGGTGTCGGCGGTGAACCGCACGACCGAGGCCTGGGTCTGGCCCGCCGCCAAGGCGGCGCCGGTGTCGCGCGCCTCGGTGCGGTAGTTCTGCAGTGCGGTCTCGGCCGCCCCGCGCCGTCCAAGACCCGCCGCGAACGCGGCGAACTCGGCCTGCCAGCTGTTGTTCGAGCCGACCAGCACGGTCGGGGCGATGGCCTGCAGCGCGGTGAAAGTCGCTGCGCCGGCGGGTACCTCGCCCAGGATCAGATCAGGGTGCAGGTTCGCGATCCGGGCCGGGTCGGGCTGCTCGGCGGTGCCGACGCCGGGGATCTTCAGCACGCCGGTGCCGAGGTAGGCGGGCTGCGGACTCGGCCCGTCCATGGTCACCGTGCCCACGACCCGCTCCCACAGGCCGAGCGCGCAGACCGCGTCCAGCGCTGAGGTGGTGAGCACGACGATGCGCTGCGGGTCGGCGGGCACCTCGGAGACGCCGGCCGCGTGGGTGACGCTGCGGGTGGCCTCACCGGGATCCGGCGCGCTCGGCAGCGCGCACGCCCGGGTGGTGTCGCGCTCCAGCCCCACCACTCCCGCGCCCGCGATATTGGTGGTGGTGCGCACGATGGAAGCGGAGTCGTCGGTGGTGCCGCCGCATCCCGCCACGAGAATCGCCGCGCCCGCCGCTACGACCGCCCGCAACCGGTGACCGGCCGCGCTGTTCCGATGGCGGATCGCGCGAATTCGGGTGCGTCCATGCATCACGTCGCTCACCGGCATGCGAGTGAGGGTACATGTCGGCGCCGGTCGTCCCGAGGGTGAGGTGGGAGCGGTGGGCACCGGACGTGGTTTTCGACGCGTTCCATGCGGAGCGACTCGGCCGCTTCTTTCGAACGAGGCCTGCCCATGTTGCTGTTTCGATGCGGTCGCGACGGGGAGTTGCGCGACAACAAAAAGGGGGAATCATGAGACTGCGTTCCATTCGGCTTGCGTTGTTCTTGTTCACGGTTGTCTGTACCGTTGCTGGAGGTGGCGGGGCGTCTGCGACGCCTCCGCCCGGATCGAAATTCGACTACGAGAAGTTCGCGGCCGATATGGCGGCGTGCGATGCGGATGGCAGCTCCATGAACGAGAGCCGGATACTGTACGGCGCCGTTCATCCGAACGGCTCCAAGATGCAGTTTCGGTGCTATGCGTTGCGCCATATGATCGATGGCGGGCACGATCCGTTCGTCAATCCGAAAGCATTCTTGGACTGCATGGACCGGTTGGTGAGTTTCGGCTTCCCCCGGGATGGTAACAAACCAGGTCACAAACAGCACATACTCCAGTACAACGGCACGAGCAGCCGGGCGAAGCTCGCCTACGATACGAACCGCGGCAACGATATCCTCACTGTCTGTACTGAGCCGCGGGACAATGAGTGGTTCGCCTGCGCGACCATGTAATTCCCTCGAACGGGGTGCTGAACGCAGATGGGGACACGTCGACGCGAACTGGTCGCTGCTGCCAGGCGGAGTGAGGACGCCATCGAGGAACCGCTGTCACGACTGCGGCTCGATCTGACGGAGATGGTCCGTTTCTGCGGTCGGGTTTTCTGTGGCGAATCTTCCAGTCATGCTCTGGCGGTGCATGCCATCCGCGCACAAAGCGCCATCGCGACTGTCGGCTCGATGGACGGATTCACCGCATTCGATCGCCTGCGGTTGGCGGCGCTCGACAGCGTTGCCGGAGAGATGAAAGGTTTGGACGCCGACACCCTCGACTTGGTGAACGCTGATCGAATAACCGATGGGGTGACGCAGTTCTTCCAGCAGAGAAGAGTGTCGGCGCGTCCGCTGACGGGAATTTTCCTGATCTGCCTGAACGAGGCATACGCCGTCAGCGGAGGGTATCGTGCCCCCTATCTCGGGGCGCGGAACATCTCGGAAATGAGATTGTTCACCGACCTCGAAGACGAGCCGTTCGTCGCATTGTGCGACGAATTGACGACTCGATTCGAAGAATTCACCGGTGAGAATTTGTCGGTTGTCGCGAGCATCGAGGACATTATGGCGGAGTTCGTGCGCGCGAATCCCGTGTGAGAAGCAGCCTAGGTACGAGTGAAACATGGGCCCGCACGACGAGGCGGAGTTGCGGGGAGTCTTCGTGCGGACCGTCCGCGTCACGCGCGGTTGCCGCCGATGCTGAACCGTGCGCCGGTGGCGTCGGTGACCGCGGACATGCGGCCGTAGGGGGTGTCCTCGGGCGGGGAGAGCACCTTTCCGCCGAGTTCGACGAGCCGCTCGACGGTCTTGTCCACGTCGTCGGCGCCGAAATAGACGGTCCAGCCCGCGGGTGCGCCCTCGGGCAGGAAGGCCGAGGCGTCCATGACGCCGCCCAGCATCGGGCTCTCGGCGTGGATCGTGGAGTAGCGGAATTCGGGAGCGTCGGAAATGGTGAAGACGTCCGACCAGCCGAACACCTCCCGGTAGAACGTCAGCGCGGCGTCGTAGGCGCGGGTGTGCAGCTCGAACCAGGACGGCGCGCCCGCGTGCTCGCGCCAGCGGCCGCCGGAGACCAGGCCCATGGTCTCGAATCCGGGAAACGTCCCGGACTGCCAGATGCCGACGCCCGCACCGCCCACGTCGCCCAGCACGGCCATCGTGCCCAGTTCGCCGACCGCCATCGGCGGCACGACCAGCGACGCCCCCGCCGCGGTCGCCGCGTCGGCGGTGGCCCGCGCGTCGGAACTGGACAGATACACCGTCCACTGTTCCGGGCTGTCGGTGTCGCCGGGCATCCTGCCCATGGCGCCCGCCACCGCGCGCCCGTCCTTGCGGAAGGTGACGTACCCGCCGAACTCCTCGCCCGCGCTCTCCGCGGTCCAATCGAACAGCTCGCGGTAGAACGCGATACTCCGATCGAGATCGGAGCTGTACAGATCGACCCAGCAGGGATCGCCGGGCTTGCTGCTCTTCGGTGTCGTCATCGCTGGTCTCCTGCCTGAAATGAACTCGTGCCACCGATACAGACGCCCACCGTCCACAGAACTCATCGGTCCAGTGCGACGTATCCGACCCCGACGGCGCACAGGGCACGAATCGCATGCCCGCAGATCTACCGGCCGCCCACGGCCCCGGGAGCGCACGCTCGAGCGGAATGCACGGCCCGCGGCGCAGCTGTCTCGTCTATACCGCCGTGCACGACAACCCAGCACCGCCAGCATCCGGCCCGGAACGGCCGCTCACCGCACCCCGGCGCCCCAGGCATCCGGCCCGGAACCGTCGCTCACCGCACCCCGCACCGCACCCATCCAACCCAGAGTCACCGACGACGCGACCACTCACCTCAACCACCTTTTTCGAGCGAAGCGAGACCGAGCATTGCCCGTTCGCGGCCCGGCTCGCGTCCGAGCGGCCGCCGCGTCCGCGACGCAGTCGCCAGCGGCGGTCGCTCGGATCGGAAG
>NZ_JBSGDA010000017.1:0-168382 GCF_053602135.1 Nocardia sp. NPDC004573
ACGACCCCTACCTGCACGCGGACAAGCTGCGGGGTACCGCCATCTACGTCTCCACCGGCACCGGAGCACCCGGACCACACGACACCCTCGACGGCTCCGGGATAGAGCACAGCTCCGGCAAACTGATCGACCAGCTCCTCATCGGCGGCGCGCTGGAGGCATTCGCCGACAGCTGCACCCGTCAACTCCGGGAAAGATTGGACCAGCTCGGAATTCCGGCCACCGTCGACCTGCGCGGCAACGGCACCCACTCCTGGCCCTACTGGCAGGAAGATCTGCACAAGTCGTGGCCCGTGTTCGCCGCGGCACTGGGCACCTGACGCGCAACCGCCTGCGCACGTCCCTTTCGCGTCAGACTCGAGGTGTCGCGGCCACCTCGCCGGTGTCGTGCTCGATGCCTGGGCGACCGGTCACCGGCCGGCGACCCCGTGCGGGCGCGATCAGTTCCACGGTGTCGTACAGGATCTGCTCGTAGTCGGCGCGATGGAATTCGTAGGGCAGCTCCAGTCGTAGTTCCGAGGTCCGCGCGAGCACCGGATCCGCTCGCAGCCGGTCGATGATCTCCGCGGCAGGACCCACCAGATCCGGGGCGAACAGGACACGCCGCTCTCCCTGCGGCGCCGAGGTGCGCTCGTGCCTGCTCGCCGCGTACTGCCGGTACCGCTCGCGAGTCGTGCGGTCGGCGCTGTCGAACGGGACGATCACCCGCCCCACCGCGACACGCGCGGGCCGGGCCGGATCGACCAGCCGACGATAGTCTTCGATCAAACCCAGTTGGGTCGTAGTGAAATCGTCGCTGCGCTCACCGAAGACGATGTTCCCGGTCAGCAGGTTCAGTCCGTTCTCCCCAGCCCAGCGGACGGAGCGGATGCTGCCGCCGCCGTACCACAGCCGGTCGATCAAACCGGGATTGTGTGGCTGCAACCGGGGCCGCTGGGTATTGCCCGGCGAGCGGATCACCGTATCCGCGTCACCGAGGTAGCCGCCCCGCAGATTCTCGATAAGCCGGGAGATCCGTCCGTAGGACAGGTCGTAGGTTCGCCAGTCCCCGTCGAAGACCAAGTCGCCGATCAAGTCGGCATGCGGCGGAATGCCCGCGCTGAAACCGGCCTGCAACCGGCCCCGCGACAGCACATCGGCCAGCGACAGATCCTCGGCCAGCCGGAAGGGGCTCTCGTAGCCGATCGGAATCACGGCAGTGCCCAACTCGATTCGGCTGGTGCGCTGACCGGCGGCGGCCAGGAACACCGCAGCCGACCCGACGCCGTGCTCGAGATGACGCTGCCGGATCCACGCGCCGTCGAAACCCGAACGCTCGCCGTACTCGAACAGTCGCAGCGTGTCCTCGAGTCCCGAGTACGGATCGTCGTCGGGGTAGTTGCCCGGAGTCAGGAACGACAACGTCCCGATCCGCGGTGTCGTGTCGCTCATCGGGTTCGGCGACGCTCGTACGGGAGCTGCTCACCGGCTTCGATCGGCGGCAGCCGGTTCTCCACCGGCGGCGACGGGCAGGGCGCCAGGTCGGTGTGGGCGCAGGGCAAGTTCGCGGCCCGGTTGAAGTTTACGCCGACGCCCCCGGCGCCGGTGGACCAGGAGCCCGGTGCGTCCGGGAATCGCTGCGGCACACCGGTGAGCCAGTGCGGCTCGGTGATGGCCAGGAGTCCGTGCGGATCGGCCCGTCGCGACTCGTGGGTGCGGTGCCAGTCCTCCCAGTCGGCGACGAAGGCGTAGGTCGGAGTTGCCGCGGCGGCCTGCGCTGTCATGTGGTGCTCCTCGTCTGACGCTGGGGTCCTGGCTGGGTTCGGCGCCGTCCCCGGCACCGGCCTCTCGGCCGCGACGCCCTCGCCGGTCCGGTCGGCACGCTCGAGGCGTCGGCGACTGGACTCCGGACGACGACGAACGCAGGAGATATCGGATTCAACCGCAGGCGCCAGGCGACGAACAGGATTGCGATCAGACCGAATACAAGTACTGCGCACCCGCCCGACCCACGGACCGCGGCGATGCGCGCGACGTGACTGCGGAGTGCGCCGGGGCCGACAGAATCGGCTGGTCTGATTCGGGCGAGCCCGGGGATCTCGTCGCTCCGCCTCGATAGTCCGGCAGCCGATCGGGCACCGGGAGCGTCCCCCTTCGAACCGGCGAGCGACGAGTGTCGTTCAGACACGAATCAGCCTGCGGCGGACATCATCTGGTCGTGTGCGCGCCGCCGTTGACATGGATCGTCTGCCCCGTGATGTGGCGGGCGTGCGGCGAAGCCAGGAACTCGATCAATCCGGCGACGTCGTCCGGATCCCCCGGACGTTTGTCATGTGTGGAGTCGATCAACCAAGTACGCCGCAGGTCGCTCAGCTGCCCCTGAAAGAAGTCGGTGTTCTCGATGTAACCGGGCGCGACGGTGTTCACCGTGACGCCCTTCGGCGCCAGCTGCGCCGACAATCCCGCCGACCATGCCGCCAGGGCGGCCTTCGCGGCGCCGTAGGAACCCGCGGCGTATTCGGCGCCGATCGAGCCGACGTTGATCACCGCTCCGCCGGGCCGCAGACGCTCCCGTAGCGCCGAGGTGGTGAGCACCGCGCTCAACAGATTCGTCGACAGGTTCGCCTGCCACTGTGCGGCCAGGTCCGCCAGCGAACCCGTGCCGGCGTCGCCCACGACGAGATCGGTGTTGCCGCCGGCCATGTTCACCAGCACGTCCACTGCGGGCCCCACCGACTCGGCGAAGCGCTCCACCGCCGCGGGATCACCGGCGTCACAGACGATCCCGCGCACTCCCAGTTCACGCGCCGCCTGTGTGACCCGCTCCGGCGAGCGTCCGGTGATCACCACCTCGGCACCGCCTTCGGCGAATCGCTGCGCCACTCGGCGGCCGATTCCCCCGCTGGCGCCGGTGACGACGACGGTCCCACGCATTTCGTCTCCCCTCGTTATATTTAGCGCTAAATGTACCGACGGGAGACACTTGCGGCAATGACGCACGAAACACCGGACGAGATACCGTCGCCCGCCCAGATCGCCGCGGCGTGGCGCCGCGAACTACCCGGCGCGCGGACCGAGTCGATCGAGATCCTCACCCCGCTGTGGCGAGTCGCCAAACTCCTCACCGACGAACGCCAGCGCACTCTGCAGCGCTTGGGCATCGACGAATCCACTCTCGATCTACTCAGCACCCTGCGCCGGTCCGGGCCGCCCTACCAGCTGACCACCCGCCAGATCGCCGCACGCAGCCTGGTCACCGCGGGCGCCATCTCCCAGCGCCTGACCCGTGCCGAGTCGGCAGGCCTGATCACCCGCGAGCCCACCGCGGCCAGCCGGCGCGGCGTGCTGGTCACCCTCACGCCGGAAGGCCACCGCCTCACCGAACGAGTCGTGCCCGCGCTGCTGGAGCACGAGACCTCGCTCACCGATCGGCTGCCCGCGGCCGAACGCGCCGTACTGACCGCGGCCCTGACCACACTCGCGGCCACGCTCCGGCCAGCCGGGCCGGCGTAGGCCGCCCGTCCCCGACTTCGGACGCACTCCTCGCCACCGCACCGCAACCCACCTCGGCGCGTCAGGGGAATCAGCCATCACTCCCGTCGGCATGACCGCGCGACGCTATCCCGCCTTGCTTTGCTGGAGCTGCCCGCCCGGGACGGCGCCGGCCAGCGCGTCGGGCACGGACGAGTAGATGGGTAGCAGGGCGTCGAGATCGAGCAGGTCGATGACGCGCGCCACGATCAACCGGCCGCCGACCACACACAGTCGGACACCCCGGCGCCGACAGGCCTCGGATTCCTCGGCCAAGGCCAGCATGGAACGACAGGCCATGAAGCTCAGGCCGCTGGCGTCGACCACGACCGGCCCCGGCGCCGTGGTGGCCGTCGCGGCTTCCCGTAGCACTCTGCGCCACATCGGCAGGGTGTAGGCGTCGACTTCGCCGTGAGCGTGGACGATGGCCGCGTCACCGCGCCGTTCGACGGTCGCGCGCAATCCGAAGAAAACGTCTTCCGGAGGCTGAAGAAGGCCGCTGAGATCGTGCGATGCTGTGCTCATATGGGCACTCGATTCGTTTCGCGCCTGAGGCGCTCAGTCGGGCCCACCCTGCATCTTCAAGACAGACCTGTCCTTCCTTACTAACAGAGACAGACCTGCCTGTACAGCGAACCGGCGGTCGCCGTGTCCGGCGCCGCCTCCGATGGCGCCCACTCGACCTGCACGAAAGCGGGCCGCGCCTGCTCGAACGCTGCGACGCACCCCACTATATCGATAGAGTAAGAGATAAATCACCAATTTCTATCAGTAGTTCGCTATGCGCCCTCGCCTCGACTACCGACGTAACTCGACATCCAGGCATAGCTCGCCGCACTGGTCTCGCTGATCGCCGCCGTGAACGCCTTCAACCGCATCAACACCGTGATGCGACAGCCCGCCGCGCAGCGGCCGCACCCGCGCCCCGAACGGCCTGCGCGAGAGTAATTTTCAGGCCGCTCGAGTGGGCGCGGCGGTCTTCGGAGCATGTGCCGCGGGATCAGCGGTCCGTGCCAGATACAAGGGCCCGGACCGTCGCGTTTCCCGGCACGCCTGCTCGCCGCCGATGGCCCGGCGCATGGCCGAGCCGTTGCCGGTGCGGCCAGCGATCCGGTGGTGTGGCTACGGATTCATCCGGAATGTGCCCGCGTAGCTCATCACCTCGTCGTGCAGACGCGCGATTCGTTGCTCGTCGACGGCCGGTTTGCGCAGGACGTTCATCGCCCAGTCCTGCTGTGCCGGTGTGGAGGACGTCTTCGAGAACAAGGTGAGCGCGTACGCCGAGAAATCGCGCACGAAGACTTCGAAAATGGCATCCAGCAAATCTTCAGAAGTCCCGACGAGTGCGGCCTGCTCCAGAATGAGCTGGCCGTAGGGCAGCAGCGTGAACAATTCTCCCACTGCCAGCTGGTAGTCCACATCTTCCAGCTGAGCAGGCGTCGGCGCAGCCTCGACCGGGAACTGGGTGAATCGTTCCGCCTGCTCGATGAACAGGGCCACATTCGGCAGATGGCGGTAGGGCGTGTAGGCAGGCCGCCAGTCCGCGAATCGCACCTTGCCCAACCCGGCAGCGCTCGGCTGCCGGAACAGCGCCTCGTCGTCACCGGCATCCCGCCGCACCGGCACCGGAGGCAGCTCCGCCGGATCGAACAGGAAGTTCGGCATGAATTTCAGCGTGAGCGCCATATTGACATGCGCGGTGCCCTCCAGTCGTGGCATGGAATCGATGGTGCCGCGCGCCGTGGAGAAGTAGGAGTCCTTCTCGAAACCCCTGGCGGAGATGACATCGGACAGTTCCCGGAACACCCGCTCGGCCTCGCGGGTGACTTTCATCTTGCCAATGGAATTGAACATCACGAAGCGGCGGTCCTCCGGCATGGAGCAGCGCATATAGTCGATCGCCCGTTCGTGGTAGAGCCGCATGGCGTTCATGCGCACGTAGCTGTCGTCGAGGATCTGCCGGACCTGCCCGAAATCGGTGACCGGATGCCCGAACAGGATCTTGGTACTGGCGTGGTTGATCGTCTCGTAGAAACAGTGCTCCACGATCCCCAGCGCGACCGTGCCGATATTGAACTTGCCGCAGTTGACCGCGGCGAGTGCGGAATCGAACGCTTTGCGGCCTACGTGCAGCACGTCGTCCGCGGCGACGGGATAGTCCACCAGATCGTAGGCCGAGACGAAATTCTGACCGTGGATGACGTTCTCGACCAGCCGGTAATTGGGGTGCTGGCTATCGGCGATGAACCAGACGTATGCGTCGGCGCCGTCCACGTCCGTCCGCCGCCCGATGGTGGGCACGATCCTGGCCACGTTGCCGTTGCCGATGTAGTACTTGCTGCCGGTCGCGGTGAAACCGCCCGCTCCATCGGGGGTGAGCAGCATGTCGGTGGCGTAGATGTCGGCGCCGTGGTCCTTCTCCGACAGTCCGAACCCGATGATGCCGCCACGGTCGAGCTCCTCGGCGGCCCGAAGGTGCGCTTTTTCGTTGGCGCTCTGCCAGATGGTGGCGAGCCCGAGCGTCGAAACACCCCACGCGTACCAGTACTGCGATCCGTAGAAACCGGTGATCTCGTTGAACCGGGAAATGACCGCGGTGTCCCAGCGCTTGTCCGGGTCTCCGCCCGCATGCGCTCGCGGTGTCGCCATGTGGGCGATGATCCGGCTCTCGGCGAGGAATTCCATCCAGTCCTCGTACCACTCCCCCCGGTGCGCATCACCGGTGAGCGCCTGCTTGCCCTTCTTCTCGAAGAAGTCGACCACCGACCGTAACCGCGCCCTCGTGGCGGGGTCGAACTCCTCGAACGTGTCGGTCTTCGGGTTGAACAGGGCCATGGCGATGCCGCCTTTCGAAGTGATGGCAGGTGCCATCACACTAAGTCTGAGGGCACCTGCCGTCAATCTTCGAATGCACTCTGAGCCGGGGCTCCTCGAAGGACCGATGCCTCTCGCTCATTGGGCTCGCCGCGCGGTGGGAGCGGTTATGGCACAAGGGGTACGGACTTCGTCCACTGCCCTTGCCGGATCTCGTCACCCCGGTGCCGTCCGCATCCGGCGCGGACCCCGGCCTCGCCCGCGCACTGGTATCGAGCCGGCGGGGCGGACCCGAGACCGCGCAGTTCGACGACACCGACACCGCCCGAGCGCCGACCGGTTCCGCGATCGGTTGCCCGCCGATGACCGTCGAACTTCTCGACCATCTCACGACACCGGATTCCTTCCACCCCGCGCACCAGCTGAGCGGGTGCGGAAGTTCCGCGACGTTTCTCAGCTGTTGCCGTAGACCCGCTCCGGCAGGATCAAGACCACCGCCCTGCGCTCGGCAGCCACCACCCTGTCGTACTCGTCCCAGTCCTCGTGCACGCCACCGGCCGCGGTGAACACTTCACGCAGCAACAGCCGCAACCGCTCCGGGTCGACGCCCGCCGCCGGGTCGTCCGGACCGGCGATCCACACCGGCCCCTCGGCGGCGCACCATTGCCAACCGACGCGAGACACGATCGTCGCATGCGGCCGGGCACGTAGGTTGTCCAATTTTCGCGCACCGCCGCGCACCACCATGCCGACCACATCGGCACCGGTCTCCGGGTGCCGCAACACGCCCGCGTTGACCAGTGACGACTGAATGGTGTGGTCGGCTCGAAGGGTGGAGACGACGCAGAGCCCGTGATCACCGGCGATCAGCTGGGCGAAGTCCGCGAGTTCGGTCACTCCGAAAGTCTACGCATGCACGTCGGCCGGGCGGCCGCGAACGACGGCCGGGATCGAGCCGCGGTACCGCGCTCCGGTGCGAGGGCGGGAAGTGGCTTTCGATGCCGGCGGGGCGCAACGCCGATGACCGTTGCGCCGCGACCACCCTTCGCGCCGACGCGACGCGCCGATTCCCTCGCGACAGCTCGGCCACAACGGAATTCGAGGACCGCACCGGACGCGGCAGCGCTCAAAGTCGGCCGACCACTCGGTCTGGAGTCACCCGGACGACGAGCATCGGGGTGTCTCCGTACCTGGCCGCGGCTTCCGGGTTGTGCTCGAGGTACGTCATGCCGGTGTACTTGCGCGCCAGACGATCCCGCAATTCGAGGCCGCCTTCGGCGGACAGGGTGGCGGTGCCGTGGATCGCGGCGTAGGTGTAAGGCCGTTCGGGTGGGTTGACCAGCACGCTCACCCGGGCGTCGCGGCGCAGGTTGCGTTCTTTGCGACTGCCCGCCCCTACCGCGAAGAGCACGTCGTCGCCGTCGCGCAGGATCCACACCACCGATTGGTGCGGACTGCCGTCGGGCTGAATCGTGCCCACCACACCGAAGACGGGCGCGTCGAGGACCTGACGCAACCCGGCCGGGGACACGCCCGAGGCCGCCGATTGCAGCCGACCGAGTAGTTTCGTCGTCTCGCTGTAGAGCCGCGCGGCCGCCGCGGCGTCGAATGCCGGTCCGTGCACGTCCAAGGGCCTGCCTTGCGCCAGGGCGGTCAGCGGCTCGGCCGGCGGATCGTCCAGGACGTCGAGGATGGGGCGGATGGCCTCACCGATCGGGCGCGCGGTGCGCCGCAGCGCTTCGATCCGGGCCGCCGTCTCGGCGTCGTAGTCGCCGGACAGGGCGGTGTCGACCACCCCCGGGTGCACCAGGACGTATCGCACCCGTGCCGACACGGGCCTGCGCGCGAACTCGATGCCGAGTAGATCGTTGAGCCGGCCGCCTTGGGCGAGGGCGTGCATCCCGTGGTAGTCGCGCTCGTGTTGCAGATCGTCCCAGCGGATTTCGCCGCTGCCGCTGCCCGGGCCTGCGACATTCACGACGACCGGACGCTCGGCGGCGTTCAACAGGTCGGCCAGTTCGTAGCCGAGCACGAATCGGCTCAGGTAGAACAGCGCGAAGGTGTACTCGAAGCCTTCGTCGGTCACCAGCCGATCGGACCGGTAGTGCCGGGCGCACAGCAGCAGGGCATCCACCGTGGCGAACCGGGCCCGGACGGCGTCGATCGCCCGGCGAGTCGCCCGGATCGAACTGAGATCCGCCGCCACGAAATGCGCGCGGTCGACCGCGCCGATCGCCTCCGCGGCGGCGAGAAAGCCTCTGCCCTTCGCCGCGTCTCGTCCGATCACCACGACGGAGTCGCCTTCGGCCAGCCGCTCCAGCGCGACAGCCCGGCCGATGCCATCGGTTCCACCCGCGACCACAACATGCTTCATGCCCCGAATTTAACCTGCCAGTTCATTCTTGTCATCTGACTGGTTCAATTACCACGTGGTCGCCGATTCCGCTCACCACCGCCCACATCGCGTTGCCGATGCTTGCCTCCCGGCCGTCCGGACGGGAGGCTTCCCGCTGCTACCTGCGATCGAACCTGGTTATCCGCGCGGTGACCGAGGGCTGCGCTTGGCCTGCCCAGCTATCGGTTTCGTGCGCGATCACCTCGTTGACCCGATAGGAGAAATCTCGCAGCAACCCCATCCGACGGTCGATCTCCCCGTTCGAGTTGGCCGGACCACGAGACACCGAGGCCCACTCCAACTGGAAATCACACAGCATCGCGTTGACCGACTGCGCGCTGCGGAGATCGCGGATCCATGCGGTGGAGACGCCGAAGAACCGGTCGAACGCGGCGGTTCCGGCGGCGCAGGCGAGCAGCACGAATCCCCAACTGGGATCGATGGCGTCGACCCCGGCGGTGGTCAGCAGCGGCACCAGTATTCCGAGTAAGCCGAGAACGAGCGTGGCCCCGGTGAGGGCTAGGCTGATTCGCCGCTTCGTTAGGCCGTCGCGCGAATACCATTCGCGCGCGTCGATGGCGTAGGCCTCGACACGTTGGAACAGCCGGGCAAGGGTCTCATCGGAACTCGACCAGTCGGCGGTGCGGAGGTCCAGCGAAGGCGGCACTCCGAGGTCCTGCGAGCGATCCCCGCCGAAGGGCGATCGGTGCTCTGTCACGGCGGTACTGTATCTCCCCGACGTCTCCGGAATCATCTTTCGGCCGGTGCGCGGGTGAGCAAGCGGCACTGCAGACTTCGCAAAGCGGCCACTTCGACCCCGACCGCTGCGAGACGGGCGCTGCGCAGTGCCGCAACGAGATTCGCAACCGCCACCGATCGCTGCGATCTCGACCGTCTCCCTCATCGCTGGGTGGGGTCGATCGAAGCGGCGTGAGCAGGGCGGCGGATGCGGCGGCCGCATCGCAAGGCGCTGTCGACGGGCATCGCGCCGGCCCGATACCAGCCGCGGCCTGGCCGCGCCGGAGTCACGATCGTGCTGATCGCAATCATTCTCCGGCGGCTCCTCGGCTTCTAGTGTCCGGCTGTAGCCTCCTGCCGCGCCGCCCCTAGGACGACCGCGGTCCGGAGACCGCCATGTCCGTCTCGGTCCTCGACACCGGACCCCTGCGATTCGGAGCGACGTGCAGCCAACCCCGTGGTCAACGAAGGGCACTCGGCCCGAGCCGGTTCCGGCTACGGCGCGGCGGCTCGCCGGAATCCGCGACCATTTGTCGGCGCTCGACGGCCACTGGGGTTACCTTGGCGCGCTGGTGGGCAGCATCGTCACGCTGTTGCTGCTGTTCCAGCCGTGGTTGAACGCCGTGGGCGCCGATGGCAGAGCCCGTGCCAATGCCTTCGGCCGGATCACCGCGACCACTTCTTTCCTGAACGCCTGGTCGTCATCACCGCCGCCCACCGCGCGGATCAGCGGCGCCATGGCGATACTCGCCGCAGGCGCGATCGTCATCACCGTCTGCGTGGTGGCGGCGAATCTCCGTTACCGCACCGAGGTGCTGGCGCGTGCCGTGACGGTGTCCGCGGTGGTCACCGCGGCGCTTGTGGTCCTCACCGTGCTCTACGTCAACAGCAAAGCCCCCGAGCTGCGCGGCATGCTCGGACGGTCGTCGGATCTGGGTGGTCAAATCGGCATGGTGACCAGCTGGGCCTTCGGCAACGGCAGCCTCCTCGCACCGGGGGTCCGGCAGGTCTCCTACAACACCGCCGGCCTCACCCATTGGGCGCTCCTCGCGGGTGTCGTTTCGCTGGGTTCGGCTGTTGCCGCCGTCGCCCAATGGACGTATAGCCGCACGTTGTCATCTCGCCGCCTGCCGCCGCGCCGCACCGGGACCGTAGCGAGAGAACCGGTCCGCCGAGCCGAGTGAACAAACCGGCACATCCCCCAGCGCCCCGCTGACTCCTTCGTCTCGTCCGGATGACCGGCCGAGTTCCGCGCGAACATCGCCCCACGCGCCTGCACGGGCAGCACGCCGATCGGCTGGAGCTACCCGCAGACACCATCACCACCGAGTGACTCGGCGATGCTGAAAGTACTCGGCGCGGCGGACCTTCGGCCCTACGGCCGGGGCAGGCGCCGCGGGCACTGTCTTGCGAGGTGAGCCGGTGGGCGCGGGCAGTGGAGGATGGTGCCCGCCGCCACCGTTCACTCTCCGTTCCGAACCTGTGCGAAAGAGAAAGGCGGGCACGACGTTGGCGCGTGATCTGACCCAGCTGGAGGTCCTCACCGAACTCGAACCCTGTGCCGAGACCGCGTTGAACCGGCACCTGTCCATGGTCAAGGAATGGCATCCGCACGACTACGTGCCGTGGGACGAGGGGCGCAACTTCGCGGCGCTCGGCGGGATCGATTGGGAGCCGGAGCAATCGCGGCTGTCCGAGGTGGCGAAGGCCGCGCTGATCACGAACCTGCTCACCGAGGACAATCTCCCGTCCTATCATCGCGAGATCAGTGCGAACTTCTCCCGGGACGGCGCCTGGGGGTCGTGGGTGGGACGGTGGACCGCCGAGGAAGCCCGCCACAGCATCGTTCTGCGCGACTATCTCGTCGTCACGCGTGGCGTCGACCCGGTCGCTCTGGAGAACGACCGGGTGGTGCACATGTCCCACGGTTTCGTCCCGCCGATGGAGCAGGCGGACGCGGCAGGCGACGGCGGGTTCCTGTACTCGGTGGCGTACGTCTCCTTTCAGGAACTCGCCACCCGCATCAGCCATCGCAACACCGCCGCCGTCTGCGACGATCCGATCGCCGACCGCATGCTGCAACGCATCGCCGCCGACGAGAACCTGCACATGATCTTCTACCGCACCATGTGCGGCGCCGCCCTGGATCTGGTGCCGGATCAGGCGATCGAAGCGATCGACCTCATCGTGCGCAACTTCCGGATGCCCGGTACCGGCATGCCCAACTTCCGGCGCAACGGCGTGCTCATGGCCAAGCACGGCATCTACGACCTGCGCCAGCACCTGGAGGAAGTGCTGCAACCGGTCATCCGGCAATGGAACATATTCGGTCGCGACGACTTCGGCCCTCGGGGCGAGCGAGCCCGGGAACGGCTCTCCGCCTTTCTGGACGACCTGGAACGGGTGCGGATTCCGCGGTTCGAGGAGCAACGCGACCGCGCTCTGGCCCGGGAGTCACGCCGGGCCTGATCGGCGAAACGCCTTGTCAGCCCACATAACGACGTGCGGTGGAACGACGCTGCGAGTCTTCCAACAGCACGAGACCCGCTTCCACCTGCGGCGGCAGGACTTTCCGTTCCCGCAGGACCCAAGGCATGCCGCGCAGCGTCTCGACGACGGCCGCCGCGGTCGTCCGATCCGCCGGGGCCGATCGGAGCACGGCGGCGGTCCGCCGGGCGGCGCTGCGGGCCGGGCGGCGCAACCACAGCGTCCACAACGTGTTGCGGATACCGAGCCTGCGGCGATGGGTAGCGTCACGCGAGGTCGACGGCTCGTGATGGATCAGCATGTCCTCGATCCAGCACATCCACCAGCCGTGTGCCGCGAGATCGAGCGCGAGCAACTCCTCCTCGCCGCCGAACCATAGACGCCGGGAGAACCCGCCGACTTCCCGGAAGGCGCTGACCCGGAACGCGGACAGGGCCGCCATCACGCCGAGCAGGGCAGGGCCTGGCAGCCAGTCGGGCCCGGAAACCGGCGAATACCGCAGTTCCGGCGTGATGGGGTCCTCGCGTAGATCGGGGGCGACCAGGCATCGTCCGGTCACGGAGCCGAGGCCGGGGTACCGGTCGAGCAGATCGGCGGCGCGGGTCAGCGCACCCGGCTGCCACCGCGTGTCGTCGTCGCAGAACGCCACATACGGCGTGGTCGTCCGCTCCACCGCGATGTTGCGGGCCACCGCGCCCAGATTGTCCGCCGAGCGGATCAGCTCGACGGCGGGGAACGCCGCGGCGACCGCGTCGGCCGTACCGTCGGTGGATCCGTTGTCGACGAGGATGATCGGCGCCGCGTCGGCGAGCGCGGTCATGTGCGCCAAGGTTTCCAGCAGCTGTTCGCGCCGGTTGCGGGTGATGATGACGACCGTCATCCGATCGGTACCCATCCGGTCACTTCCTTTCATGGGCGAGTTCCAGGATCCTGGCCCGGCGCTCGATCTCCGGTGGCAACCTGCGCCGCTGCGCCAACGCCTTGGGCAGGCGGCGCAGCAGCCCCGCGACCGCCAGTAAAGTCCCGGGGTCGCGTATCGCGCGGCCGACCAGGCCTGCGGACTCGGCCGCGCAGCGCCGCAACGGCCGTCGCATCCAGACGATCAGCGCGTTGTTGCGCTGTTCGGCCCGCCTGCGCCACGCCCGAGAGGGTCGACGCGCGGAGGGATGGTGATGGGCCCGTACTGCCGGCACGTAGCAGAGATCCCAGCCACACGCCGCCATGTCGAGCGAAAGCAACCGTTCTTCGGCGCCGAAATGCAGCAGCGGACTGAACCCGGCGGCCTGCAGGTACGCCTCCTTCCGCACGATCGCCGCGCAAGCCAGGAAGCCGAGAACCGCAGGCCCCGGCAGGCCGGGCGGGTGGCCGAGCGGGCTGGTGGCCATCAGCTCGTTGACGGGATCGTCACGGTGGTCCGCGCCGACGAGCGTGCGCCCCGCCAGCAGGCCCAGCCGGGGGCAGGCGTCCAGCACCCGCTCGGCTTCGGGAAGCGCGTCACCGGCCCACCACGAGTCGTCGTCGCTGAAGGCGATGTACGGCGTGCGGGAGAGCGCGACGCCGAGGTTGCGCGCGGCCGCGCCGAGATTGCGCGACAGCGCGACGACCCGCACGTCGGGGAATGCTCGCGCCCGCGCCACGGTGTCGTCGGTGGAAGCGTTGTCCAGCACCACGATCTCGGGGCGCGGGCGCAGAGTGTGCAACTCGGTCAGGGTGCGGACCAATTCGGGGGCCCGGTTACGGGTGGCGATGACGACAGTCGTCTTCGCCCCGTTCTGCCCGCTCACGCCGACCGCCCCGCGAGCAACTCCGGCCTCTCGGCGGTGGCCGCGGGCAACGCACTCCGCCGGGCAGCCGGCGAGCGCGCAACGACCGGACGAACCCCACGCCGGGTCACGTGGCGCCCAGCGGATGCCAGAGCCGCGTTCGGCTCATCCTCGACACGTCCGCGGCCGCCGCTTCCCCGTGCGCGAAGCCGGGCCATCCGGTGACAAGTACCCGCATGTGCGGGCGCATACCCGGGCGCAGCTGGGATCAATCAAGCCGGGCCGGGGAGTTCGCGCTCGCGATTCGGCCGGAGCGCATGCGTGGTGCTAGCTGGGCGCCGGGCGCAGGTGCACGACCTTCGTCTGGGTCATCTCGTCCAGCAACTCCGGCCCGTAACCGAAGCCGGACCCGCTGGCCCGGCGCGGGTGCGCCGCTCCGCCGGGCGCGCCGCCGAACACCGCGTTGATCTTCACCGTGCCGACGGGCAGTTCCCGCCAAGCGCGCTGGGCGTGAGCCATCGACGGGGTGAGCACGGTCGCCGCGAGCCCGTAGTCGTCGGTCGCGGCCTCCGCGATGCCTCGGTCGAACGAATCCACCACCCGCACCGGCGCGACCGGACCGAAGGTCTCTTCCCGCATGATCCGCATGGCCGGATCGCACTGTGCCAGCACGGTGGCCGGGTAGTGCGCGCCGGCGCCGTCCGGCACCACCCCGCCCGTCAGCAGTTCGGCCCCGTGGTCCACGGCATCGCGCACGTGGGCGTGCACCTGCTCGCGGTGGCGCCGGTCGACCAACGGCGCCACCTTCCTGGACTCGGCTTCGGCCACCAGCGCGGCCAGGAAGGGCTCGGCGACTTCCCGATGCGCGAAGATCCGTTCGACGGACACGCAGATCTGACCGGCGTTCGCGAACGCGCCGAGCGCGGCTTGACCGGCGGCCCAGACGGGATCCACACCGGCGTCGACGATCAGCGCGTCGTTGCCGCCGTTCTCCAGCAGCGCCTTGGCGCCCGTGGCCGCGGCGCTGCGGGCGATCGACCGCCCGGTGGCGGTACTGCCGACATGCGCGACGACGTCCACGTCGGGCCGTGCGGCGAGCAGCGCGCCGACCCTGCCATCGCCCTGTACCGTCTGCAGCACCCCCTCCGGGAGGCCACGGGCGAGCAGATCGCCGAGCAGAGCGCCGGTGTGCGGTGCGCGCTCGCTCGGCGAGTACACGACCGTGTTTCCGGTGACCAGCCCCGCGCCGAGCAGACCGCAGGACACGGCCACGGGATCGTTCCACGGCGTCAGCGCTACGACGACGCCGCGAGGTTCCCACACCATGAGGTCGGTCGCGTCGAAACCGCCCTGCAAGCTTCGTCCCCGGTGCAGCGGGCCGAGTTCGGCGTATTGCGCCAAGGTCGCGGCGCCGGCCAGCACTCCTTCCCTGCTCTCGGACTGCGGACGTCCGGTTTCGGCATGGTTGAGTTCGGCGAGTTCATCGGCCCGCTCACGCAGCAGGGCGGCCCCGGCACGGAGCGCGGCGGCCCGCTCGGCCGCCGGTGTCCGCGCCCACCCCGGCTGAACCCGGTTGGCCGCCTCCATCTTCTGATCGATTTCGGCGGAATCGGCCATGGGAACCGTGCCGACGGCGGCACCGGTGGCGGGATCGAAGATCTCGATCGTTTCGGAAGCCCGGCGCCCGGTGACGGACGGGACAGCGTTCGGTGCGCTCATACCGCGGCCATTGCCGCGCGCTCCCGGTTCAAACCCGCCGGGCCGCAGCCGGATCGGTGCCGCCGCCCAGCAGCGCCGGGACGTTCGCCGCCTCCGGCCGCACCGCCGCCGGGCACGTGACCAGGTTTGATCCGGAAATAATAGGCAAGTGCTACCGACATGGCCGCAATGACCGAGGGGCTCACGGTGCTGTTGTGGCACGTGCACGGCTCCTGGACGACGTCGTTCGTGCAGGGGCCGCACCGATACCTCGTGCCCGTGGTCGAGGGCGGCGGGCCGTGGGGGCGCGGCCGGTGCGGCCGCGACTGGCCGTCGGTGCAGGAGGTGCCCGTAGGTGCGTTGCGCGCGGCGGAGCCGGACGTCGTCGTGCTCCAGCGTCCGGAGGAGATCGAACTCGCCGAACGATGGCTCGGTCGGCGTCCTGGCGCCGATATCCCGGCGATCTACGTCGAGCACAACACTCCGCGTCCCAGCGCGGCCACCACCACGCATCCGCTGGCGGATCGCGCCGACATCCCGATCGTGCACGTAACCCATTTCAACGATCTGATGTGGGACAGGGGACGCGCACCCACCCGGGTCGTGCCGCACGGCATCGTCGACCCCGGCGCGCGCTACACCGGCGAACTGCCGCACGGCGTAGCACTGATCAACGAGCCGACGCGGCGCGGGAGAATCACGGGTAGTGATCTGTTGCCGGAATTCGCGATGGCCGGGCCCATCGATTTGTACGGCATCGGAGCCGAAGAATTCACCGCGCACCGGCCCACCGGACACCCCATTCGCGGAATCGGAGACTTCCCGCAGTCGGCGTTGCATCCGGAAATGGCGCGCAGGCGGGTGTATCTGCACACCGCGCGCTGGACCTCGCTGGGATTGTCCCTCCTGGAAGCCATGCACCTGGCCATGCCGGTGATAGCCCTGGCCAGCACCGAGGCCGTCGCCGCCGTGCCGCCGGAAGCGGGCGCCATCTCCACCGACATCGCGGTGCTCACCGCGAAATTCCGGGAATTCCTCCACGAACCCGACCTGGCGGTGCTCGCGGGCAAGTCGGGACGGCAGTTCGCGCTGGAGCACTACGGCCTCGAGGTCTTCCTGCGCCGGTGGGATTCCCTGCTCGCCGAGGTCACCGAATGAAGGCAGGGTCCCGGAGAGAGAAGGCGGAATCATGAAGATCGCGATGGTGTCCGAACACGCCAGTCCGCTGGCCGTGCTCGGCGGCGTGGATGCCGGGGGGCAGAACGTCCATGTCGCGGAGCTGTCCGCGGCTCTGTGCCGGCTGGGGCACGAGGTCACCGTCTACACGCGCCGTGAAGACGCGCACGCGCCGCATGCTGTCACCGCCGCACAGGGCTATCGCGTGATCCATGTCCCGGCCGGCCCTGCCGAACCGATGCCCAAGGACGAATTGCTGCCCCATATGGGCGAATTCGGCGCCTTTCTGCGACAGCAATGGCAAGAGTGCCGCCCCGATGTGGTGCACGCGCACTTCTGGATGTCCGGCCTGGCCGCCCTCCAGGCCGCGGGGCCCGCGAGCATCCCGGTGGTGCAGACCTTTCACGCGCTGGGCGTGGTGAAACGTCGCCACCAAGGAGCCGACGACACCAGCCCGGCCGACCGCGTGCGCCTCGAACAATCGATCGCCGAACGGGCCGATCGCATCGTCGCCACCTGTACCGACGAGGTCTTCGAACTGGCCAGAATGGGCGTGCCCCGGTCCAGGACGTCGGTGATTCCCTGCGGCGTCGACCTCGAGCAGTTCACACCCCACGGGGCGCGCGCACCGAGGTCGGCCGACCACCGGATGGTCAGTGTGGGCCGGTTGGTGCCCCGCAAGGGTTTCGACACCGCGATCACCGCGCTCACCGGTCTGCCGGACACCGAGCTGGTGTTGGTCGGCGGCCCGGACGACGGCGACGTCGCCGACGACCCGGAAGGCAGGCGGCTGCTGGAGCTGGCCGGCCGCCTCGGCGTGCGGGACCGGCTGCACATGCTGGGGCAGGTCCCGAGGACTCGAATGGCGCCGCTGCTCAGGTCGGCCGACGTCGTCGTGTGCACGCCGTGGTACGAACCGTTCGGCATCACACCCCTGGAAGCGATGGCCTGCGCCGTTCCGGTGGTGGCCGCCGCGGTCGGGGGCCTCATCGACACCGTCGTCGACGGTGTGACCGGCAGGCTCGTCCCACCCCACGATCCCGCACGACTGGCCGACGCCGTCCGGGATCTGCTGGCCGTCCCGGAGATCAGGCGGAAGTACGGTCAGGCCGGACGAGAGCGGGTCGAGGCGCGCTACTCCTGGGACCGGATCGCCGCCGAGACCCTGCACGCGTACCGCAGGGTGACCGCGCCGGCCGTGCGCACGGGGAACGGGAGCGGACCCACGGATGGCCGCGCGGTCGGCTCTGCCACGAACGACGGCCTTTCCACCGGGTCACCGGCGATGGGTCGCGGCGCTCGCGCGAACGGCCACGGGTAGGCGGCGCCGTGTCCGAACCTTGTGAACGCGCGTTGGTCACCGGCGGTTGCGGGTTCGTCGGCTCGCACCTGTGTGAACAGCTGCTCGACGCGGGCACCGCCGTCGTCGCCCTCGACAATTTCGCCACGTCCACTCCGGACAACGTCGCCCGTTTGCTCGACCGGCCCGGCTTCGATCTGCGGCGGCACGACGTCACCGAACCGCTGCCCGCGGTGGGCGCCTTCGACGTGGTCTTCCATCTCGCGTCGGCCGCGTCGCCTCCCGATTACCTCCGGCTGCCGATCGAGACGCTGCGAGCCGGTTCGCTCGGTACCGCGCATGCCCTCGATCTGGCGGAGCGCCATGGCGCCCGTTTCGTGCTCGCGTCGACCAGCGAGGTCTACGGTGACCCGGCCGTCCATCCGCAGACCGAGAATTATTGGGGTCATGTCAATCCCGTCGGTCCGCGCAGTGTCTACGACGAGGCGAAGCGGTATGCCGAAGCTTTGACCATGGCATTTCACCGGGAAAGAGGCGTGAATACCGGAATTGCCCGAATTTTCAACACCTACGGTCCGTGCATGCGCACCGACGACGGTCGTATGGTGCCAACCTTTATCGCACAGGCGTTGTCGGACGCGCCGCTGACCATCGCCGGAACCGGCGAGCAGACGCGCTCACTGTGTTATGTCGAGGACACGGTGCGCGGCCTGCTCGCACTGGCGGCCACCGATTATCCGGGACCGGTGAATATCGGCAATCCGCACGAACTCTCCGTGCGCTGCCTCGCGGCGGAAATCCTCTCGCTGACCGGCAGCCGGTCCGTCGTGACCCATGTCGAGGGGGCGATCGACGACCCGAAACGACGGTGCCCCGACATCTCGCTGGCCCGGCGGGAATTGGGCTGGTGGCCGGTGATCACCAGGGTGGAAGGACTGCGCCGCACGATCGACTGGTTCGCCGGACGCGCGGCGGAACCGGCGCGGTAGGCCCCGTGCCGATCGGCACATCGGTTTAGTCGCGACTTCAGCGGGTAGCGCCAGCACATATGTCAGCGGGTAGACCGACAGGTCCCGCGTCTCGAACAGAAAGGCGGCCCGTGCGCATTCTCGGAATAAACGCGATATTTCATGACCCTGCTGCGGCTCTGATCGTGGACGGCGAAATCGTCGCGGCCGCCGAGGAAGAGCGGTTCACACGGCGCAAGCACGGTAAGCGGCCGGTGCCGTTCTCCGCGTGGGAGCTCCCCGAGCAAGCGGCCGCGTGGTGCCTGGAACGAGCGGGATTGCGTCCCGAGGAGCTCGACGCGGTCGGCTATTCCTATGATCCGCGCCTGGTCGATCATTCGCTCGGCGGCCTCGATCGGAAAAGCGAAAATACCAGAACTGATTATGCTTTCCGCGCACCCGCGTTCCTCACGGCCGCATTGCCCGGTCTCGATCCATCGATCGTGCGTTTCGTGCGGCACCATCTGGCGCATGCCGCGTCCGCGGCGCTCGCGGCCCCGTCGGGCGATTCCGCGGTACTGGTGGCCGACGGCCGCGGCGAGAGCCAGTCCTATCTGGCCGGGGAATACCGGGACGGCAAGTTCGTGGAACTGGCCGCACAGCAGCTGCCGCACTCGCTCGGGCTGATGTACGAGGACCTCACCGAACACCTCGGCTTCACCCGGTCGAGTGACGAATACAAGGTGATGGCTCTCGCCTCCTACGGCACGCCCCGGTTCCTCGACCGGTTCCGCGAACTCGTGTACGCCACCGGTGACGGTGGTTTCCGCACCGAACCCGTGGACTGGGCGGGATTCGCACCCGCGGTGGTCGGCGATGCGCCCGGCCCGGACCATGCCGACCTCGCCGCGAGCGTCCAGCGCCGGCTCGAGGACGTGCTGCTCGAATTGACCTCGTGGCTGCATCGCCAGACCGGTCAGCGGAACCTCACGCTGGCCGGTGGCATCGCGCTGAACTGCGTGGCCAACACCCGGCTGCACGCCGAAGGTCCCTACGACCGGGTCTGGGTCCAGCCTGCCTCGGGTGACGCGGGCACCGCGCTCGGCGCCGCACTGCAATTGGCGGCCGAATTCGGCGAGCGGGTCACTCCGATGCGCGGAGCCGATCTCGGCCGCGAATGGACCGACACGGAGCTGGAGACCGTGCTGCGCACGGCCGCGGTCCGATACACGAAGTCCGCGGACATCGCGGCCGAGGTGGCCGAAGCGCTCGCGGAGGACCAGGTGGTGGCGTGGTTCCAGGGCCGGGCCGAATTCGGCCCGCGTGCGCTCGGGCATCGCTCGCTGCTCGCCCATCCCGGCCGGTCGGCGAATCTCGAGCGCCTCAACGACGTGAAAGGGCGTGAACAGTTCCGGCCGCTCGCGCCGATGGTGCTGGCCGATCGGGCAGCCGAGATCTTCGAGCGCGGACCGTTGCCGAGCCCGTACATGCTGTTCGTCCACGACGTCGCGCCGCACTGGCGCGCGCGGATCCCCGCCGTGACCCATGTGGACGGCACCGCGCGGGTGCAGACCGTCGATCCCGGCGACAATCCCGTCCTGGCGCGGATGTTGTCGGAGTTCGACCGGCGCACCGGCCTGCCCGTGGTGGTCAACACGAGCTTGAACACCGCGGGCAGGCCGATGGTGGATTCGCCCCGCGATGCCCTCGAGTGCTTCGGTTCCGCGCCGATCGATCTGCTCGCCCTCGGTCCGTTCGTGGTTCGCCGCTCATGAACGGCCACACCGTCGACTACAGCATCGTCATCCCGACCACCGGCCGGGAAAGTCTTCGGACGCTGCTCGAGTCACTGCAGGCCGCGACGGGTCCGAGGCCACGGGAGATCATCGTGGTCGACGACCGGCCCGGCGCCGGCGACCTGCCGCTGCCCGAGACCATGCCGCCGGTGCGGGTGATCCGCTCGGGTGGCCGCGGGCCCGCGGCGGCGCGGAACGCGGGGTGGCGGGCCACCTCGGGCGCGTGGATCGCGTTCTTGGACGACGACGTGCTCACTCCGCCGGATTGGCCTGCCCGGTTGGCCGACGACTTGCGGGACCTCGACGAGAACACGGCGGCGTCCACGGCCAGGATCGAGGTGCCGCTGCCGGAGCACCGCAAGCCGACCGATGCGGAACGGGGAATCGCGCGGCTGGCCACTGCGCGGTGGATCACCGCGGACATGGCCTACCGCCGGTCCGCGCTGGTTGCGGTCGGCGGGTTCGACGAACGGTTTCCGCGGGCGTTCCGCGAGGATGCCGACCTGGCGCTGCGGGTTTGCCTCGCGGGGTACGTCATCGCGGCCGGACGACGCAGCACGAGCCATCCGCTGCGCGCATCGGGGCCCATGGCGAGTGTGCGCGCACAGCGCGGGAACGCCGACAACGCGTTGCTGCGGCGGAAGTACGGCGCTCGATGGCGGCAGCGCATCGGGGAGGACAAGGGGCTGCTGCCCCGGCACGCGCTCACCACGGCGGCAGGCGCGTCGGCCGCGGCACTCGGCCTCGCGGGCCGCGTACGCCCCGCCCTGGCGTTCGCGGCGGTCTGGCTGGCGTCGACCGGTGAATTCGCCGCGCGCAGAATCGCGCCCGGGCCGCGCACGCCCCGTGAGATCGGCCGGATGACGCTGAGCAGCGCACTGATCCCACCCGCTGCTTGCTGGCATCGCCTGCGCGGCGAACTGCGCCACCGCCACGCCTCCCACGGCTCACCGCTGGCGTTGTTGTTCGACCGCGACGACACCCTCATCGTCGATGTCCCCTACCTCGCCGATCCCACCAAGGTGCAGCCGGTGCCCGGGGCGGTCGACGCGCTCCGGAGGGTCCGCGCGGCCGGCGTGCAACTCGGCATCGTGAGCAACCAATCCGGCGTCGCGCGCGGATTGATCAGCCGCGAACAGCTCGCCGCGGTGAATTCCCGGGTCGAGGAGTTGCTCGGACCGTTCGCGACGTGGCAGGTGTGTGTGCACGGCGACGGCGACGGCTGCGGGTGCCGCAAACCCGAACCGGGCCTGATCAGGCGAGCCGCGGCGGAGCTCGGCGTCGACGTCGGCAGGTGCGTGGTGATCGGCGACACCGGTGCCGATGTCGCCGCCGCGCAATCCGCGGGCGCCCGCGCGATTCTGGTGCCGACGGCGCGAACCCTGCCCGACGAAGTGCAGCACGCACGGCGCGAAGCGACCGTGGCGCAGGACCTGCCCGAAGCCGTACGGCTGGCGATGGCGGGCGTGCCATGACACGCCGGGCGCTGGTGGCACGCATGGATAATTTCGGCGATGTGCTGCTGGCCGGGCCGTGCGTGCGGGCGGTGGCAGCGCACGTCGATTCGGTGACGTTGTTGTCCGGGCCGCGCGGCCGGGCCGCCGCCGGCCTGTTGCCGGGTGTGGACCAGGTCGTGACCTGGTGCGCGCCGTGGATCGACCTCGAGCCCCCCGCGGTCGCCGCGGCGGACATCGACGGCTTCCTCGACCGGATTCGCGCTCTCGACCTGGATCTGGCGTTGATCCTCACGTCCTTTCACCAGTCGCCGTTGCCGCTGGCGCTGTTGCTCCGGATGGCCGGCGTCCCCTTCGTCGGCGCCATCTCGGAGGACTACCCCGGTTCGCTGCTGGATCTGCGCCATCGCGTCGAAGGCGATCTACCCGAAGCCGAGCGCGCGCTGTCGCTCGCCGAGGCGGCCGGTTTCCGGCTACCGCCCGGGGACGACGGCAAACTCGCCGTCCGCCAGCCGTTGCCGAAGGTCGGCGCGCTCACCGGCGAACCGGGCTACGTGGTGGTGCATCCCGCCGCGTCGGTACCGGCGCGACAGCCCTCCTCGTCCCGTTCGGCGGCCATCGTCGCCGCGTTGACCGGCGCCGGGCACCGCGTGGTGGTCACCGGCGCACCCGCCGACCGGCCGCTGACCGGCGCCGTCGCCGGCAGGCACGCCGTCGACCTCGGCGGCGCCACCACACTGCCCGAGCTGGCCGCCGTACTGCGCGACGCGAGTGTCGTGGTGGCGCCGAACACCGGGCCCGCGCACCTGGCCGCGGCCGTCGGGACACCCGTGGTGTCCCTCTTCGCACCGGTCGTGCCCGCCGCGCGGTGGGCGCCCTACGGCGTGCCGGTGGCCATGCTCGGCGACCAGCACGCGCCCTGCCGCGGTAGCAGGGCCAGACAGTGCCCGGTCGTGGGGCACCCGTGCCTCGACTCGATCTCCCCGGCGGAGGTCGTGACGGTGGCGGAAGAACTCGGCGCGGGCAGGCGTGCGCGTCTGCGGACAGGAGGTGTGCGGTGATCGAGGAGCATTTCGCGGCTTTGCATACAGCGCTGGAACGCACCAGTTGCTTCGCACCGAGCATCCGCAGATGGGGGCGAGAACTGGCGGTGGTACTGGACAACGGCGGCAGATTGCTCGCGTGCGGCAACGGGGGCAGCGCGGCCGAAGCGCAGCACCTGACCGGGGAACTGGTCGGCCGCTTCCGCCACGATCGCCGTCCGCTCTCGGCGATCGCCCTGCACGCCGACACCTCGGCGGGCACCGCCATCGTGAACGACTACGGCGGAACCGAGTTGTTCGCGCGTCAGGTCCGCGCGCACGGCAGACCCGATGACGTCCTCATCCTGTTGTCCACCAGCGGCAGCAGCCAGAACGTGGTGGCCGCGGCGAAAGCGGCGCACGACATCGGCGTCACCACTTGGGCCATGACCGGTCCCGCGCCCAATCCGCTCGCGGCGCTGTGCGACGACGCGGTGGCCGTGGAAGCACACAGCACCGCCACCGTGCAGGAAGTGCATCTGGTCTTGGTGCACGCCCTGTGCACGGCGCTCGACGACGCACTGGGGGTACCGACATGAAGCCATTGGTCGTGATCGGCGACAGCATGCTCGACGTCGACATCGAGGGCGTCGCCGACCGGTTGTCGCCCGAGGCGCCCGTGCCTGTGGTGGACGTGGAACGCCGGTGGATGCGCCCGGGCGGCGCCGGGCTGGCCGCCGTGCTCGCCGCGCGATCGGTCGCCGAGGTCTTGCTCGTCACAGCGACCGCCGACGACCACGACGGCCGGCTCCTCACCCGGCTGCTGGACCAGTACGTGCAGGTCGTTCCGATGCCGCTGCGCGGCGAGACGGTACGCAAGACCCGCGTCCGCGCCGCCGGTCAGTCGTTGTTGCGGCTGGACACCGGCGACGGGACCGCCGACGGCGGCTCGGTGAGCGCGTCGGTCACCAGGGCACTGCGAGCGGCCGGCGCGGTCCTCGTGGCGGACTACGGCCGGGGCGTCGCCGCACATCCGGAGATCCGCAGCCTGCTGACCGAACTGGCGCGGTCCGTACCGGTGGTCTGGGATCCGCACCCGCGCGGCCCGGCGCCGACACCGGGCGCGTCGCTGGTCTCGCCGAACCTGAAGGAGGCACGCCGGTTCGCACCGGGATACCTCGAACCGGACGAGTTGGCGAAGGTGCTCCGCGACGAGTGGTCCGCGGATTCCGTCGCGGTCACGACGGGCCCGAACGGGGCGGTGCTGGCCAATGGGAAACGGCTCACCGTAGTGCCGGTGCCCGCCGAGATCCGGTTCGCGGGCCACGCCGGTTCCGACACCTGCGGCGCGGGTGACCGATTCGCCTCCGCCGCGGCCGCCGCACTCTTCGACGGGTCGACTGTGGCCGACGCGGTGTCACACGCCGTGGACGCGGCGGCCAGATTCGTGGCCGCTGGCGGCGCGGCCACGTTGTCCGCGTGCGACAGCGCCGCCGGCGCGGAGCAGGACACGACGGAAGCGGGCGGGTCGGCGTTCGAGGTGGCGGCGCGGGTCAGGGCGCGCGGCGGCAGGCTCGTGGCCACCGGCGGCTGTTTCGATCTGCTGCACCCCGGACATGTGAGCTTGCTGCGCCAGGCTCGCGCCATGGGCGACGCGCTGGTGGTGTGCCTGAATTCCGATGCGTCGGTGCGGCGCTTGAAGGGGCCGCGCCGTCCGATCGTCACCGCACGCGACCGCGCCCGCCTGCTCATCGCGCTGTCGTCGGTGGACGCCGTCGTCGTGTTCGACGAATCCTCCCCGAGCGCACTGCTGGAACGCCTTCGCCCCGACATCTGGGTCAAGGGCGGCGACTACACCGGCGTTGACCTCCCGGAGGCCACGGTCGTTCGCGGGTACGGCGGCGAGATCGCGCTGATTCCCACTGTTCGCGGTTACTCGACAACCCAGCTGGTCGCCGCGACGCAGGCTTGCGGCTGACCCGAGAACGTAAGGAGCACGATGCGAACCCTCGGCAATATCCTGATCACCGGCGGCGCTTCCGGACTCGGCGCGGCGGTCACCGCCGCGGTCCGTGAGAACGGCGGGCGCCCCTTCGTGATCGACCGGGTGGAGCCCGAGACGCCCGTCGACTTCGTGCGGGCCGACCTGGCCGATACCGTCGCGGCCGAGCAAGCCGTGCACGAGCTCGCCGAGCGGGCGGGCGGCCGGATCGACGGTGTGTTCACCGCCGCCGGAACCGATGCGTGCGGCCCGTTGGACAAGGTGCCCGCGAAGAAGTGGGAATACGTGGTTCAGGTCAATCTTTTCGGCACTGCCGCCGTCGTCCGTGCCGCGCTTCCGTTCGTGCGGGAAAGTAAGGGAACGGTGGTGACCTGTGCTTCCACCCTCGGCATCAAGGCGGTCGGTGACGCCACCGCCTATTGCGCGTCGAAATTCGGCGTGGTCGGCTTCACCAGAGCGCTCGCCGCCGAGACAGCGGGCAGCGTCGGCGTGACGTTGCTGATTCCGGGCGGAATGCACACCGCGTTCTTCGACGACCGCGACGAGCAGTACAAGCCGCCGCCCGACGCGAAACTCAACCAGCCCGAGGACGTCGCCGCCGCGGTGGTGTTCGCGCTGCGCCAGCCTCCGGGCTGCGAAGTCAGGGAGATGGTCGTGTGCGCGTCGGAAGAGGGATCGTGGCCTTGAGCGACACGATCCTCGTGTTGCGCGCGCTCGGGCTCGGCGATCTGCTGACCGCCGTGCCCGCCTTGCGCGGGCTGCGAAACGCCTACCCCGACGCCCGGGTGGTGCTGGCCGCACCGGAATCGCTGCGCGATCTGGTCGATCTCATCGATGCGGTCGACGAACTGCTGCCGACCACCGGGCTGGGCGCGCTGCGATGGCACGCGGCGCCCCCGAGACTGGCGGTCAACCTGCACGGCAGCGGGCCGGAAAGCATCCGTGACCTGTTGGCGGCGCGCCCGGAAGCGCTACTGACGCACCGCCATTCGGACTTCCCCGGACTGCCCGGCCCCGAGTGGCGCGAGGACGTGCACGAGGTGGAGCGCTGGTGCCTGCTGCTCGAGCACGGCCGGATCGACGCCGATCGCACCGCGCTGCGGCTGCCTGCTCCCTCCGCTCCCGCCGCCGAATCGGATGTGGTCGTGATCCATCCCGGCGCGGCGTCTCCCGCTCGCCGCTGGCCCTCCGAACGATTCGCGCGCGTGGCGCGCGAACTCGGCGCCGACGGCCACCGCGTGGTGATCACCGGCACGCGCGAGGAGATCCGATTGGCGAACGCGGTCGCCCAGCAAGCCGGCCTGCCGCCCACCGCGGTGTACGCCGGACGTACCACCCTGATCGAACTCGCCGCGCTGGTGGCCGACGCGGCGCTGGTCGTCTGCGGCGACACCGGTGTCGGCCACCTCGCCACCGCCTTCGGCACACCGTCGGTCCTGCTGTTCGGCCCCACACCGCCGCAGCGGTGGGGGCCGCCCGCCGACGCGGAACAGCACGTGCCGCTGTGGGCCGGGACCGCCGGTGATCCGCATGCCGACCATCCGGATCCCGGGCTCCTCATGCTGCGGCCCGAGCAGGTACGCACGGCCGCAACCGGTTTGCTCGGGACGAAGGTGCGCCATGGGTAGCCGCGTCGGCGTGGTCGGCGCCGGTTACGTGGGGCTGACCAGCGCCGCTTGCCTCGCCCACTTGGGCCACCATGTGGTCTGTGTCGACAACGACGAGGCCAAGGTAGCGGCGCTGCGCGCGGGTACCGTCGCGATCGTCGAGCCCGGCCTACCGGAACTGGTACGCGAAGGGCTCGCGGAGAACCGGCTCGTCTTCACGTCGGACCCGGAAGCGCTGCACGAATGCGAAGTGGTCTTGTTGTGCCTTCCCACCCCCATGGGCACCGGCGGCTCGGCAGACCTCGGCGTGCTCGAGGACGCGCTGGAGACGTTGTCCACGGTGCTACCGCCGGATTGCGTGCTGGTCACCAAGTCCACCGTCCCGGTGGGGACGGCGGCGCGGATCCCCGCCCTGTCCGGTCTCCCGAGCACCGCGGTCGTCAGCAACCCCGAATTCCTCCGCGAGGGACACGCGGTCGAGGACTTCCTGCACCCTGACCGCGTTCTCGTCGGTGCGGCCGAGCACGATCGGGCGTCGGCCGAGCGGGTCGCGGCGTTGTACGCGGGAACGGGCGCGCCGGTCCTGCGATCAGATCCGGCCAGCGCGGAACTCGCCAAGTACGCCAGCAATGCTTTTCTCGCGATGAAACTCTCGTTCGTGAACACGCTGGCCGAACTGTGCGAACGGGTCGGCGCCGACATCACGAAGGTCACCGGCGCGATGGGCATGGACGACCGTATCGGACCTGCTTTCCTGGCTCCCGGCCCCGGCTGGGGCGGCTCGTGCCTGCCCAAGGACACGCGCGCGCTCCTGCGTGCCGCGGAGGCATCCGGGGTGGACTTCGCCCTGGTCCGGGATACCCTGCGCGCCAACGATCATCAGCAGGCGATGGTGTTGCGCAAGATCCGCCGCGCGGTGACCGGCGCGGTCGACGGCTCCCTGTCGGGGACCCGGATCGGCGTGTTCGGCCTCGCGTTCAAAGCCGGGACGGGCGACCTGCGCGACTCCCCCGCCGTCGCGGTCGCCAGGCAGCTCTCCCGGCACGACGCCACGGTCACCGCATACGACCCGTGCGTCCCGGCGGGCACCCCCGATCTCGACGGCATCCGAGTGGTGGACGACCCGTACCTGGTGGCGAAGGATGCCGGCGCGCTCGCGGTACTCACCGAGTGGCCCGAATTCCGTGCGCTCGACTGGGCGAAGCTCGCGACCGACGTCGACCGGCCCGTGATCGTCGACACCCGGAATCTGCTCGACGAGCAACTGCTGAGCGGCACCGGTTTCACCTTGTTGAGCAACGGCACCACCGGCGCTGCGGAAAGCAGCCATCATGGCGCCCTCTGAAAAAATCGCACCCGACGACCACTGCCCCGAAGCACTGGGCCTCGGCGCCTGCGTTCCCAGCGGCTTCGCCGACATCTTCCCGACCGCGAGCCTGCGACCGCTGTCGACCCTGCCAGGCCTCGAGCATCTGTGAAGACCCCGAATGTACCCGCGGTCGGTCACGCGGCACCGGGCCCGATCTACATCAGCGCTACCCGCTGAGCGGGTCGGAGTCGTCGCGGGTCTCCGCCGCGGATGTTCGCGCCTGTGGACCGCGGATAGTCTGTGCGGGTGCCTATTTCGTTCGACCCCGGGGAAATGCAGCAGGTCGACAGCGCGACCTGGCGAGATCCTCGGACCGGTGACATGGTGAACGTGTCGTATTTCGACCTCGTCCCGGATCTGCCCGCGCCGTTGGAGGATCTGGAAACCTTGCGCCGTCGTCTGGCCGAGAGAAGCGCGCAGAACGGCTGCCTCATCGAAGCTTTCGTGGTGTGGCTGGACGCACAGCCTGCGCTGCTGCGCATGGAGAAGCTGCCGCTGCCGAACCAGCCACAGGGCTTGGTGTTCGCCGCGTCCGTGATCGTCCCGAAGGCCCGTAGCAGTGCGGTCCTGCAGATCCTCTGCCCTGAGACGGGCACCACAGGGGTGCGCGAGGCCCTGCTCGCCACCAAGATCGGTTTCGACCACATGTTCCCGCCGCATCCCTACGCGCCCGAGGTGCGGGGTCGGCTGCCGTACAACGCGGCCGACGACATCCGATGGGACGCCGAATTTCCCGAGCATCCGCTCAGCCGTGCCCGTCGCTGGATCGCGCATACCATCCCGACCGCCCGGCTCGCGCCGGAATTCGCGGCACTTCCCGCGTTCGCCGGCTGACGCGACCCGGTGTGAACACGGCCCGACGCCGAGGGACGGTGCGGGCCGCGTTCGCTCACACCCGCGCCGCTCGCCCTCGTGCGTACGCGATGACGTCCGCCGCGTAGGCCGCGGTGTCCTCGTCCGCGCAGCACGCCCGGAATCGGTCGAACGCATCCTCCAGTTGCGGACCCGGCCCCTGGTCCGCGAGCAGGACGACAATCGCCTCCCACGTGCCGATCGCCGGGTCCGGCAGCGCCATCAGTTCCTCGAGGTACCGGCCAGGTTCCAACAGCCGCAGCGCCCGGCGGGCGTAGGCGTGCACCCGCCGGGGCAGTTCGGCGCGGATGGCGTCGACATCTGCCTGCAGTGCCCGGCCAGGGTGCGCCGGGTCGACCCGCAGGGACCACAACTCCGTCAAGTCCTCCGGCAGCGGGCGGTCGTCGATCAGCCCCGGTCCGGTCGCCTCTTCGAGCGGCACGAGCGGCAGACCTCGCTGCTCGTTACGCCGATTGCAGAACTCCCACCAGGCGATGGGCGTAGCACTCAGGGTCAACCCGAACTTCAACGCCTGTTGCCCATCGGTCCAGGTACGCACGGTCCGGGCCCGGCCGACGCAGGCCACACCACCCGATACCACCCGCACCCATACGGCCTCCGGGCCGTCGAAGCCATAGGGTTGCAGCAACTTCCGCGCATCGCGGGTCAGTCGGCGCAGCGCCGAGTCCGGTCCGACCATGCGAGCAGATTAGCGGCACGTACCGACACAAACGAAAAGCTCACCGGCTCAGTATGATTCGCCCGAGGACTCGGTCCCGCTCCGCGATCGCGCCCGCCCGGCCACCCTGTTGCGGAATCACCGTATTCGTCAGCGCCGAACGTCAGAAAGGGTAGCCGGCGGGTATGAGCATGCGCCGGGCCGCCCGAGCGCAGCGCGGCGGTTCCGACTACGCCGGGACTCGAACCGGTTCGGAATCCCGGCTCTCCATCGACTCGGTCGTGCGCCCCGGTGCGAGCGGACGCACGCGGTGCAGAGCGGCATACCCGACGGTCGCGACAACCAAGGCGACGAACACACCGAGGTTGCTGCTGCCCAGACCGCCCGCGCGGGCGGCCGGCGTGAACAAGTAGCCCAGCAGCGGACCGATATGCGGATCGGGCGACGTGACCAAGCCCAGTCCGACGAGGGTCGCGACAATCAGGCAACCGACGCCGGCACGGTTCACCTTTCCGTAGCCGCCGACCGGGCTGTACAGAGCCGTCCGGTCGTACCCGATGTTGCGACGCTGCCACAGGTCGACCACGAAGATTCCGGTCCATGCAGCCATCACGACACCGGTCGTGGTCAGAAAAGCCTGGAACGGAGCGAAGAACCCGGGCGCGGCGAAGGCCACATAGCCACCGGCAACGGCGATCAGAACGGCGTCGATCAGGACGGTGTAGTGCCGCGGGATCCGGACCCCCACTGTCTGCAACGCCAGCCCTGAGGAGTAGAGGCCGATGATGGAACCCGACACGAAGCCGACCAGCGCGAGGATCAGATAGGGCACCAGAAACCAGGTCGGCAGATGAGCCGACAGCGCACTGATCGGATCGGTCGCGGCCAGTGCCGCGACCTCCGGGTCCCCGACCGCCAACATTGTCCCGAGTCCCATCAGCACGAGTGCTGGGGCGGTGCCGCCGAAGGTGATCCAGCCGACCAGCGCACGCTTGTCGGCGTCGCGGGGAAGGTAACGGGTGTAGTCCGCGGCGCAGTTGACCCAGCTCAAACCGAGCGTGTTGGCGACCAGCATCACTCCGCCCACGAACGCGCCGAGGCTCGCCTGGCCATGCGTCGCGAACGAGATCCTCGGCAGCGTCAGCACGACGTAGACGACGGACAACGCGGTGAATGCCAGGGCGAACCACTTCTGGATCCGCAGGATCACGTGGCAACCGTAGATGCCGATCACCGTGGTCACCACGATGACGGTGAGAAGGGTGACGACCATGAGCGGTCCGGTATCCATCTCCGGGTCGAGTCGATGTGCCACGGTGCGAGCCGCCAGGGTCGCCAAGACCGCGGAGAAGGTCTCCCACCCCACCAACGCGAGATAACTCAGCAGCGCCGGAATCTTGTTGCCGTGGAACCCGAATGCCGCGCGGCCGGCCACCATGGTCGCCGCCCCGCCCTGCTGCCCGGCCAACGATACCAAGGCGAGCAGCAGAAAGGACAGGACCGCTCCCACCGCGGCAGCGAGCGCTGCCAGATGCCAGTCGAGGCCGAGCGCGGTGACATACGGGCCGAAGGACACCAAGACCACATTGCAACTGGTGCCCGCCCACGGCCAGAACAGGGCGCGCGGCTTACCTCGACGTTCCGCATCGGCGACCCATTCGGCGCCTTTCCGCTCGAAGGACCAGTCCGAAGACTTCGCTGATCGCACAGCCATGGGGGCATCCGTTCGTCGACGGCGGCAGGGCCGGAGAGCCTGCCACGCACACCTGCATATTGAGCCGTTGTTTGTTGGTACATCGTACGGGGCTAATCGATTTCACGGAACCGAAGTTGACAGGACAACTTGGGCTATGGCGGGAGGACGTCCGAGAACCCCTGAAACAATGTGGATTCGACGGTCGACTCCGAACCGGCGCGGCTGACCGTTGCGCCGTGGATGACACCGGAGAGCAGCACACGGCCATATCGATCGCTGTACAACGGCTCACTATTCAGCGGTAGAATCCGCGCGCCCAGCGCGTAACGGATCTCCGCCCGATCGATCGGGTGCGGTACCCGGCGCCGAGCATCCGGCGAGCCGTTTCACCTACTGCCGCCGGGGAATTCCGGCCGCATGGGTATCACCGTCGCCGTCACCGGGCCTACCGGCGAGATCGGCATCTCTGCCGTCACCGCACTCGAACAGGATCCCGCCGTGGACCGGATCGTCGGAATGGCCCGCCGTCCGTTCGACCCCGCCGCGCACGGCTGGACGAAGACCGAGTACCGGCGCGGCGACATCCTCGACCGCGCCGCCGTGGACGCCCTCGTCGCGGACGCCGACGTGGTGATCCACTTGGCGTTCGTGATCATGGGCTCGCGGGAGGAGAGCGCGCGGGTGAACCTGGCGGGCACCCGCCACGTCTTCGAGGCGACGGCGGCCGCCGAGCGGCCCCGCCGCCTGGTCTACACGTCCTCGGTCGCCGCCTACGGCTACCACCCGGAGCATCCCAGCCCCATCACCGAGGACGTGCCGCCCGAGGGCTCGCCCGAGCACTACTACTCCGAGCAGAAGGCCGCGTGCGAGGCGGCGCTCGCGGAGATCACCGCGGACTCCGGCCTCGAGGTGTTCGTGCTGCGGCCGTGCATCGTGGCCGGCCCGAAGGCGCCGGCCCTGCACGACCTGCCGTGGGAGAAGCTTCCCAGAACGCTGCGTACGCTGGCTCGGTCCCATTCCTTGTTCAAGCCGGTGGTCCCCGATCCCGGCCACCCACTGCAACTCGTCCACCACGACGACGTGGCCGCGGCCATCGCGCTGGCCGCCACCGCGGAGGCGCCGCCCGGCGCCTACAACATCGCGGGCGACGGCACGCTCACCCTGTCCGACGTGGTCTCCGCACTGGGCGGCAGGCCGGTGCGCGTCCCCGCGGTCGCCGCCACCGCCGCATCCGCTGCCCTCGCCCGCCTGCCCTTCGTGCCGGCAACTCTCGAGTGGCTGCACATCGTCCGCACGCCCGTCGTCATGGACACCAGCCGCGCGAAGCGGAATCTCGGCTGGAAGCCGGCCCATACCTCCGCCGAGACCCTCGCCGCGCTCGCCGCCGCCCGCTGATCTGCCCGAGCCGCCGCGGCGACCTGTTGCTCGGCGACCACATCGCCGAGTGTCGCCGCGAAGTAGTCATCGGCACCAACCATCGGTGATCCGGACATCGCCGATATGCGCCGGACTCGGGGCGCGATCCCCGCCGCGCGACCGCACGACTCCGGCTGGTTCGCCGGATCGACGTGATTCACCCATCCCCGTCCGGGTAGTTCGGTAGTGGACGAATTCTCCCGGACCGCAGGCGCAGCCGCGAGATGCGACTTCCCCCGGCAGCCCCGCGGGTGACAAGGATCCGGGCACACAGTGAGGACGGCGGATGGTGGCTGAGCTGGACGAGGGTGTGTATCGCATCGTCAACGTCGGCACGGGGCAGGTGCTGTCGCTCGACAGCGGCGACCAGGTCAGGGTCGTCGGTGAACCGAGTGTCGAGAACGGCTGGCAGCACTGGCTGTTGTCGAGCGCGCCGGAATTCGGTGAAGGGATCTGGTTCATCGCCAACGGCCGCACCGGCACCCGGCTCGGACTCGACAACCTGGTGTGCGAAGGGGCGCATGTCGAATGCAGCGGGACTCCGATGGGATGGCAGATCATGACCGATGAAACCCATCCCGACTGCTACCGCATCGCCGTCTGGCCCGCCAGTGACCTGGTTCTCGCCCTCTCCGCACCCGACGTCGGAACCGAACAGATCGGTTTGACCCGCTACATGCCCACCAGCGATATTCAGCAATGGCACTTCCAGCGCCCATGACGCGGACCGCGCCCGGCTCGCTCGGCGCGGACGGCGACGACTTCGCAGACCGACATGGGCGTTCACGGGCCTCTTCCGACTGACCGTCCGCGTCACGCACACACCGTGTCCCCGTGCACGGTGCCGGGGCTCCGTAGCGCAACGACCGGTCTCGAACGATCTAGGACACCCTGCGGCGCGGAAGGCTTCAGGCTCGGCTGAGCAGATGGCGCTCGCGCACCTCCGGCAACGACAGGGTCTTGTAACCGACCTCATCGAACAGCACGGTGATGCGATCGGCCTCGGCGGACATGATCGTCCCTGTCCCCCAATCACGGTGCCGCACAGCGGCATGCGCAGGAAACTCGGTGGCGTCCGGTGCGCGCCGCGCGGCGGTTCCCGCAGCACAGGTATCGCAATTGCCACACGGGTCGAGCAACTGTTCACCGAAATAACCGAGGAGGTGTTGCCGCCGGCAGCCGGTCGTCTCCGCGTAGCCGCGCATCATCTCGATGCGCGAGCGGGTCAGTTCTTCGTATGCCCGCGCGGCGTCCGCCGCCTGCTCGACCGCCCGGCCGGGTGTGCGCCCGGAATCGGGTTGCAGGAGACCGTTCGCGGTGGTCGTGATCGCGCCGATCTGTTCGAGCAGGTTGATCGCCCGGGTGCGCCGAGCGGGAGCGGCCTCGACCGCGAGCTGGGACGGCCGGACCGGACGATCGTGCCGGTACAAGGCGTGGGCGACCTCCGCGATGGTGTCCTCCGGGACCGCTCGCGCGGTGAGGAACTTCTGCAGGCTCAGATCCTCTGGGCGATAGCACAACAGGATCTGGGCGCGCTCCCCATCCCGTCCGGCCCGGCCGATCTGCTGGTAGTAGGAGTCCAGCGAATCCGGCGCCGACGCGTGGACGACGAAACGGACGTCGGGCTTGTCGATGCCCATCCCGAATGCCGAGGTGGCCACGACCACATCGACCTCGCCGGAAAGGAAGTGCTGGTGCACCTCCTCGCGTGCGGCCGCCTTCATGCCCGCGTGGTAGGCCGCGACCCGAATACCGGCCGCGGCCGACGCCTCGGCGTAGAACTCGCTGTCCTTGCGGCTGGCCACGTACACGAGTCCGCGGCCGGTCGCCGGATCGGCGGTCAGGGTTCGGATGCGGGCGATCACCGCGTCACGCTTCTCCGAGTCGCCGGTGTATCGGTCGACAGCCAGGGACAGGTTGGGCCGATCGAAACCGGCAACCACTTCGCGATGGTCGCGCATGCCCAACCGGTTCACGATCTCGTGGCGCACCGGTGGTGCGGCGGTCGCCGTCAAGGCGATCACCCTCGGATGCCGGAGTCGGTCGATCACCGGCGCGAGCCGCAGGTAGTCCGGCCGGAAATCGTGACCCCACGCCGAAACACAATGTGCCTCGTCCACCACGAACAGGGAAGCGCGTAGACCGGCGAGCTCGTCGACCAGATCGTCGTTGGCCAGCTGCTCCGGCGAGAGGAAGATGTATTCGGCAGCGCCGCGGCGCAGAGCAGCCCACGCCGCTCGGCGCTCGGTTCTGCTCTGCGTGGAATTCAGCGCGACCGCCCCCGGGGCTTTACTGTCACCGATGCTCTCGATCTGATCGTGCTGCAACGCGATGAGCGGCGACACCACCACGGCCGGACCGTCCAGCAACAACGCGGGCACCTGATAGATGGCCGACTTGCCCGCACCGGTCGGCAGCACGACCAGCACGTCCTTACCGGCCATGATGTGTTCCATGGCGGTCAGTTGCTCGTCGTGCAGATGCGCCCAGCCGAACTTCTCGGCGGCCAGAGTCCGCAGGCGACGGGTGTATTCGGACGAGGTCGTCATCGATGAGGGCATACCACCACCGGCGCGGCGGAAACGCCGCCGAATCCCTCCGCCGGGAGCGGGAAGTAGCGGTCCGACTCGACCCGCATCCCATGGCACTCGATCGCTCAGGGCGCGATTCCGGTGAGCGAGAAGAACTCCTGCCGCGAGCGGGCGTCTTCACGCAGCGTGCCGAGCAGCGTCGACGTGACGGTGGTCGCGCCTGCGGCCTGGACACCACGCAGGGTCATACAGGTGTGTTCGGCTTCGACGACAACGCCGACACCGATCGGTCGCAGGTTCTCCGCCAGCCAGTCGGCGATCTGTTTGGTCAGCCGTTCCTGCACTTGGGGGCGATGGGAGAAATGCTCGACGATACGGGCGAGTTTGGACAATCCGAGAATGCGCTCGCCCGGCAGATAGCCGACGTGGGCGACGCCGACGAACGGCAGCAGGTGGTGTTCGCACACCGACCGCAGCGGGATGCGGCGAGCCAGCACGAGCTCGTCGTAGCCCTCGTCGTTGGGAAACGTGGTGAGGTCGAACGGGCGGGGCGTGAACAGTTCGGCATAGGCGCGGGCCATGCGCCGCGGGGTGGCGTGCAGGTGTTCGTCGTCGAGGCCGACGCCGAGCGCGGTCAGGAATTGCCGGGCAGCATGCTCGGCGGCGGTCAGATCCACCTCGGTGGCCGGCTCGTGGACGACCCGGAGCGCGGGCTGTAGCACGGCTAGCTCCCGCCCACGCCGAGAGCGGTCAGCAGCACCAGCACGACGGTGGCGACGGCCGAGACGCCGTGGCCACCGACGACCGCGACCGGAAAATGTCGTTCCGCCGGTTCTGGCGTTTCGGTCGCCGTACGCGCCCGATACATGGGCAGCCACCGCACCACCATGGCGAATCCGAGCAGCGCCACCGGCATCAGGAGCGCGAACGCGACCCATGCCAGCGCGTGCTCGTCGACGACGAGGTAGCTGACCCACACGATCAGTCCGACCACGGCGAGTAGGAAGTGCCCGAACACGACCGGTGCGGGCAGGTGACTGCTGCTCGGTTGCCGCGCGCCGCCTTCGGCGATCCAGGTACCCAGCAGAACGAAGCCGCCTACGGCGGTGAGCAGCCAGAGAAGTAAGGCGGCGATGCCCATGAATGTCTCCTGAGGAAAAGGGAATCGGATGAGGTTCAGTGGTGGTAGCCGGTGGCCTGTGTGGTTTCATCGGCCACCCGGACGCCGTAGTGGTAGGCGAGCTTCCCGCCGAGGTAACCGGACACGGCCACCGTCATGAGGCCGACGATCGACAACGACAGCGGCCCGGCCGGGACGGCACCGTCGGGTCCGGTGCCGGTGGTGCGCCACCAGAAGTTGATCGCGTACGCCGCGGTGACGATCAGGTTGAGAGTCATGTGCACCAGCCCGGTGCGAAACGCCGGGGTCCCGGTGGGAATGGCGAACAAGTCCAGCAAGCCGATCGCCGCCGCGGCCAGCGCACCCAGTACGCCCACCGCGATCAGCCAGACCGCACCGCGAGCGAGAAAGACCGGGTCCTCGACCACGTGCGAGCCGATGTCGAACACCGAACTCGCCACCCATGCACCGATCGGCACGGTGACCAGGATCGGATGGAACGGATGACCATACGGGCCGGCCAGCGCAGCGCTGACCGGGGTCTTGGCCTGCTGCATGGGACTGCTCACGACGACCTCCCAACCTGGCGTTATTTACACTAAAGATTATTGGCGTTATTTGCTCCGCTGGTCAAGTCCGCACCTTGCCGGGGTCGCCGCTTCATTGCGACCAACGCAGTCGGCGTTATCCTGGTGTGGTGACCAGCGAATCGGCGATCGGCGCCGTCGCCGCGCTCGAGGACGAGCTGCGGCGCGGCATGTACTGGTTCATCCGCCGCGCCGGCCGGCCGGTCACCCGCGACGAAGCCGCCGAACAGGTCGGCATCTCACGGAAACTCGCGGCGTTTCATCTGGACAAACTCGTCGCCGCCGGACTTCTTCGAGCGAGTTACCAGCAGGTCGGCGGCATCCGGAAGGTCGGGCGCGCGCCGAAGGTGTATCAGCCCGCCGACACCGAGGTGCGGGTGAGCATCCCCGAACGCCGCCACGAAGTTCTGGCCGAGATTCTGATGGGCGCGGTGCTCACGCACGGCGCCGGCGAGACCGCTCGCGACGCGGCGCACCGGGTCGCGACCGATCGCGGCGAAGCTCTCGGCCGGGCCGCACGCGAACAGGCACGGCCCGGGCGACTCGGCGCCGAGCGCGCCCTCACGGTCCTGCAATCGCTGCTCACCGAACAGGGCTTCGAGCCGGCCCGTCCCGCGCCGGATTGCCTCCGCTTGCGCAACTGCCCATTCCATCCGCTCGCCGCCGACGAACCCGAACTCGTATGCGGGCTCAATCACGCCTATCTCGCGGGTGTGCTCACCGGACTCGAAGCGGAAACCCTCCACGCGGTGCTCTCCCCCAAGACCGGGGAATGCTGCGTGGAACTCCGCTCCGCCACCTGATGCACCGCGCCCGCCCGGCCAGGTGTGACGGTTGCGGTCGGCGGCGGGTTGCTCGGCCTGCGAGGTGGACCGGGGCGGCCCGCGCGGGTCAGGCGCTGTGGGTCATCGGCCGCGCCGCCGGGGCGATGACCAGACCTGCCTCCCACGCGCGTTCGATGACCTGCGCGATATCGATGCGCCGCAGCTCGCGCACCTGCGGGCTCGACAGTAGCTCTCCGATGTAGGCGACGATGTGTTCGGCGACCACGCAGCGCACATCGCCGACGCGGCCGAGCAACCGTGCCGGGCGATCGACCGCGCGGAGCCGGACGTCCACGTGCTCCTCGGTCACTTCCTCGGTGCGGACGAACACCGCGCACGGGTCCTGCGGCACCAACTGGACGCGCATGCGCACCCGGACGGCGGCGGCGAACCGGGCGAGGACACCGGCGAAGTCCACTCGCAGTCGAAGGCTCAGCGGCACCTCCACGGCGATGTCCCACTCCTCGCCGTCATAGACTTCGGCGCGAACATCGCCTGGCCGGCCCGTCGCGGTGACGCATACCAGCGCACCAGGGCCGGCCTGCACCGGTCCCACCTCGATACGGTCCCCGACGATCTCCGCGATGACCTCCGCGATGCGCTCCGGCCTAGCCGCGGATCGCAGCAGCTGCTGGGCGAACCGGGCCCGCGCCGGCTCCGTCGCGCGCTGATCCGGTTCGGCACGGCTATCGATCCCTGGCATGAGCCACCTCCGTTCACCCAGCCTGCGAATACCCCGCAAGCCGGACATAATCACGCCGGAAACGGTCTCCGAGGCCCTCCGCACCGGCTCCGGGCCAGCACCCGACCGGTCCGCCGAGAACACAGCGGCGCGGCCCCGCATGCGCCGAGTAACCGGATCGTCGTTTCGCCCGGCCCTCGATGCGCGGCCCTCGAAGGCTTTCCGTGGACACCGAGGCGCGGCTATACCCGCGCGCGGGCGGTGAATGCGAGTGCACCGCCGAGACCGGTCAGCGCCACGCCGGCGAGGGTGTCGACGGCGATCTGGGCCCGTCGACGTAGCAGCAGAGAGTGGAACCGCGTGGCCGTGACCACGAATAGCAGCCACCAGGCGCAGCCGATGGCTATGTCGAGCACGCCGAGGAGCAGTGCTTGCGGGATCACCGGGTTTGCCGGGGCCAGGAACTGGGGCAACACCGCGACGAAGAACAGCGCCGCTTTGGGATTCAAGACGTTGGCGATGAACGCCTGAGCGAACACCCGCGAACCCGTTGCCGGAATCGGTGACGGCACGCCGGGGACCCGCTCGGCGTGCCGGCGCCGCCAACCGCGATAGCCATCGCACAGGGCGCGCGCCCCAAGCGCGACAAGATAGGCCGCGCCGGCGAGTTTCACCACGGTGAACGCCGCGGCGCTGGTCAACAGGATCGCCGACACACCGAGCGCAGCGGCTGTCATGTGCACGATCAAGCCGCATTGCACGCCGATGGCCGCACACATTCCCGCAGCCCGCGAGCGGGAGGCCTGGCGCAGGACCACGAACCAATCCGGACCGGGAACCACATAGGCCACTAGGGCCGCCGCTGTAAAACCCCATACGAGATTAGCGTGCACGCAGGACCTTTCGGCTCTTCGACAACGATCTTCCCGCCAGCCTAGAGGAGGCGGCCCACCGCTTCGGATCACCCGATCGGCGTGATCATCCAACGCGGGCCGCGCTCACCGCAGCTCCGGACACCTGTTCCGCAGCGACGTGGAGGTCGAAAAGCCTTGCGCCCAAGCCAGTTCAGCCGAACCTGGAACAACGGGTATCGCCCCGTTCGCGCTTCCCTCTGCCGGTACGGCGATGTGATCATCCGGAGTACGGCGGATCAACCGACGTGGACGATTCAGCACCCCAGCGGTGTGCCGACGGCGCGGCCGCCGGCAACTACTACACCCGAGGGCTCGAAGAACGGCTCAGGTCCCCGATCAGCGGGTCGGCGAGACGCACGGATTCGGAAGGGCCGAGATGGTGGCCAGGTCGCAGATGCCGCTGGTCAGTATCTGCAAGGGGGCGGCGACCAGCAGCGTGAGAATTCCGATGACGTCGCCGCGCTGGAGATACCAAGCTCCCGACCGAGCTGCCGCCGATCCGGAGTCCAGCGCCGACGAGCCGGTTTCGCCCGCGACAGCGATCACCGGGGCCGTGCCGCTCGGTCCGGCCGTCGCTTCGGCCGCGGTGACGACAAGAGTCACCGCCGCGACAGAAGCGGCAGCAAGGCGAAGGGGGGTACGCATCATCGCGCTCCTCTGTTAGGTAATCGTTATTCACATACTATCGAGAACACAGATCCGAGTACGGAGATTCGCGCGAATTGATCGACGGTGCCCAGGTGGTGCCGGATCAGGCTGCGAGGAGGATGCTCCGAAATGAGCTGGAGAGAGTCACCGCCCAGCCACCCACATAGCCGCTCTGCGGCACAGGGCGAACACCGTCCCGCGATATCGATCGCAGTCGTTCCGATTCCAACGTACGTCTATGAATAGACGATCACTTAATTCAGTGGGTCAGACGCGCGTAGGTCCACCCGTGTGACCCAGATCGGGCGTGCGGCCGCCCTCCCCGGAGACGGTCTGTGGAACCCACCCGAGCACGGCGGGCGCCGACCCGCTCCGGCGCCCGCCGTCACGGCGTTCCGACACGCGCCAGTGGCGGCCGCCGAGTGTTCCCGTCCGCGATACCGATCGCGCCGACGGTCAGTCGGTGGTCGTGGCCTCGGCGGATGCGGGTCGGCCGCGTGTCAGCGTGCGGCGGACGAGGTAAGCGAGCGCGCCCGTTGCGAGAACGGCGGCTCCGGCCAGAACCGAGGTCATCGGCAGGGCGAAGGCGAGGAGCAGGCAGCCCGCCATGCCGGTCACGGGGATGGCGCGGGGCGGGCGGTTCTCGGCGGGGGAAAGCGTCCATGCGGCGGCGTTGGCGATGGCGTAGTAGGCCAGCACGCCGAAGGAGGAGAATCCGATCGCGCCCCGCACGTCCACGGTGGCGGCCAGGAGCGCGACGACGACGCCTACCGTGATCTCCGCGCGATGCGGCACGCCGTACCGGGGATGGACGGCGGCGAGGACATGCGGCAGGTGCCGGTCGCGGGCCATGGCCAGCGTCGTGCGGGAGACGCCGAGGATCAACGCGAGCAGCGACCCCAGCGCCGCCACCGCGGCACCGGCGCGAACCACCGGCGCCAGCCGGTCGGCTCCCGCGGCGGTCACGGCATCCGTCAGTGGGGCGGTGGCCGACGCGAGGGCGCCGGGACCGAGCGCCGCAAGCGCCGCGATCGCGACGATGGCGTAGACGACCAGGGTGATACCGAGCGCGAGCGGGATCGCGCGGGGAATAGTGCGGGCGGGATCGCGTACTTCCTCGCCGAGCGTGGCGATCCGCGCGTATCCGGCGAAGGCGAAGAAGAGCAGACCCGCGGCCTGCAGAACACCGGAGACGGTGACATCGCCGCCGATGCGCAGCTGCGCCACCTGCGCGCTGCCGGAGGTGAGGGTGGCCACGGCCACGGTTGTGAGCACCGCGAGCGCGATCGCGACGATCACGCGGGTCAGCCACGCCGATTTCTGCACTCCGGCATAGTCGACGGCGGTCAGCGCGAGCACCGCCGCGACCGCGACCGTGTGTGCGTGGGCCGGCCAGAGGTAGCTGCCGACGGTCAGCGCCATCGCCGCGCAGGAGGCGGTCTTGCCGACGACGAAACCCCATCCTGCGAGGTAGCCCCAGAAATCACCGAGGCGTTCCCGGCCATAGACATACGTGCCGCCCGAGGCCGGATAGCGTGCGGCCAGCCGCGCCGAGGACGTCGCGTTGCAGTAGGCCACCACGGCGGCGATCGCCAATCCGATGAGCAGCCCCGATCCGGCAGCCTGCGCGGCAGGGGCGAGGGCGGCGAAGATGCCCGCGCCGATCATGGACCCCAGCCCGATCACCACCGCGTCCGGCACGCCAAGCTTGCGGCGGAGTTCGTCGGGCAATGCGGGAACGGCCGATGCGTTGTTCGACATGGAAGAGGCGTCTACGAGGTGGCGGGCTGGAACAGTTCGACGAGGTTGCCCGCGGGGTCGTGCAGCAGGACTTGTCGTCCGCCGGGGCCGCTGATGATGTCGTTGCGGAAGGGGATGCCGGCGGCTCGCAGTCGTTCGGCTTCGGCAGCGATGTCGTCGACGACGAGCTGGATGCGATTCCAGCCGGTGCCGGGCCCCGGGGTGGCGCCGTCGGGCATCGGACGTCCGGCGGAACTCGCGGGCCCGGACAGGAGCAGCTGCAACGGGCCGCGCCGCGCAGCGGCGAAGGCGGGTGCGGCGTCGAAGTCGACGGTGAAGCCGAGGTGAGTGGTGTAGAAATCGACCGCCGCGCGCACGTCGTCGACCAGATAGCGGACACGGGCGAGTTCGGTCGGCGCGGTCGTCATGGTCGGGTCTCCTTTGATTGTTTCCTCGGCAGGCACGGCGTCGACAGGGTGTCTACGCCGACGTGCTGACGCGACGTGGCTGCGCCAGCGGGGGCCCGAATCCGATTCGGATATCGAGTTCTTTTGCGACGCGCCGGAATTCCGGGTACGTCGCACGATCGGTGGCGGTGGCGGGATTGGGCAGACTCCAGTGCGTCGTGACGGCCGCTCCGTGATCGCGGGGAACTTCGCGGATCTTGTCGCACAACGTGATCACGTAGTCGAAGCGCCGTCCGGTGATCGTCTCCAGCGACCGCGGCTGCCGGGGCTCGAGGTCGATGCCGTAATCAGCACGCAGGACTCGCGCCGTGTTGGGATGCACCCGTGGCGCGGGATGGCTACCCGCGGACGCGACTTCGACCCCGGCGACCCGATGCCGCAGCATCGCCTCCGCCATCGGAGAGCGCGCACTGTTGCCGGTGCACAGGAACAGCACCGAACTCCCGCGGGGCCACTCGCGCCGCACGGGCGCCAGCGCCGGGTGCAGGGCGACGGCCGCGTCGCCGAGCGCGTTCGCGCACGCCGACAGGTCCAGATGGTAGTAGGTGTCGCGCGCATCGAAACTGCTGCGGCGCGCGCCCACCAGGCCCGCAGTGCGCAACAGCCGCAGGTGATACGACACCAGGTTCTGTGGCTCGCCGACCGCCGCCACCAGCTCTCGCACCCGGCGATCACCGCAAGCCAGCTCGGTCAGCAACGCCCACCGCAACGGATGCGAAGCCATACGCATCAGCAGCGGAACCGGCACTCGATCGGGGACGACCACAACGGCAGAATACATCAAATTCATTTGATGGAATATCCGTGGGCGGGTTCCGCTCCGATCCCCGCCGAATCGATCACCGCGCACATGCCCGACATCCCGCTCGGCTTGCCGAGCGACCACGCGATCCGGCGTAGAGCGTGGGCGGAGACCGTACGGGCCGCCGACCCGGCGAGCATCGACTCCCCTTCCCCGCCCATGCTCGGCCACACGTAGCCGCCGGAAACTCGCCTCCGACTGCCTCGGTATACCGCCGCCATCCGGTCGCCGGGCCGGTACGCGACGTGCGCTAAGGTTCGAACCCGTGTCCAAGCTGCGGCGGCGCGTGGCAGAGGCGGCGGAAGCGGCTCTGGCCCAACGCAAATATGTGTCGGCAGTCGATGTCTTCACAGCTCTGGGGTGGGTGCGATCCAGTCAGGTCGATCGCTGGCGGCAGGGGCAGGTGCGGTCGTTGGAGCAGGTCACGGCGGTGGACGCACGGCGGATGCACGAGGTGGCGGAACTGCTGGGCGAGTGGGCCCGCGAGCGCGGGCTCACCGCGAGCACAGCGGCGTACCTGTCGGGCGGGCGCGATCGCGAGGCGTTGCGGTTCGCCGACGACGGCGCGGACGAGGTGTTCCGGGTGCACTGGCTCTCCTCGCAGCTCAGCCCGGCGCGCCGGGAACAGGTCGTCCAACGCCAGAACCGGGCACCGGATCTGGCGGTGGTGGAGGCCGCGGAACCGTGGACATGCGCCGAATGCGCCGAAACCGGTCCGTATTCGATCACGTCCGCAGCCGGGCCGCTGTGCCTGATCTGTTCGGATCTCGACCATCTCGAGTTCCTGCCCGCGGGGAACGCGGCGCTGAGCCGGCGTGCCAAGAAGGAGAGCGCCCTCGCCGCCGTCGTGGTCCGCCTCAATCGGCGACGCAAACGCTACGAACGGCTCGGCATGCTCGTCGAAGAAGCCGCCCTCACCCGCGCCGAACAGCAATGCCTGGCCGACGAGGATGCCCGCGCCCGCCGCCGCGAACGCGACCGCAGCCGTCGCGCCGCCCAAGACATCGAATGCTGCGCCCGCATGTCCGACGAGATCCGCCGGCTGTTCCCCGGCTGCCCCGCCGACCGCGCCACCCAGATCGCCGAACACGCCGCCGCCCGCGGCAGCGGCCGCGTAGGCCGCACCGCCGCAGCCAAACTCCTCTCCCCCGACGCACTCACCCTCGCCGTCATCGCCTCCGTCCGCCATCGCGACACCGACTACGACCGCCTCCTCATGACCGGCGTCCCCGCTCGGAGGCCAGGGCCCGGATCCGCCCCACCGTCGACCACGTCCTCGAAACCTGGCGCAGCTGAAATCTCCCGTCGGCTGGTGGCGATCGACGCGCCGCCGGGCCCCCGCGCAACGAGGTGAGCCGGACCCCCGGTCGTCATCAGAACGCGTAACGCACCGTCAACCAGGGGGTCCGCTGGGCGATGAGGTCGGTCAGCGTCCGGACCCCCGCCGCCTTCACGTCGTTGCGATAACGCACATTCCACATGCCCGACTGGGAGCGCTTGGCCTGCTGAATCCGCGGGCGCCACAACAGGTCCTCGGACTTCGGGTGCCAGCCGAGGTTTACCTCGTGCAGTTGCTCGTTGTGGGTGAGCATGATGATCTCCGCTGCGGCCTGGGCCTTGAAGGCGGCGCCCGTGCCGTCCGCGAGCTCCTCCAGCAGCGCGGCCCAGTCTTCCGCCCAGCCGGGGCGGACGACGATGGGTGAAAAGTTGACGTGCACCTCGTAGCCCGCCGCCACGAAGTCGTCGATCGCGGCGATGCGCTGCCGGATCGGCGTGCTACGCAGATCCAGCAGCTGGGAGTCGGCCTCGGGCATGAGCGAGAACCTGATCCGGGTCCGTCCGCGCGGATCCAGATCGAGCAGGTCGCGGTTGACGTACTTGGTGGCGAAGGAAGCCTTCGCGGTTGGCCACGCACCGAAGGCGGTGATCAGGTCGGCGACGTTGTCGCTGACCAGCGCGTCGACGGAGCAGTCGCTGTTCTCGCCGAGGTCGTAGACCCACGCGTGCGGGTCGCACTGATTCGGCACGGTCTTGGCCCCCTGCCTGCGCACATGACGTTCCACATAGCCGATGATCTTGTCGATGTTGGTGAACACCGTGATCGGGTTGGCGTAACCCTTGCGGCGGGGGACGTAGCAGTAGGCGCACGCCATCGCACAGCCGTTGGACGTCGAAGGCGCGATCCAGTCCGCCGAGCGGCCGTTCGGCCGGGCCGTCAGCGACTTCTTGACCCCGACGACCAGGTCCTCGGTCTTGACCCGGATCCAGCGATCGACGTTGCCCGCGTTGCCGTGCAGCTGGTCGATCTTCCAGTGCGAGCCGACGGTGATGATCTCGGCGTCAGGGAAGCGCGCCCGCACTTGCTGCCCGCGCGGGCTCGCCAGCGCGTCCGGTTCGGCCCACAGACGGCGGACGTCCAGCAAACGAGGACCCGAGGGGGGCCGGAAGGGGTCCTGAGCTGCGGAGAATTGAGTCATGACCCCTGCTTACGCCACCCCACCGACATGCGGCGGACGCACCTGGCCCAACGTCGGGCGATCTCACAGCAACGAGCCGCCTCCCCGCGGCACAGGACCGGATGTCCGGCAGCCGCGTGGACCATCGCCGCGGCGCCGGTCGTCCAGGTTCGAGCGAAGTGGGCGCGGCGCGCGGCATCGGCCTTAGGTCCGGTCAGCGGTGCCTCTGCGGCTGGACGTCGATGAACTCGGTGCCGATCTCGCGCATCCGCGCGACCGCGTCGCGTGGAGCGATCAACGCTTCGGGAGTGTGAATGCCGGGCGCGACGGCCTGTCCGCGCAACCCGAGCAAACGCTCGACGCCCAGGGCGATGCCGAGCGCGGTCAACGGCCGCTGCCCCGCCGGATGGACCAGGTAGCGGCTGGTTCGCAACGGTTCACCCGCCTCGTCAGCTCCTTCGATGTCGATCCGAACCTCCATGGAAGCCGATGCGCCGCGGCGGCGGCCCGCGGACTCCCCTACCGCGAGGTCGAAGCGAACGTCCTCCGCGCCGGTGGCGAGCGCGATACTCGGCACGTCGAGAATGGGGATGCTCTGCCCGGGTACTTCGACACCGTCGACGCTGCGCACACCGGCTTCGGCGTCGGCCGCCGCCAGCCAGGTGAAAACGCCGTCACGCCGTAGCCATCCCGCCGAAGTAGCGGCCGACAGCCGCTCCAGATCCGCCATCCCCGCTGGCCCGCCCGCGTCCGTTTCGTCCAGCACGGCGCCGATCCGGACAGCGTCTACCCGACTGAACCGCTCCGCCGCCGCCAACGTCGCGAGGACGACGAGACCGGCGAGATAGTGACTGGCCACCAGAACCGGTGCGGCATCCGCGCGCTGCGCGCCCGCGACGATCTCCGGCGCGATCTCCACCAAGCCACTGGAGATGCTCAGATACGGCAATCCGCGGTCCTGCGCGAAGCGCAGCCCCGACAGCTTGCGGTCCCACAGCGCCGCGACCACCGCCGAGTAGCCGTGATCGGCCGCGAGACCCAGGTCCGGACGCTCCAGATCGATGGTCACCGCCGTCGCCACGCCCAGTTCGTCGGCGACCTGCTGGGCGCGCGCGAGATCCCGTGCCGCGATGGTCAGCGGCAGTGTCGGATGCCACTGCCGCAGTATCGCGGCCGCACCCGCCCCCGCCTGCCCCGAACCGCCCAGGATCAGCACCGATTCCGACCGTACCGACATGTGTCCCACTCCTCGTCCAGTCAACTACATTTTGTATATACATTCTGTAGATACAATTTGTAGCTAAACTGGGCCGACAACGCAAGGAGGATCGATGGCCACCACGTCGCCTCGCCTGTCCAAGCAGGCCAGACGCGAGCAATTGCTGGAGACGGCACTGTCGGTCGTGCGAGCTCACGGCGCCGACGCCCTCACCCTGGTGACGCTCGCGGAGGCGGCCGGGGTGACCAGGCCGGTCGTGTACGACCACTTCGGCACCCGCTCCGGGTTGCTGCTCGCCCTCTATCGGCGGCTCGACGAACGGCAGCGCGCCGCGTCGGAACAGGCGTTGCGTGCTGCCGGGCCCACCGCGGCGGACGTCGCCCGCGTCATCAGTGCCGTCTACTTCGACTGTGCCGCCGACATGCCGGAACTCACGGCGATTTCCGCCGCGCTGAAGGGAAATCCGGACATGGAGGCGACCCATCGCGAGATGTACGACAGCTATACCGATCTGATGGCCGCCGCACTCCAGCCACACTCGCCGCTGCCCCCTGAGGCGCTGCGGTTGCGCTGCGTCGGCATCCTGGGCGCGGCCGAGGCCATCGCGACCGACCTGAACCACAGCCGGACGACCATCGCCGACGCGATCACCGCACTCACCGACATGATCCTGGGCAGTCTGGAGTCCCACCCGGCACTCGACAACGCCTGACAACTTCCGAGCGACCCCGCAGTCGATCACATGCGGCGTGGACTGGGAGGCCGCACCCAGTTCTGTGATCTCCGGCGGGAGGTGCGTCGGTGACCGACAACGGCCGAGCGGCGCTGGAGATCCTGGCTACGGCCGAAAACCGTAGTATCGCCACACCATTCGCTCGTATACCCGGCTCGGGAGAAACCTGCGGGCCCAGAAGGACAAGCGGACGTCACGGCCGCACAGGTAGGTCTGCCGTGGCCGGCTCGCGGCCAGGATCGTCGCGACCTTGCGGGCCACCGCCGAGGCGGGCTGTCCCGCGGCCAGGTAACCGCGTACGAGGTCCAGCACGGCGGCGCGATCGTGGTCGTAGACGGGGATCGGCCTCGACACCGGGACCGCCGTGTCGACGATCGGGGTGACGGTCCACCCCGGGATGAGCACCGACACATGGACACCCGCCCCGGCTGCCTCCATGCGCGCGGCTTCGCCGATCCGCTCCACCGCGGCCTTCGTGGCCGAGTACCAGCCGCCGTAGGGTTCGGCGACAGCGCCCGCGCCGGAACTGACGACGATCACGCGGCCCGCGCCTCGCGCGCGCAGCAACGGCAGCGCTGCGCGCAGCACACGGTGCGTGCCGAGGACGTTGGTGTCGTAGAGCGCCGCGGCCTCGGCGGGTGTGGTCTCCTCCACCGCGCCGACGACGCCGTATGCCGCGAACGTGACCACCGCCTGGATGCTGCCGTGCCTGGCATGCACGTCGCGAACCCAGCCGTTCACCGCCTCCTCGTCGCGCACGTCGACCCGAGCGATTCCGGGCGCGGCGGCCCGGTCACATCCTTCGACCGTGTACCCCTGCGCCGCCAGGTGTTCCATGGTGGCTGCGCCCATGCCGTTGGCGGCGCCGGTGACGAGCACGACCGTCACGCGGCACACACCTTCAGCACGCGCGGCAAGACCTCCAACCGCGCCGACTCCACCATCGTGATCTCGCCGTCGAGTTCCAGCGGCGCCGGACGATCCGGCCGCAGCTCCACGACCGAATCCCGGTGGCACACCGCCAGCCGCGACCGCCGGAACCGGCCCGCGTACAGTCCCGCGACCAGGCCGAGCGTTCGAAGCCTTCCCGCCTCGGCCCAGATGTTCACGTCGAACCGGCCGTCGGCGGAGGTCACCGCCGTGTCGTAGCGCATGCCGCCCGCGAAGTGAACACTCTTGAGCACACCGATATTGGTGATCGGGGAGGTGTGGCTCCAGCCGCCTCCCCGCACCACGACCGGCAGCGGCCGATGGGTGGCAATGGTGGCCAGTGCGGTGGCGATGATGGCAGCCTCCACACTGCGCGATTTGAGCAGGCCCACCACCCCGGCGGCCTGGTTGAACGAATGATTGCCCGCGGCGACCAGCCCCATGCTGGCGTTGAGCAGGAAATAGCGCACCGCACGTGTGCCGTCGGTCAGCAGCACGCAAGCTTTGCCCACGTCGACGAGTTCGGCACGGGTGGCGTCGATCCGCACCGGGACGGCTCCGATACGCCCGCTGTCGGCCACGGGTTTGTGGAAGTCGTTCGAGCTGCCCAGTCCCACGGCGCCCAGTGCGGTGCCGGGGGCACGCGGGCGGTCGGTGGCCGGGTCCATGAGCGCGTTCAGCACCAGGTTCACCATGCCGTCGCCGCCGGCGGCGACCAGTACAGACGGCGGTTCCGGCCGGGTGACGGCCGCGCGCACGAGGTCGGTGGCGCGCCGGGCGTCAGCGGGCAGTTCGACCGACAGGTCCGGGTGACGGGCGCGCAGCGCGGACTCCACCGGCTCCCAGCGTCGCAGCGCCGCGCCCGCGTTCGCTCGCGGGTTCAGGACGACGAGCACGAATCCTCCTCGATGCCGAGCCATCGGCGTAGTGCGCGGTGATCTCCTGTGGTGACCAGTCCGGTGCGGGCCACGGCCGGCGGGATGCCGGTGGTGCGAGCATCGATCAGGAAGACCGGAATGCCCAGTTGCGCGGCGGGACCGTCGTGGGCCGGGTCGTTGCCGACCATGACGCAGTCCGCCGCGTCCGCGCCGAGCTGGTCGAGCAGTTCGCGATAGAACTCGAGCCTCGGCTTCGCGCGGTGCATGGTGTCACCGCTGGTGACGTAGGCGAACGAGGTGAGATCGAATCCGCCCCAGCGAATTCTGGCCTCCACCGTGCCGCGCGGCCACAACGGGTTGGTCGCGACCACTTGCCGCGCACCCGCCTCCGCCAGCTCGCGCACCGTCGCCACCGCCGCGGGGCGCGGCAGGAAACATGCGCGCAGCCGGGTGAATTCCACTTCGGCGAGCCGGGCCATGCGGTCCGCGACGACGTCACGGCCGGTGCCGAGTCGCTCGGCGAGCAGCCGCACCAGCAGTTCGGTGTTGGTGTGGTCGCCGTCGTTGGCGCGCACGTCATCCAGCGTGCGGCGCAGCAGCGGCAGGAAGCGGTGCGGTGGCAGCAGATCGCGGAACGCCCAAGCCGCGCCCGCGGGCATCAGCGTCGCGAACGTGCGCCGCCGCTGCCCGATCAACGTGCCGTCCAGATCCCACAGCACGGTCGGTCGTGGCCTCATTCCTGGCTGTCCAGTACGGCTTGCAGGTCCGCTCTGGTCAACCCGAGACGAGCGGCGTAGTCGTCGATGCCGGGTGGCCGCGCACCGCCGAGCCCGGTGCGGGACCGGAGTTCCCCGGCGTATGCCGCGCCGAGGTCGTAGACCGTCTTGGCCAGTGCGGCGGGGAACAACCACCGGCCGAGGTCACGCTGGAATACCCGGGTAAGGCGGTAGGGCGCGATCAGCCGGGCGCCGAGGGCGGCCAGTGCGCCCGGGTCGCGCAGCGAACTCATCCGGGCCGCCTCCGCCCCCGGGACCAGCAGCAGCCCGGACCACAGCCGTCCGAAGCCGTCCCATTTCTCCCGCGCGTCGGCGGTCATATTGAATTCCGTGTAGGCCTTCTCGATCCGGGAGGTGTGCGTGCAACGGCTGCGCAGCAGCGTGTGCACGTCGGCGATCTTGCGCGCGGTGTCGGCGCGGGTGAATCTGTCCACGCGCGGCGCGATCCGCTCCAGCAGCGCCGCGAAGTCGGGATTCGGCGCCAACCGGTGCGCGAGGGCGAGGGCGTGGAACATCAGGCTCTCGCTGCCCGCCGCCGCGATCTGGGCGGCGAGCAGGTCGTAGTCCAGGCCGGGGCCCGCATGTCGGGCCAGGTTCCAGATATCGCCGAGTTCGCGTACGCCGGTCTTGTAGTAGGGCAGGTGAATACCCAGATGGTGCAGGTTGTCCTCGTGCGCCATCGCCCACGCCGGTACGCCGTGGAAGTCGATGGCCCGCAGGCGTTTCCATATCGCGGTGTAGTCGACCGTGTAGGGCGCCAGCGGCGTGACGAGTCCCCAGTGCGTGCCCACCACGAGCGCGCCGTCGCGCGAGACGAACGACGGCAGGTGGTGGGATCGCTCGGCCCGCACCTTGGGCGCCTTGCCCAGCAGCTCCGAAGTCGCGAAGAGGCCTAGCTCACGGTAGATCTCGACGGCCGTGTCGACCTGGCCGGGTTCCAACAGGATGTCCAGGTCGTTCATACGTTTGTAGTGCGGGTCGCGGTAGATCTCGGTGGCGAAGAGCATGCCCTTGAGCACCACGCAACGCACGCCGCGTTCGTCGAACCGCCGCAACAGCTCCATCGCCCCCGCCAGGCGGCGGTCGTTCGCGGTCGCGATCCCCTCGGTCACGGCGTCGAATCGCACTCGGACCGGCGGCGGCACGAGGTCGTACACCTCCGCCGCGATGAGCGAGTGCCGCACCAGTGGGACGGTGGCGTTGAGCCGCGCCAGCTCGAAGAAGGCCGCCCAATCGGTGACCCGGCCGGCCGATTCGACGAGTTCGGCGCGTTCTGCTCCGGTGGGCGTGGCCAGCGCGGCGTGCACCAGCAGCCGTTCGGCGTCCGTCCCGCCCGCGGCGATCACGGTGTCGGTCATGTCAAGCGATCCCTTCTTGTTCGGGATGGAAACCGATGCGGCGGGCGACGGTGTCGATGCGGTCCAGTGCGCGGTCGAGATGGTCGCGAGTGAGCGTGGCCATCATGCTGATCCGCAGGCGCTGCTGGTCGCGAGGCACGGCGGGGAACTCGACGCCGTTGACGAACACGCCCTCCCGGTGCAGGGCGGCGACCACGTCGGCGACGGCGAGCCGCGGTGGGACCAGCAGCGGGATGATCGCGGTCTGCGGATCGACAGCGAAACCCATCGCGCGCAGCCCGCGCACGAAGTATCCGACGTTGTCGTGCAGTCGCGCCACGCGTTCGGGATGCGCGGCCAGGAACTCGATGCCGGCGAGCACCGCCGCGACGGCCGCGGGTGCGAGCGCGGCGGAGAACATGTAGGAGCGGGCGAAGAATCGCAGCGTGTCCACCAGATCCCGGGAGCCGGCGACGAAGCCGCCGGTGCCCGCGAAGACCTTCGAGAACGTGCCCATGGTCAGCTCCACCGATCCCGGACCGAGCCCGAAATGCTCGGCGGTACCGTGCCCCCGCGCGCCGAGCACTCCGGTGCCGTGCGCGTCGTCGACCGCCAGCCACGCCCCGAACGCGTCGCACAGCGCGCGGATCTCCGGCAGCGGTGCGATGTCACCGTCCATCGAGTACACGCCCTCGACGGCCACGACCACGTTCGCCCCCGGATTTCGCCAGCGGATCTGCATCAGCCGGTGGCGCAGATGACGCAGGTCGTTGTGCGCGAAGGCCATCGAGCGCACCCGGCCGAGCTGAATGCCGTCGTACAGGCTGGCATGGTTCTGTTCGTCGTAGAGCAGCACGTCGCCCTTGCGCAGCAGACCGGTCACCCAGCCGACGTTGGCCGCGTAGCCCGAGGAGAAGACCATGGCCGACTCGCAGCCCTTCAGTTCGGCCAGCCGTTCCTCGAGCCGCCGGTGCAGGGTCGTGGTGCCGTTGAGCAAGGGTGGGCCGCCGTGCCCCACACCGAATTCGCGTATGGCGGCGACGGCCGCCTCCACGATGCTCGGTTCGTTGCCGAGGCCGAGATAGTTGTTGGACCCGAGCATGATCAATTCGTCGGTCGCGCCGGTCGCCGGATCGCGCACCGGGACGACCGCACCGGACGGCCCGGTCACTTCCCGCAACACGAAACCGCTGCCGCGAGCATGCTGGGCATAGGGCCGGAACTCCGCGAAACGCTGGTCGAACGTGTGCGCCGCGGGGTCGAGATAGCGCTCCAGGCTGAAGTTCTCGCCGTGGGCCGGATCGGGTGCGGTCACGGTCGTCGCTCCTGCCCGAGAGTCACGGTGCCCGCGCGGCCGTCCAGCACCAGGAGGTCACCGTCTCCGATCAGGCCGGTGACTCCGGGAACGCCGACGACGGTGGGGATGCCGAGTTCGCGTCCGATGATGGCGGTGTGGGAAAGCAGGCTGCCCCGCTCGCTGACCAGGCCCCCCGCGGCGACCATGAGGAACACCCAGCCCGGGTCGGTGGTCGCGGCCACCAGAATCTGCCCGTCGATCGCGACGTCCGGATCCGGGGTGCGCAGCACCAGTGCGGGCGCCTCGACGCGTCCTGGGGCGCAGCCGATTCCGTGCAGTACGCGTGCTCCTTCGGCGGCGTCCCCGGCCGGTTGCTCCAGCGCCGGATCGCCGATATCCGCCGCCGCGATCCCGGTCGTGACGATGCGGGAGGGCAGGCGTTGCGCCTGCCAGCGGTCGTAATCCGCCTTGCGCAGGGCGACGGTGCGTGTGGTGTCGGTGTCCACCGCCGTTCCGCGGGTGAGTGCCGCGATCTCCTCGTAGGTGAGCCAGAAGACGTCGCGCGGATCGCCCAGCAGACCGTCGGCGTGCAGTCGCCTGCCGTACTCCCGGAACACCCGCTTGAGCAGACCGAAGGCTCGGCTGCGGCCCAGCCGCATGTTCTCGCGCTGCTTCACGTGTTCACGGGCCAGCCGCAGCGCGAGCCGGAAAAGCCACCGCCGCAGACGTGCACCGGCGAACAGGTCGGCCGCCGTCCGCTCGGCCGCACGACGGATCGCCTGCTCACGCGCGATCATGTCGTCGGCGTTCTGCCCGCCGCGCAGGTAGTTCCGCAGCATGGGCACCAGCCGTTCGGGGTGCTCGCCGAGCGGATCGGTCTCCAACTTGAGTTCATCCACGGTCCGGTCGCCGAACTCGGCGATGTGACGCAGGCACGCCGCGCGGAAGGTCGCGAACCCGTCTTCGGACAGGGCGGTCCACACCTGCTGTGCGGTGGCGGGGCCGTCGAACAGCGCGCGCAATGCCGAGTCGGCGCGTACCCGCGCGGTCAGTGCGAGTGCCGAGCGCACCGGATCGACGCTGTCGACACCGTCTTCGCCACAGAACAACTCGTTGCGCAGGGTGAGCGCCTCGTCCTCGGTGAGGCCGGCCCGTCGCAACTGCAAGCCGACCACATGGAACATCTGCTGGGCGAGGAAATCGTTGAAGATCTGCACCGAGTACGCGGGCACGAGTCCGTCGAAGAAACGTTCGGTCCACGCCAGCAACGCGTGCGCGTCGCGTTCGCGTTCCGGCGCGTTCTCCTCCAGCCTGCGTTCGAGGTCCTCGGTGGCCGCCGCCAGCGCCGTGAAGAACGCGCGCAACCGCCGGGGCAGACGTAGCCGGCCGAGCAGGATGATCGCGAACACCCGCAGGCGCAGCGCGATCGCACGCAGCCGGGCGATGCCACGGGCCGGCACGGGCGGCCGCTGGTATCGGTTCTCGATATCGAGCGCGGCTTCCCATCCTTCGATGGCGAAATCCATGCCGGGGATCTCGAGGAACAGGCGATACCAGTTGCTGATGTTGTAGTAGATCCGGCCGCGCGCGATGCCGACCAGATACGGATACAGATCGGTGGCGTTGCGGTCGACGATCCGGGTGGTGGCGCCGAAATCACGGTGACACGTGCGGAACACCCGCTCATAGGCGGCGCGCAGGACCGAGAACGTCAGCGGGCTCGACAACCCGGGATATGACTCGGCGACGTTGACGTTGTCGAAGACGGTCTCGCGCGCCCCGGTCGCGGTGACCGGTCTGGCCTGCAAGAGGTGCAATCGCCCGTCGGGCGGGTAGGCGAACTCGACATCCTGCGGCGCGGCGAAGTGGTCGGCGAGCGCGCCCGCTACTTCGGCCAGCTCGCGAATCTGCGTGTCCGACAGCGCCGCCACCGTCACCGGGTCGGCGAGTTCTTCGGTGGTGGTGCCCGCTGTGTGCCGCGCGGCCACCACGCGGCTGCGCTTGTCGGCGACCACCCGCGAGGTGATGGCGCCGGTGGCGCGGTCGACGAAATAGGTATCGCAGTCCACCGTGCCCGCCACCACGCCTTCACCCAATCCGAGCGCGGCCGCGACCACCGCTTCGGAGGGGTCACCGCTGCGCGGATTGCAGCTGAACACCACTCCCGAGACGGCGCTGTCGAGCAGGACCTGCACCACCACGGCGCACGCGACCGGCGCGTCGTCGAGACCGCGGCGCGCGCGGTAGAACAGCGCGCGCTCCGACCAGTTGGAGGCGAGGACCGTCCCGATCGCGGCGGGCAGCTCGGATGCCGCTACGTTCAGCACGGTGTCGAGCTGTCCGGCGAAGGAGTCGGTCGCCGAATCCTCGCCGCGCACCGACGATCGCACGGCGAAGCGCACCTCGCCCGCTGCGGCCGGATCATCGGCGGCCAGTTCCGCGACCACGGCCTCGAGTTCGACGGCGATGTCTGCGGGCAGCGGTCGCCCCTCGACGAGAGTGCGGATCCTGGACGAGACGGACCGCAAGGCGGCCGGATCGTCCGGATCGAGTTCGGCGAGCAGGGCCGCGACGGCATCGGCGGACGGGGCGAGCAGCCGCGCGCACGTGTCGGTGCCGAGCACGGCGAACGGCGGCACCCGATATCCGGCGGCCTGCAGTTCGGCGAGGTTGGCGGCCTTGGCTCCCGCGTGCGCGGCGGCCGCCGGGTCCGTCGCGAGGGTTTCGGCGCGCAGTATCGCGCCGGCGGTGGCACTGGTCATCGTGCGGCCTCCTGTCTGGTCCCGGTCACCGGGATGGCGCGCTCGCGCCGGGTCAACCGGACCAGGACCGGGTCGGGGGTGTTGGAGATCTCGGGGTGCTCGCGCACCCGCATCCCGTTCACCAGTTCGATGTCGTAGCGCGACAGCACCATCGCCAGACCCACCCGGATCTCGATCAGCGCCAGCTGCCGGCCGACGCACAGATGCGCGCCCCAGCCGAAGGGGAAATACCGGAACGGCGGGCGCGCCCGGCTCCGCTCCTTGGTGAACCGGTCGGGATCGAAAGTCAGCGGCGCGTCCCAGAACCCGGGTAGCCGATGGTTGACGAACGGGCTGATCACGACGATCGCGCCGGGTCGCAGGTCGAACCGGTCGAAATGGTCCGGCTCGACCGCGGTGCGGCTGAACGCCCAGGCCGGAGGATGCAGGCGCATCGCCTCATCGATCACGCGGCCGGTGTATTCCAGCCGGGGCAGCGCGGCGCGCACGGCGTCCGGGTGGTCCGGCGCCGCCGGCAGCGCGTCGATCTCCGCGCGCACCCGGTCCAGCACGGCGGGATTGCGGCCCAGTTCGTAGATCGTCCAGGCCAGCGCCGCTCCGGTGGTCTCGTGACCGGCGAGCAGGAAGGTCAGCACTTCGTGCCGCAGTTGCTCGTCGTCCATCGCGTGTCCCGCGTCGTCGCGGGCGGTGAGCAGCCGGGCGAGCAGCGAGTCGGCGCCGCTGATCTGCCGGTGCCTGCCGATCACCTCGTCCACCACGCGATGCAGCCGTTGCCGCACTGCCCGCAGCCGCCGGTTACCGGGAGTGGGCAGTCGCGGCGGCAACTGGATCGGCGCGGTCATGTGCCGCATGACCCATGAAACGCCCTGACGCACATCGTCTTCGATCTGCGGAAGCACGCCGTCGAGGTCCGCGCCGAGTACCGCGCGGCATACCACGTCGGCTGCGAAGCCCATCAGCTCGGGTACCAGGTCGAATGCCGCGCCGTCGGCGGCGCGAGCGTCCAAGCGGGTACGCATCCGCTGCCCGCACTCCACCATGAGCGGGATCTCGGTCTCGACATGACGGCGGGCGAAGGCCGGATTGATCAGGGCGCGCTGGCGTTTCCACAGTTCGCCGCCGCTGGTCAGCAGCCCAGGCCCGAGCAGGTGGTTCAGGCTTCGATAGCTGATGCCCTTCGCGTAGCGGCCCGCACGGGTGACCAGCACCTGCTCGATGTGCTCGGGTTCGACCAGCAGGTGCACGTGCTGGTGGGCCAGCCGCAGCCGGACGCTGCCGTAGTGGAGCGCGGACTCGTAGAACAGGCCGAGCGGGTCGGTCCGGTAGCGGGCGTAAACGCCCAGCGGATGCCGGGCGGCCGGACCGTCGAGGCGGCGCATGGTCGCCGTCGAAAGTGTCATCGCGCCAGGCCTTCCCCGCCTGCGGCGCCGACCAGTTCGTCGGCGTCGAGCAGTCGCCGGGCCGCGATGCGCTGAACCTTCCCGCTGGTGGTCTTCGGGATGCTGCGCGGCGCGACGATCCGCACACCGGCGGCCAGCACCCCGGTGCGTTTGCTCACCGCGGCGCGTACCGCACGGGCCAGTGTGTCGTGTTCCGCTGATGCCACCGCGGATTCGACGATCAGGTGCAGCTCTTCCGAGCCACCGCCTGCCTCGGGTCGTCCCACCGCGACCACGCCGCCCGGCCGTACTCCCGGCACCTGCTCGGCGGCGACCTCGAAGTCGGTGGGCAGATAGTTCGCGCCGCGGATGATGATCAGGTCTTTGCGCCGGCCGGTGATCCGCAACCGGCCGTTCCGCAGGTACCCGACGTCCCCGGTGTCCCACCAACCCTCCGACCGGGTGGCGGCGGTGGCTTCGGGCAGCCGGAAGTATCCCGGCGTGGTGGACGGTCCACGGAATTGCACCCGGCCGATCGAATCCGCGCCGCACGGTGTCCCCTCCTCGTCCACCACGCGGACTTCGGTGCCCGCCACGGGCGCACCGCAGTCGACGATGGCCAGCGCGTCGCCGTCGTCGGCCGGGACATCCACCGCGACACCGTCTTCGGCCAGTCCGCGGCGGGAGACCGAGTCGAACGCGATCGGCGCGCGCGGAGCGGACACCGTCACCGCGAGCGACGCCTCGGCCAACCCGTAGCACGGCACGAGCGCGTCGGGAGGCAGCCCCCAGGCGCCGAACCGGTCGACGAACTGCCGCACCGTGGGCGGATGGATCGGTTCGGCGCCGCAGAACAGGAACCGCCATGCGGACAGATCCACTCCGTCCAGGTCGCTGTCGGCGATGCGCGCGGCGGCGTAGCCGTAGGCGAAGTTCGGTGCGGCGGTGAGAGTTCCGCGATACTCGTGCACGGCGCGCAGCCAATCGGCCGGGTGGCGCAGGAACCGGTTCGGCGGGATCAGCACCGCGTCGATGCCGCGGAACAGCGGCGTGAGGAACCCACCGATCAGGCCCATGTCGTGGTGCAGCGGCAGCCAGCCGACCCAGGTGTCGGCGGGTCCGATCGCGGCGGCGCGGGCGATCTGCTCGCAGTTGGCGGCCAGATTCGCGTGGGTGACCTGCACGCCCTTCGGCGTGCCCGTCGAGCCGGAGGTGGCTTGGATGAACGCGACATCGTCCGGTGCGGGCAGGCGCGGCGCGAGCGCGGGAGCCCCTGAGGTGTGCGCCAGCGCGTGCAGTGCCGAGGCGTCGATCGCCGCCACCGACGCGGGCACGGGCAACGTGGCGAGCACCGCCGGAGTGCTCACCACGGCCGTCGGGTCCAGATAGGCCAGCAGCCGGGCGAACCGGTCCAGAAAGATCTCGGCGGCCCCGAAGCCACCCGGGGTGGCGATGGCGGTGGGCACCGCGCCGAGCAGCAGCGCACCGAAGAAGGCCGTGACGAATTCCGCCGACGTGGGCAGGCACAGCAACACGCGATCGCCCCGGCGCACGCCGTCGGCGGCCAGGCCCGCCGCGGCGCGGCACGCGGCGCTCGCAAGCTCGTCATGCCGTCGGCGGATCTCGTCGCCGTGCCCGGCGGCGGCGCGTTCGGGCAGGATGACCGTCGATGCCGCCGCCGCGCCTCGTTCGCCGCCGGACAGCAGCGCGTGCACGATGCTCGGGTGGTACGGCCGCAGTGGCCCCGGTGGTGTGGTCATGCCTGATCCTCGACGTAGCGCACGATCGTGGCGACCGTGGTCAGCCGGACGGCGTCGTCCTCCGGAATGCTCACGGAGAAGGCGTGTTCCAGCTGAAGGGTGAGTTCGATGGCGGTCGGCGAGTCGAGTCCGTAGTCGATCAGCGGCGCGGCCGGGTCGAGGTCGGCCGCGGGCACCCACAGCACCTCCCCGACGATCGCGCGGACCCGCGCTTCCAGATCCGCCGAGCCGATGTCGTCGCGCGTGCTCATCCGAGCAACTTCCCTTCCGTCACGCAGGCGCGCACCGATTCCGCGAGGTCGACGTCGTCGCCGGTCTCGATGCGGTGGAATGCCACCTCCGGAAACGCGGTCGCGAGGGTCTCGCGCACCTGCTGGTAGCCCGCGCGCAGCGCGGTCAGCCGCTCGGCGGTCTCATGGGCCTCGACCGGCCCGCGCCCCGACCGCTGCACACAGCGTGCCGCCGCCTGCTCGGGCGGCGCGTCGAGCCACAGCACCGTGTCCGGCAGCGTGGTGCGGAATCGTTCGGCGAACCCGGATACCGCTGCGGCGATGTCACGACCGACCAGTTCCGCGATCTCCGACAGCAGCAGCCACGGGTCCGGCGAGCTGCCCAACCGGGCCGCCTGGGCGTGCTGCCACGCCAGGATGTCGGCGAACGTGCCCGGTCCATGCCGATCGAGCACCGCCGCGATCTCGTCCTGCCGCTCGCGGCAGCGCCCGTCGGTGCCCGCCAGCGCCACGTACAACGGGCCGTAGACGAGCAGTTCGATCAGCGGATGCCGTTCGCACACCAGCACATCCGGTGCCCAGGTGCGCAGGAAGTGTTGTTCCACCGGCCCGAACAGGGTCATCTGCAGGTACATGGCGGTGGCCTTCATCGCCACGTCACCGATCTCGTCACAGCCGACGCTGAACGCCCTGAGCTGCCGGGACAGGTCGGCGAGCGGAACATCGCGGGTGTCGTGGAAGTCGGGGCAGGTCATCGACGCGAAGCCACCGGCGTCGGTCCGCCCCGCCAGCGCGCGGAGCGCGGCCAGCACCGAGGATTTCCCCGCGCCGTCGATGCCGACCAGGGCCACCCGGCGGGTATGCGAGCCGCTCATCGGTCGTCCTCGCGCAACTGGGTGAGCACAGCACCGGTGATCTCGGCCTGCGCCGCCGTGCCGTCGAGCCGGATCCAGCCCAGCTCGTTCGACAGCGCGTCCAGCGCCTCGTGGCTGCGCTGCTGGAAGGTCAGGAACGATTCCTCGTCGCCGTAGCCGCTCTCGTAGTCGCTGCGCAATCGTTTTCGGCTCAGGGCGTCCTGCGGCCGCACCGCGAGGTAGAACGTGCGGTCGGGTTCCGGGAAACCCGCCGCCAGGCTGCGCAGAACGGCCGGGTCGCCGCCGTGGGCGACCTCGGTGGCGTAGTACTTGTACCAGTACGCGTTCGCGAGCACGATATCCGCGCCGCGTTCGGCCGCCAGGTCCAGCGACAGCTGCATGGCGTGGAACAGGAAGTGCGCTCGGCTGAGCGGAGTGAGCAACCGGAGGTATCCGTAGATCTCGGCGGGGCTTCCCCAGGGCAGTTTCGAGGAGATCTTCGGGTCGAGGAAGGCGTCCCAGATCGTCACCGCGGCGACGCTGTGGCCCTGCGCCTCGAATTCGGCGGCGATCCTCGCCACCTGGGTGGTCTTCCCCGAGCCGTCACCGCCGGCGAGGCAGATCAGGCGTTTGCGTGCGGTCAGTGTCGTTTCCTTTCCGGAGCCGCGACTCACGCGGGGTGACGCGGCAGGATCTGCCGTCGCGGATATCTCGCGACGGACCGGGGGCGGCGGTGAGTCCTGCCCCGGCGGCTCGGCAGCGGTGCTGTCGGCTCGCCGGTGATCCGCGCAGGGTTCGCTCGCCGCGGGGGCCTCGACGGAATCCGCGTCCAGGATCCGAACCACTCCCGCGCTGCCGTCGATGCGGATCCGCTGACCCGATCGCACGGCGCTCGTCGCCCCCGCCACGTTCAGCACGGCGGGAATGCCGTACTCGCGCCCGATCACGGCGGCGTGCGACAGCATGCCGCCCACCTCGGTCACCACACCCGCCACCAAGCCCAGCGCGGGAGTCCATCCCGGGTCGGTGAAACGCGTGACGAGGATGTCGCCGTCGCGCAACTGGCCGATGTCGGTGAGCGCGGTGATCACCCGTGCCGTTCCCTCGGCGACACCGGGACTGCATCCGAGGCCGGACAGGTCGCCGTCGGCGACGGCCCGCACCGCCGCCACGGTCACCCCGCCACCGAGTTCGTGCGGCGGCGTGAGATCGCGATACCCCTCGTACATCGCCCGTCGGTAGGCGATCACGGGCGCGAGGTCCGTGGCGTCCGCGCGGCCCGCCACCAGGTCGGTGAGCTCGTGGATGGTCAGCTGGAACGCGTCGTCGGCGTGCTCGAGCGCACCGGTGGCGGTCAGACGGGCGCCCGCCTCCACCACGTAGGCGCGCACGACGGCGTAACACTGCGACGAGAATTCCCGCATCCGCTCCCGGGCGACGAGATAGCGGCGCATCCGGTCGATCTGCTTGTCCAGCGCCTTGGCATACCGCACCCGGGTCGTGGGCCGGGCACGAACGCGGGCTCGTAGCGCGGCCGATTCGGACTCGTAGCGCTTGCGCTGCTCCACCAGTGTGGCCGCGGGGTCGGCCGGCGCGGTGCCGTGTTCGAGCATCACCGCGACCATCGACCGAACCCGTCCCGGGTCCTCCGACCAGCGCGGGCAGGTGAGGTCGAGTTCGGCGTCGGCATGGAAGCCCTGCTCGGCGAGGAAAGCCGCGAGCGCCTCGTCCCACTCCGGACCGTCCAGCCCGGACTGCGTTGCCACCCGGTGTAATTCGACGATGCCGCGTTGCAGCGCCATGTGGCTGATCTCGGCGAGGCCACCCATCAGGTCGAGGGCGGAGCTGGACGCGCCGGTGGCCGCGTCGATCTTGTCCAGCAGCTGTTTGAAGTCGGTCTGCACGCTCGAGTTGTGATAGATCGTCGTGAAATAGGTGCGCTCGGTCGCGGCGTGCAGGGTGAGCAGGCAGTCGGCGAGATCGGCGGCGAAGGTCGCCTCATCGGTGTGCGGCAGCGCGCGCACCCGCTCGCGCCACGCCGCGTACTTGGCCGGCCAGCTCGCGGCGAACGTGTCGACAGCGGTGAGCTGTTCGCGGTAGCTGCGCTGCACCGCCAGCGCGACCGGCAGCGCCCGGGCGATGGTCAGCGGCGTGTTCGCGGTGCGGATCGGCCCCTCCGGGCCGTATTCGTTGAGGACGCCCAGATCGTCGTCGAAGTGCTGCTCGTCGAAGCCGGGTATGCGCTGGAAGCACTTCTTCACCGCGCTCACGTTCCAGTAGGCCCGGCCGTAGTACATCGCCATCCAGTCCGGCTCCTCGCCCGGCCGGGCCAACCCCAAACCCTCGAAGAACCGCTGCATCGAGTACTGGAAGGCGTTGTCGTACAACGAGAACATCATGGGTGTGCACACCCGGGCCGAGACGCCGCCGTCGCGCAGGTCCGCATCGGAGAACTGGTCGATGTCGGTACGCCAGCTGATCGCGGTGACCGCACGGGACTGCAGCAACCACAATCCGCCGTCGCCGTCGATCGCCCATTCGATGTCCTGCGGCCGCTGCCTGCGTGCCTGCACCGCCAGCAGCAACGCGGCGAGCGCCTCGGTGTCGGCGCCGTCGAGCCTGACGTCCTCGTCGCCCGCCTCGCGCGCCACCACACCGCCGTCGGACAGCCGCAGCGTGTAGCGAGTCGGAGTCACCTGCCCGGAGACCAGACGCTCCCCCACGCCGTGGCAGGCCTCCAGCACCGCGTGCTCCTCGATACCGGTGAGCGCATCGATGCTGAATCCGACGCCCGCGCAGCGCGCCTCCACCATCCGCTGCACCAGGACGGCCACCGTCGCCTCGGTGTCGGCCATGCCGCGGCGGGACAGATACGCTCGCACGCGTTCGTTGCCTACCGACGCCCGGCACCGCTCGATGTGCGTCCGCAGCGCCGCCGCGTCCGCGATGTCCAGGTAGGACTCGTACTGGCCCGCGAAGCTGGCGTCGTCGAGATCTTCGAGGACGCCGCTGGAGCGCACGGCCACCGGAAACCCGCCGATCGCCCGCACCCAGCCGGACAGATCGTCGTCGCCGACGCCGGTCAGGTCCAGATCGGCAGCCACGACGAAACCGGGCGGGACGGCGAATCCGTCGGTCAGCAGTTCGTGCAGGGTGGCGGCTTTGCCGCCCGCCCGAGTGGGCGCGAAGTCGGCCGCGCCCAGATACATCGGTGCGGACGCGGTCGTCGGAGTGATCACGGTGGTGGCTCCTGTCGGCAGTAGGACCGGGCGCAGGTCGTGGCGAGCGGCCAGACTCCGCGCCGCGCGGACGCCGGCCACGGTGAGCGCGCCGTAGGACGGGCTCGCGGTACGCGGTTCGAAGCCGAGCAGCAGCGTCTCGGCCATGCACGCGTACACGATTCCGGCGGGCAACCCGGTTTCGGGCAGGGACGGGGTCTGGCCCAGCGGCAGCGCCATGCGGCCGCCGTCGACCAGGGTGAGGTGCGGCTGCGCGGCGACCACCGGGTCCACATCGCCAGGTACGGCCAGATCGCAGATCAGCACCGGGTGGCGCGTGGCGAGATGCCGCGCGGTGATCAGCGGCTCCGCGGAGTTGGTGGCGGTCACGACCACCCGGCAGTCCCGCAGCGCGGCCAGATCCTCGCTCACGACCACCTCGCCGGATAGTCCGGCGGCTACGCGGCGCAAGCGCGTCCCGGCGCCCGGCCTGCCCACCAGGACCAGCGAATCGGCCAGCGGGGCAAGCAGTTCGGCCATGACGGCGCCGATGTTGCCGAGTGCGCCGAGGATGCCGACTCGCCGCTGCCCCGGCGGCAGTGCGGCCAGCTCGGCGCCGAGCACCTCGTAGGCGCAGGCCGCGGTGAGCGAATTGCCGGAGGTGACCGTGACGGTGTCCTCCGCCACCTCGCGAGCGGCGTCGGTGACGATCGAGGTGTAGCCGCCCAGCCCGATCACCGTGGCTCCGGCCGCGATCGCCTGTTCCACCGCGTGCCAGACCAGTTCCCGCACGTAGGTGCGCTCGCCGGCCCGCTGATGCGCGACGATCTGTCCGGCCGTCAGCGGCAGCGCGAACACCATCATCTCGACCTCGGCGCCGGCGGGGGAGGAGATCGTCCGTCTGGTCAACTCGAAGGGATCCGCGACGGGGCGCAGACGTTCGAGCAACGCGGCGAGCTCGGCGTCGTCCCACGCTGCCAGTTCGGGGGCCAATCGGCGCAGGTCCGCCGTCTCGGGCAGGTTCGCAAGGAACGCGACCCTGGTCGGGGCGTGCGGGTCCCGCGCCGGCGGCGGGTCGGCGCGCCGGGGCAGCGGAGCCCGATCCGTCACCGTGGTCTTCGTGGTGACCGGAGCGGCCAGGTGCGCCAGCAGGACGTCGTACCGGCCGCGGTGCAGCAACGCCGCGATGTCGTCCAACGCGGTCGCCAGCCGCGCCATGTCGGCTTCGGTGACGAACGCCGACGGCTGGACGCGCAGGGTGGTCGGCGCCGAGAGAGTGGGCAACATGCGGATCGCGTGCCGGTGCAGCAGGTATCCGGCCATCACGTAGCCGAACATGTCGGGCGCGCAGATCTCGCGTAGCAGTGCCGATCGCGGCTCCGGCGCCCGCAGCTCGACCCCCTGGAGGAGTCCGCGTCCGCGCACCGCCACGATCTCGCGCGGCCAGCGGCGGGCCACCTCGTCCAGATGCGCCCGCAACCGCGCTCCCGCGTCGCTGATCCGGAGTTGGTTGTCGCGCAACAGGTCCAGTGCCGTGTCCGCGACCGTCGCCGACAGCTCGTCGTCGGCGAAGGTCGAGGTGTGGTAGCGGCCGAATTCGGCGACGGCGCGCGCACGGTCCACCAGCAGCGCGGCGATCTTCACCAGTCCGCCGCCGAGTGATTTCGACATCAGGTAGTAGTCCGCGCGCACACCCGACGGCGCCGACGCCAGGAAGGTGCCGGTCCGGCCCATGCCGCACTGGATCTCGTCGAAGATCAGCGCCGCGGCATGCCGATCGGCGAGTTCCCGGAGGGCGTGCAGGGTGTCGGGGGGAACTTCCCGCACGCCGCCTTCACCCTGGACGGGCTCGGCGAACACCGCCGCGACGGGCGACAACTGCCGCCAGGTGCGCACGGGCGCGCCGTCGGGACCGAAGTCGATGACACCCACGGTGCACAGCTCGTCCGCGAACGCGCCGGCCACCTCGTCCGGCGCCCAGCTGTCGAGCCGCAGTCGCGACGGTCCGGGCACCACCAGGTCGGCCGGGGTGTCGGCCTGTTCGGTGAGCGCGAAGGCGCCGGCGCTCTTTCCGTGGAACGCCCCCGCGAGGGAGACGAACACCGGGCCGCGCTCCCGCAACCGCGCGATTCGGTCCAACGATTCGGTGAGCACGGCCGCGGCGGGCCGCGCTTCGGCGTCCCCGGCGGGCGCGGACGGGCGCACGTCGTGCAAGCCGTCGCGACGGAGTCGGCGCAGCGTCCGCCGCAGCTCGGCGTCCAGTGCGGATAGGGCGCGCGCGTGCGCGACCGCGGCGTGCCGGATCGCCGCCTCCACCGCGTCGGCTCCGGTGGAACCGAAGGTCACCACGTACTCCCGGCCGGTGCACGCACCGACCGACTCGGACAGCCGCCGCGCCAACCGCGCGGCGCCGGGCCGGACACTACCCTGCGCCACGAAGGGCACCTGCTGGTTCAGCGTCGCGGTCGCGGCCCGCACCAGCGCCGGATGATTGTGACCGAAGAGCGCGGCGCCGAAACCGCCGACGAGATCCAGCACCCGGGTGCCGTCCGCGCGGAGGAGATGGTCACCGTCCGCAGCGGTGTACAGGACGTCGAGGTGACAGGCTCGCAGCAATGCGGCCAGCCCGGGCCGGTTGTACTCGGCGAAGTCACCGAACGGGTCGGACCCCGTGGGCGGCGACTGTTCCCGCCACCCGGCACGCGCGGTCATGCCCGCGCCTCGGCCCGGGTGTGCCGGGTACGGCTCGTCTTCGCCGTTACGCAGGCGATCACCTCGCGTGCGGTGTGCAGCGTCGCCGCCTCCTCGTCGGAGATTTCGATGCCGAACTCCCGCTCGAGTTCGATCACCAACTCCACCGACCGCACCGAGTCCAAGCCATAATCCAGCAATGGTGCGTCCGGCTCTATTTCGACTGCATGCAGACCGCGCGAGAACATCGTGAGAACTCGTTCGGCCACGGCATCGAATTCATTCATTCAGGGCCTCCTCCGCCGCGCGACGAAACTTTCCACCGGCGCGGAACATGCCTGCCGATCGATGCCGAACCGGTCGTTTCGAACCGGATATACACAGTTCAGAGCAGGCTTTATAACCTGCCGAGTCCGCGTTCACTCATCCTCCGATATCCGCGAACGGGACCGTCCGATCTCGCTGTCCCGCCTTGCGCGTGCGGCGTGCCACGACACCGCCCCGCGTTCTCACATCTGTACACGCGACCTATGCGAGCTGCAATTCAGAAGGGCCTGCCCAGCACCATGTTTCACCGGAAGGCAATTTTTCGGCTAATTTTCTCCCGTATGTTTCCGGAAACAAAGCCGCGGACGGCGGGAAGTACTTCGGGAAACGTGCCGTCTGAGACGATTTGACAGAAGACGTACGCGGTGAATCCCCCTCGGCCGCCACCGTGCGACACCACAAATGCCCCCGCCCCGGGAACTGCGCTGTTCATGCGGCATTCATCCAGCGGCCAAGCGATGATAAATACCAACCCATCGGTATTTATCCCGTACGCTTCCCCTACCGCATCCCGGCCAGAATATGAAGTCACGTAACGGCGTTTTTACGCTGTGCGGCAACGCATTTCAGCCATCCGAAGACCAGCTAACTCCTGGACCGCCACCGGGATGTGACGCCTCTCATTACCAGTCGGTAGTATGCGGAAATGCTGTGACCGACCACAATCGGCCCCAACGGGCTCCAGGGCGATTCATCTGCATGCAAGAACCCCTTCGGCAGACGGCGGAACACGCTTCGCGTCAACGGTGACGACCTTCGCGGCGCATCGCAGATCCCGCCTGTCGTGCTGCGGCGCTCGAGATCCCGATCGGTCGCGTGCCGGTGCGCGTCGGACCCGCTCGACGAACTCCGGATAGGCACGCCGACGAGATGATCCAGCGTCGGGAGGTGCAGCCACCCAGGAAGGCGACCGGCGGCGGCTGCGGCGTATCCGACCCGAGACGATGCGGCGGTGCACGGCCGCACTCCTGCCGGGGCGGTATTCGCTACCCGAACCCGACAGAAGTGGAGCGCGAGCTCACCAGACGTCGAGCAGCGGGCTCCCGTGCTCGGACATCGCCCAGCGGCGCGTGGCGCGTACGAGCTTGCCCGGGTTGGCCTGGGTGTGGACGGCCGCGATGCCGTCGGTCGTCACCTCCAGGGAGATGACACCGACGACCCGATCGCCGACCACGATCACCAGGGCGGGCACGCCGTTGGCCACCGCGGCGAACAGAGCGGCGCGACCGCCGATCATCTCCCACTTGGCTACGGTCGGCTCGAACAGGCGGCGCAGGAATCTCGCCACCCGCAGCGCACCCGTGATCGGCTCCGGCAGCGAGAAGACGACACCGCCACCGTCGCCCGCGCTGATCGCATCGTCGGTCAGCAGCCGCACCAGCGAGTCGGTGTTGCCGCTCAGGGCGGCGGCGAGGAACTCGTCGACGATCTTGCGGGCGGCAGCCTCGTCGACCTCCACGCGGGTCCGGTCGCCGGCCATGCGCTGCTTGGCACGCCGGTAGATCTGCTGGCAATTGGACTCGGTGACCTCGAGGACTTCGGCGATCTCACCGTGCGAGTAACCGAACGCCTCGCGGAGCACGTATACGACGCGTTCCCGAGCAGACAGCCGCTCCATCAGCGTGAGCATCGCGATCGAGACCGATTCGCGCTGCTCGACGGTGTCGGCCGGACCGAGCATCCGGTCCCCCGCGAAGACCGGCTCGGGCAGCCACTGGCCCACGTACGCTTCCCGCCGCGCCCGAGCCGAGGTGAGTTGATTGAGGCAGATGTTCGTGAGCACCTTCGTCAGCCACGCCTCGGGCGTCTCGACGAACTCGCGGTCTGCGGCCTGCCAGCGCAGGAACGTGTCCTGTACCGCGTCTTCGGCATCGCTCGCCGAACCCAGCAGGCGGTACGCGATCGCCTCCAATCGCGCCCTGGAGTTCTCGAACACCTCGACCTCACGGTCACCGACCAACATTCCTCGAAGTTAATTGCTGCGCGCTGCCGCCGCGAACGGCCACACCGCCGAATAGACGCGCACACGCTCCGCACGCTGCCCCGAATGCCCCTTTTCGCAGGACAAATGGCTGGTTCCCCTTGATTCGAGGCAATGGACAGACCGCCCCAAAGATTGTGATGCAGGTCATATCTAGGGAATGTCACGTTCTCCTGGGCTGCCCTGTCCCATAGCCGACCCCGAACAAGCCGCACAAGGAGCGAGCGATGAACACCACCCCTACCCACGAGATCGTCGTCCTCGGCGCGGGCTACACCGGCCTCATCGCCACGGTTCGGCTGGCCCGCTACACCCGCAGGCTCAACACCCGCATCATCCTGGTGAACCCCTCGCCCCGCTTCACCGAGCGACTGCGCATGCACCAGGTCGCCGCGGGCCAGGAACTGACCGACTTCCGGATCCCGGACCTGCTGAAAGGCACCGGCGTGGAATTCCACCAGGCGACGGTCACCGCCATCGGCACCGACGACCGTATCGTCACGCTCGACGACGGCTCGGTCCTGCACTACGACTCGTTGGTCTACGCCCTCGGCAGCACCACCGACACGAGCAGAGTCCCCGGCGCGGCGGATCACGCGTGGACCCTCGACGACCCCCGGCTGGCGCATCGCTTCTCGCGGCGGCTGCACGACATCGCGGCCGTCGGCGGTACGGTCACCGTCTGCGGTGGCGGGCTCACCGGTATCGAGGCGGCCGCCGAGATAGCCGAGGCGCATCCGGGCCTGACCGTCCGCCTGGTCAGTGCGGCAGAACCCGGCGGCATGATGGGCGAGAAGGCCCGCGCCTATCTCAATCGAGCCTTGGACCGGTTGGGCGTGGTGGGTATGGTCGGGGTCGAGGTCACGAAGGTGTTGCCCGACGCAGTGCGGCTGGACACCGGCGAACTCGTTCCCTCGGACCTGATCCTCTGGACCACCGGCGTGCGGGTGTCGCCGCTGGCCGCACAGGCCGGGATCGCCACCGACGCAAGAGGACTGATCCGCACCGACCCCACCTTGCGCTCGGTGTCGCACCCGGAGATCCACGCCGTCGGAGACGCCGCCTCGGTGCGACAGGCATGGGGGCAGCTGCACGGCACCTGCCAGAGCGGCGTGGTCACCGCCGACTACACCGCCACCGTCATCGCCCGGCTGCTGGGCGGGAAGACAGTGAAGCCGCTGCGCTTCGGCTACTTCCACCAGCCGGTGAGCCTGGGCCGCAAGGACGCGGTCATCCAGTTCACCAATGCCGACGACACCCCGAACCGGTGGCACCTCGTGGGCAAGGCCGCGGTCATCTACAAGGAGCAGGTCAGCAGCACCCCGCCGGTGGCCGCCAAGCTGAGCCGCTACGTGAAACTCCCCGTGCAGCTGTCGAAGGGCGGCCGCGCAACCCGGAAGAACGCTTGAGGCTCCGCTGTCCGGGGCCGAGGAACCGACAGGTCTCTCGGCTACTGGACGCCGGATCCACCGACCGCTAGGTATGTCACATGCAGGATCGCAAACCCGGCCAGCCGACCCCGGCGCCCGCGCCGCGCGACGCGACGACCGACCCGTTCGTCGAACACCGCCGTCTGCTGTTCGGCACCGCGTATCACATGCTGGGCAGCGTTGCCGACGCCGAGGACATCCTGCAGGACGCTTGGTTGAAATGGCATGCGATAGATCAGGCTTCGGTGGAGCACCCCAAGTCCTACCTGGTGCGCACCGTCACCAACCTCGCCCTGAACCGTCTCATATCCGCCCGGGCCACCCGCGAAACCTATATTGGCCCATGGCTGCCCGAACCGCTGATCACCACACCGAACGCCGCTGAGGAGACCGAAATGGCCGACACGGTGTCGACGGCGATGCTGGTCGTCCTCGAAACCCTCAACCCCACCGAGCGAGCCGTATTCGTGCTGCGCGAGGTCTTCGGCTACACCTGCGCCGAGATCGGCGGTTTCCTCGATCGCCCCGAGGCCACCGTCCGCCAGATCTCGCACCGCGCCCGCTCGCACATGCAGGCTCGTCGCCCCCGCTTCGCAACGGACGAGGCGGCCCGCCAAGAGATCACCGAAAGGTTCATGGCCGCCTGTCACGGGGGCGACCTCAACGCCCTCATGGAACTGCTCGCCCCGGAAGTGACGCTGTGGAATGACGGCGGCGGCATCGTCACCGCCGCGCGCCGTCCGCTGCACGGCCCCGACCATGTGGCGCGCTGGCTGCTCGGCGTCATGGCGAAACCGGTCTCCGCAGGCATCCGCTTCGAATCCGCGTTCGTCAACGGCGAATTGAGCATTATCGGCCTGATCGGCGACTACCCCGTCGGCGTACTCACCTACGACATTCACGCGGACCGCATCGAGAACGTCCGCTTCCAAGTCAATCCGCAGAAGTTGGGCGGTATCCGGGTGGTCGGCGACGCCACCTGAGCACCGCACGTTCCCGCGCCCACCTGCGGCCGCGTGTCAGTTCTGACAGGCGAGCAGACCCGTTCGATCATGGCGACCGCCTGAGGGTTGTCGACCTGCACGACCGGTCGCGCGTACCGTTCGTCGGTCAACTCGATGACCCCAGCTTCGTCGGGGTCACGGACATCCCAGCACACGCGCTCGCCAACGACGTGTAAGGTTCCGGCGGGGATCACATCGGGCAGATAGGCACCGGGCGCTCAGATGCCCTTACGTTCCTTGATGAAACCCGGATCGGCAGTGGCGTCACGGGCGGTGGCCGATTCGCGGCACCGCATGAACCGCGAAACCTGCCTGGTCACAGCGTGATAGGTGGTCCGACGCTCGATTCGCCGTCGCTACCGGTCCTTTGACCCCCGTCGCCGCAGAGGCAATCGCTGCCGGGTGTGGTGTCAGCCGTTCTCGGTGACGGTGGTGTCGGGGTGGCGGCGGCTGGTGTCCGGCTTGACGAAGTGCCCGGTGATAGCCGAGCGGTCGCGCCGGTTGTCACCATCGTGCGGCTCATCCTCACCGAGAGTGGTCCTCGGGTTCTCCGCTGCGGTCTCCTCGCTCACGTATTCACCGGTCTCGGCGGAGCGATAGCTCTTCTCGGCCATGAAGTCCTCCTCGAACAGTTCGGTCGAAGCCCTCTGGGGTTGTGTCCCAGTACTTCACCGAATAGCCCCACCACGCCGCGGGAAACGGGTTCACCAGCACCGCTTTCGGCCCGTTCGGCGCGGGTCGAGGTCGCGCGGTCGGGTCGCGCGGCGCAGAGCGGTCTCACCACTCCGGGGCCGCCGCTCGGGTCTGCGGAGTTGAGATGATGTCGTCGAGGAGCCCGATAAACCGGGCCAAAGTGCTGATACCGCTCCCGTATAACCCCCGCTGATCCGCAGGCATACCGCCGTGGTGCCGACCGCACGGTGCCGTCGCGGCCGGCACCGAGACCGTGGGCGGCCAGGCCGCTGACTCCGCGGCGTCAGGTTGGCCGCGGCGCGTGCGGTGTCCCCCGTCACCGAGAATCAGCGCCGGACGCAGCAGTAGCTGTGTGTTTCCCCACCGCCGCGCTCGCGGGCGGCGCGGCTTTCCTGCGCCGATTACCGACACCATGATTCCCCGAAGCCTTCGATGAATGCTGAGCGACGGGTTCGCTGATGATACTTTCAGAGGTGCAACCGCCGGTGCATCCGTGTTCAACAGCCAGCACAGCGCCGTTGGTCGGCGGCCCGCCGTGCGCGGGGTCGCGTCCTATACGGGTGGGGCAGAACGAGGATGAGCATGACGGATACGGCGGCATCTGTCCGCACCGCGTCGGAGCAGGCTGTCATGGCCGCGGACCAGGTCGAGTTGCGCCAGTTGCTGGCCGGGTTGACCGCCGTGCGCGACGGCGATTTCGGCACTCGGCTACCGACGGACGCCGACGGGTTGCTCGGCGAGATCGCGATGGTGTTCAACGGCATGGTGGACCAGCTGTCGCTGTTCACCTCGGAGGTCACCCGTGTCGCGCGCGAGGTCGGCACGGACGGGCGGCTGGGTGGTCAAGCCGAGGTGCCGGGCGTGTCCGGTACCTGGAAGGACCTCACCGACTCGGTGAACGCGATGGCGGGCAACCTGACCAGTCAGGTGCGTGACATCGCCCAGGTCGCGACGGCCGTGGCACGGGGCGACTTGTCCCAGAAGATCGACGTGGACGCGCGCGGTGAGATCCTGGAACTCAAGAACACCGTCAACACGATGGTGGACCAGCTGTCCGCGTTCGCGGACGAGGTCACCCGCGTCGCGCGCGAAGTCGGTTCCGAAGGCAGGCTCGGCGGTCAGGCGGAGGTGCCCGGCGTCGGTGGCGTGTGGCGCGACCTCACCGCCTCGGTGAATTTCATGGCGGGCAACCTGACCGATCAGGTCCGCAACATCGCCCAGGTCACGACCGCGGTGGCGCGGGGCGACTTGAGCCAGAAGATCACGGTGAGCGCCCGCGGCGAAATCTTGGAACTGAAGAACACCATCAACACGATGGTCGATCAGCTCTCGTCCTTCGCCGACGAAGTCACGCGGGTATCGCGCGAGGTCGGCACCGAGGGCATACTCGGTGGCCAAGCGGACGTCAAGGGCGTCTCCGGCACCTGGCGCGACCTCACCGACTCGGTGAACTTCATGGCAGGCAACCTCACCGCGCAAGTACGTTCGATCGCCCAGGTGGCCACCGCGGTGGCGCAGGGCGATCTGTCGCAGAAGATCAGGGTGGACGCCCGCGGCGAGATCCTGGAGCTGAAGAACACCATCAACACGATGGTCGATCAGCTCTCCGCCTTCGCCGACGAGGTCACCCGCGTCGCCCGCGAAGTCGGCACCGAAGGCAGACTGGGCGGTCAGGCGGACGTCAAGGGCGTTTCCGGCACCTGGAAAGACCTCACCGAGTCGGTCAACGTCATGGCCGACAATCTGACCGCACAGGTGCGCTCGATCGCGCAGGTGACCACCGCGGTGGCCCGTGGCGATCTCAGCCAGAAGATCAGGGTGGACGCCCGCGGCGAGATCCTGGAGCTCAAGGAGACCATCAACACGATGGTCGATCAGCTCTCCGCCTTCGCCGACGAGGTCACCCGCGTCGCCCGCGAAGTCGGCACCGAAGGCAACCTCGGCGGCCAAGCGACCGTGCGGGGTGTGTCGGGCACCTGGAAGGACCTGACCGACAACGTCAATGTCATGGCCTCGAACCTGACCGGCCAGGTGCGCTCGATCGCTCAGGTCGCCACGGCGGTCGCACGCGGTGATCTGAGTCAGAAGATCACGGTGGAGGCGAAGGGCGAAGTCGCGGCACTCGCCGGTGTGATCAACACGATGGTCGACACGCTGTCCGCGTTCGCCGACGAGGTCACCCGCGTCGCCCGCGAAGTCGGCACCGAGGGCATGCTCGGCGGGCAGGCCCGCGTCCCGAACGTGGCGGGCACCTGGAAGGACCTGACCGACAACGTCAACTCCATGGCGAACAACCTGACCAACCAGGTCCGCAACATCGCCCAGGTCACCACCGCGGTCGCGCAGGGTGACCTGACCCGCAAGATCGACGTGGACGCCCGCGGCGAGATCCTCGAATTGAAGACCACGATCAACACGATGGTCGATCAGCTGTCCGCGTTCGCGGCCGAGGTGACCCGCGTCGCCCGCGAGGTGGGGTCGGAGGGCAGGCTGGGCGGGCAAGCCGAGGTCGAAGGCGTCTCGGGCACGTGGAAACGGCTGACCGAGAACGTCAACGAGCTGGCGGGCAACCTCACCCGCCAGGTCCGCGCGATCGCCGCGGTCACCAGCGCCGTGGCCGAGGGTGACCTGACCCGCTCCATCACCGTGGAGGCTTCCGGCGAGGTCGCGGAGCTGAAAGACAACATCAACGCGATGGTGGAGTCGCTGCGCGAGACCACCAAGGCCAATCAAGATCAGGACTGGCTGAAGACCAACCTGGCCCGTATCTCCGGTCTCATGCAGGGCCAGCGCGACCTGCACGTGGTGGCCGGGCTGATCATGGACGAGCTTGCGCCGCTGGTTTCCGCGCAGTTCGGCGCGTTCTACCTGGCCGACGACAGCGAGGAGCGGCCGGAGCTGCGGCTGATCAGCTCCTACGGCAGCCCGGAGGAGCCCGGCAGCCCGCCGCGCTTCGCCTTCGGCCAATCCCTGGTGGGCCAAGCGGCACGCAGCCGTCGCATGATCGCCGTGGAGAACGTGCCCGGCGACTACGTCACCATCTCCTCCGGCCTGGGACAGACCGCGCCGGTCCATCTGCTCATGCTGCCGATCGTGGTGGAAGACCAGGTCCTCGGCGTGATCGAACTGGCCACCCTGCACCGCTTCACCCGCATCCACCGCGACTTCCTCGACCAGCTGATGGAGACGGTGGGCGTCAACGTCAACACGATCATCGCCAACGCCCGCACCGACGAGCTGCTGGTCGAATCCCAGCGCCTGACCACCGAACTGCAAGCCCGTTCGGAGGAGTTGCAGGTACAGCAGGAAGAGCTGCAACGTTCCAACGCCGAGCTGGGGGACAAGGCGGCGCTGCTGGCCATGCAGAACCGCGACATCGAAGCCAAGAATCTGCAGATCGAGCAGGCCCGGCAGGAACTGGAGACGCGCGCCCGGGAACTCGCGCTCGCCTCGAAGTACAAGTCGGAATTCCTGGCCAACATGAGCCACGAGCTGCGCACGCCGCTGAACAGTCTGCTGATCCTCGCGCAGCTGCTGGCGCAGAACCCGAGCCGCAATCTCACCCCCAAGCAGGTCGAGTACGCGGGCATCATCCATTCGGCGGGTTCGGACCTGCTGCAGTTGATCAACGACATCCTCGACCTGTCCAAGGTGGAGGCGGGCAAGATGGACCTCACGCCGGAGCGCGTGTCGTTGCGTCAGCTGCTGGATTACGTCGAGGCCACCTTCCGGCCGATGACCACCCAGAAGAGTCTGCGCTTCCATGTCACGACCGCGCCCGGCCTGCCGTCGGACCTGCTCACCGATGACTCGCGGCTGCGGCAGGTGCTGCGGAACCTGCTGTCCAACGCCGTCAAATTCACCGAGACCGGTTCGGTGCAGCTGCGGATCGAACCGGCGGAGGCGAGCGAGCTGCCCGCAGCCGTGCGCCAGCACGGCGCGGCCGTCGCGTTCCGGGTGATCGACACCGGGATCGGCATCGCCGAACACCAGCTGGAGTCGATCTTCGGCGCCTTCCAGCAGGCCGATGGCACGACCAGCCGCAAGTACGGCGGCACCGGTCTGGGCCTGTCGATCAGCCGGGAGATCGCCTACCTGCTCGGTGGCGCCATCACCGCGGAGAGCGCGCCCGGCCAGGGCAGCACGTTCACCCTGTATCTCCCGGTCGCCCGCCCGGACTTCCAGGAGGCGCCGCCCCGCGAACGGGAGGACGCGCAGCGGCCCGACAGCCGCCCCGAGCACACTCCCGCTCCCTCCGCACCCCCACAGCACCGCAGACTGCTGGTCGTGGAGGAACGCCCGCAAGGTCTGCTGTCGCTGGTCGCGCAGAGCGCCGTCGCCGAACTCGCGGACAGCAACGATCCCCGCGGGCCGGTCCAGGTCGTCACCACCGTCGGGGTGGAAGAAGCCGCGGCGGCGATGGCCGCCGAAGCGTTCCACTGCGTGGTGCTCGAACTGGACATGCCCGACGGTGCCGCGCTGCGGTTCCTGGAGACGATGAACGGGGACGCCGCGTTGAGCAGCGTGCCGGTGCTCGTCCACAACCGCAGGCTCGACGCCGAGCAAGAACGCCTGCTGCACCATCGCACCACGCGTCAGCCGCTCGAATTGCTGTCCAGCCTGGACGATCTGCGGGAACGGATCGCGCTGCACGTCACCGCCGAGGCGCCCGGCGACATGCTGCCCCTGGTACATCGAGAAGACGCACCGACCGCGGCGCCGCAGCGGCCGGACGGCAAGCTCGCCGGTCGCACCGTGCTCATCATCGATGACGACGCGCGCAACCTCTTCGCACTGAGCAGCATCCTCGAACTGCACGGCATGAGCGTTCTGCACGCGGAGGACGGTCGCGAGGGCATCGACAAACTCCTCGCTCATCCCGAGACGGACCTGGTCCTGATGGACGTGATGATGCCCGAGATGGACGGCTACACCGCGACGGCGACGATCCGCGAGATGCCGCAGTACGAGAGCCTGCCGATCATCGCCGTCACCGCCAAGGCGATGCTGGGCGACCGCGAGAAAAGCCTCGCCTCTGGGGCCAACGACTATGTCACCAAACCGGTCGACGCGGACGCCTTGATCGCATGCATCCAGCACTGGCTGGGTGCCTGATGACCGAGTTGGACAGCCCCGACGCCGAGACCGATACGACAGCGAACGCCCACCCGGCGACGGGCCCCGCGGTCCACCGCCTCGCCGCCACCGTGGAGCGGTTGCGCGCGCAGATCCAGCAGGCCCAGGCCACCGCCGACGGGCGCGCGCTGATCGAGATGGCCAAGGGCGTGCTGGTGGAACGACTGCACTGCGGGCCCGCGCAGGCGGCGCGGCAACTCGACGCCCTCGCCGAGCAGGCGGGCATCACACCGCTGGAATTGGCCGCCGAGCTGGTCGACCAAGCGGCGCAGGACGAGGTCAGCGCGGTCGTCGGAGAGTTCCTGCTGCGCACCGCCACGCGGGAGGAGCCATCGGCGGCCGTGCGAATGCGCACCGCCGAAAGCGGGCTGCTCGCGGCCGACGACACGCACCGGGTGGCGGAATCGGTGCTGGAGCACGCCGTGACGCCGCTGGGCGCCACCGCAGTGGCGATCTGGTCGGCAGGCGCCGACGCGTCGCTGACCTTGGCGGGTTTCGCCGGCATCAGCCCGCAAGAGGCGCAGCGATGGCGGTACGTGCCGCCTGGGGTGGCGACCCCGGCCCGGCAGGCGCTGGTAGAACGCAACGCGGTGTGGATCGGCGACCTCGGCCGGTCCGGGCTCCCGTCGATCGGCGACCGCGACGGCGGCCGTGCGGCGATTCCGGCAGGTGCGGGAGGCAAGCTGCTCGGCGTGCTGGAGGTGTGCTGGCCGCAGCCGCTGGCGCCGCAGCCGCCCCCGGTGCACCGGCAGTTGGAGGCGTTGGCCGAGCTGTGCGCGCACACGCTGGAGTCGGACTCGGCCGCGGTGCGGACACCGGACCGGCCCGACGTCGCGGATCTGGTGCGGCTCGCGGACGGCCTTTTCGACCCGGCGCTCGTGCTGCTGCCCCACCTCGACGACAGTGGCGCGCTCGTCGACTTCTATATCCACTACGTCAACAGTTGCTTCGTCGACCCGGCCGGCCGCCCCCGCGGCCTGGTCAACGGTGCGCTGCTGCTCGAGGCATACCCGATGGCCGCGAGCGACGGCCAGTTGTTCGAGCGGATCGAGCACGTGTTCGCCACCGGCGAGACCTATCGCGCCGACCGGGTGTTACTGACCGAACTGGTCGACCAGGTGCCGCTGACCGTCTCGGCCGCGCTCAGCATCAGCCGCCATGGCGACACCGTGCTGGTGGTGTGGCGCGTCGAGGACGAGACGGCGCGATTGGCGGCGCTGCTGCAACACGCCCAGCGTCTGGGCCGCGTCGGCGGATTCGAGGAGAACGCGGCCACCGGCGAGATCACTTGGAGCAACCAGCTTTTCGCCCTGTACGGGCTGGCGCCGACCGCGGACCCGATCCCGCTTTCACAACTGCCCGCGTACGTCCACGACGACGACGCGAATGCGGTGCGGCGGTTCCTGCGTACCCTGCTGCGCTACCGCCGCTCGGCCTCCACAGCCTTCCGCCTGATCCGGCCGGACGGCGTGACCCGGCATATCCGGATCGTCGCGGAACCGGTCCTCGAGGCGGAGCATCTGGCCGCCATCCGCGGCGCCTATCAGGACATCTCCGCGCAGCACTGGACCGAGGTCGCGTTGTCCGCGACGCGCGACCGGCTGGCGCACACCGAGCAGCACGCCGCCGAACAGAGCCAGCTGGCGAGGCAACTCCAGCAGGCGATCATGCCGGACGCGCAGCCGTCCATAGAGGCATTCGGGCTGCGCATCGCGGTGCGCTACCGGCCTGCCGAGCAGGACTACACGGTCGGCGGAGACTGGTACGACGCGATCGTGCTGCCTACCAAGCAGATCCTGGTGTCGGTCGGGGACATCACCGGCCACGGCATCAAGGCGGCCACCGGCATGGTCGTGCTCCGCAACGCCCTGCGCGGCCTCGCCGCCACGGGCGCGGGCCCGGGGCAGATGCTGACCTGGCTGAACCAGGTGGCCCACCACCTGACCGACAACATCTTCGCCACCGCCATCTGCGGGCTCTACGATCCGCAGACCCGGGTGCTGCGCTGGGCCCGGGCGGGCCACTTGCCGCCGGTGCTGGTGCGCGCGGGCCGGGCCGCCAGCCTGCCCATGCTCAAAGGAATGCTGCTCGGCGCCGTGGCGGAGACGACCTTCGAAGAAGCGGAACTGCAACTCGAAACCGACGACACCCTCCTGCTCTACACCGACGGGCTCATCGAGCGCCGGGATCGGCTTCTGGACGAGTGCATAGACCGGTTGCTCACGACGTCGGCACAACTCACGGGCAGTCTGGACGACCGTCTGGACGACCTGCTCGATGGCAGCGATGCCGACACCGACGACGACACCTGCGTGGTCGGCATTCAAGTGGGAGCGAGTCAGGACGCGCCGAGCAAGCGATAACCGCGGTCGGCGTCCTGGATCTCGCCGCTCAGGAGAATCCCCGGCACGACGGCATCCTCCGGTCCGAGTGGCCGCCGCAGCCGCCACCGTTCGGTCAGCGTGCTCGCCGACATCCGCCTGCACCGTCCTCGACGATGTACTCGTCGTCGTACTCTCCCGTCATCAGGGTTTCGGTGCGGTCGAGCAGGTTCATCTGCCGGAACTTCAGCGTCCACCGCCCGAGCGCGGTGGACGGCGACGTCAGCGTGATGCCGGGATGGAATCCGTGGTGCGAAGGCCGTCATCTGCCCACGGTACGAGCACTGATTCGAACTCACCGAGCCGAATTGCCGCGGATCATTCCCGCCGCGCGGATTCGGCGGCTCGGACCGCTTCTATGTCCGCGTCGTCGAGCTTGCGGGTATCGCGCGGGACGGCGAAGGGCTGCAGTTCTTCCGGAAGCCCCTGGGCGATGGCTCTGCCGTGGTCGAGTTCGGCGTTGATCTCGGCGCCGAGCAGCAGCGCGATATTGGTCAGCCACAGCCACACCAGGAAGATCACCACCCCGGCGAGCGAGCCGTAGGTCTTGTCGTAGGAGGAGAAGTTGGCGATGTAGACCGAGAACAGTACCGAGATGACCACCCAGATGAAGACGGCGATCACCCCGCCCGGGCTGATCCACTCGATGCCGCCTTGGCGGGCGTTCGGGCTGGCCCAGAACAGGATGGCCAGCAGCACCGACACCAGCACGAACAGCACCGGCCATTTGACGATGCTCCAGATGGTCACCGTGGTGGCGCCCAAGCCGAGGAGGTCGCCGAGCTGTCGGGCGACCGGCCCGCTCGCCACCACGATGGCGGCGCTGACGACGAGCAGGATCACCGCGACGATCGTTACGCCGAGCCGGATGGGTGTGGTCTTCCAGATCGGCCTGCCCTCGCCGATGCCGTAGACGACATTGGAGGCGCGCATGAAGGCCGCCACGTACCCCGAGGCGGACCAGAGCGCGACGGCGAGGCCGAGGATCGCGCCCCAGCCTGCGCCCTGTTTGTTGGCCTGTGCTTGGTCGACGAGGGTGCGCACGAAATCCGCGCTGGACCCGGGCGCGATCCGCTGGGCTTGGTCGACGAGTTCGTCGGCGGCGTTCGGGCCGAGCAGGCCGAGCAGGGCGACCAGGACGATCAGGCCGGGCACGATCGACAACACCGCGTAATAGGTGAGGGCGGCGGCCAGATCGGTGAGATTGTCGCGCTGGAACTCTTTGCCCGCACGCTTGACCACCGCCAGCAGGGAGGATTTCGACAGGTCGGCCGGGCTGTCCGGCTCGTCGGAGTCCAGATCCGGCCGGGCTCCGGTGTCGGTCGGACCGACCGGCGGCCCGGCGTGCGCACGGGTGTTCGCCGAGTCGGCTCCCTGGTCCTCGTGCCGTTTTCCGTCATCGTGCTCTGTCGTCATGGGCTTGCCTCGCTCACACGTCCGCTTCGGTCTCACGCCGGGCGCCGCAACTCCCGCGTCGAACGAGTGGTGCCCGAAGCGGCGGTGCTGAAACTGCTGCTCACCAACCCCGCCTACCCGCCGCGGCGCGCTACGAACAGCAACCGGATGTCCAACTGTCCGATCCGATGATCTCGAATCCGGACGCCACCCTCGCCGCCCTCGGTATCGGCCCGTTGGCCTACCCGGGCCGCAACCCGCTGTCCTGCCTGGGCAAGCCCATGTCCGCGCCGTTCGCGAACTGGCCACCGGGCTGCTTCATCCTCGGCTGCGTCGGCCCCCACCCGGCGACCCCCGGGATCCGGTAGCAGCACAAGTCGATCGTTGCGGTCGCGAGGCCGAGTGCGCGCGGTGCGTCGTCCGCGAATCGGCTTTTCCGATACCACACCGTTCGCATGTTTCGCCGTGCAACTGACCTGGTTCGTCGCGAGCGCCCTTGCCGGACTGGTCGCTTTCCATCTGCGAACCCGCTCGTCTCTTCGGCCCGTGCTGTGGATCCGTATCCCCGGACCTCGTATCCCCGAATCGGGGAAGTCCGGACAGCCGGCGAAGCCCTGAGGGTGTCCAGCCGGTCACCACGGCGGATCGGGCTGGACATCCGCTGTCCCTCTCGGCGGCTGGGCCTCAGGGCGCGCTCGGAGCCGGTTCGGCAGCCGGGTAGTAGATCTCGCGGCGCAAGCGTTCCAAGTCCGGCGCCGCGGAAACGGACGGTTGCTCGTACCGATCACTGTCCCGTCCCCAGAGGGCCACATTCGTGATGTTCGTGTAGATCTGCGCGTAGTCCTTCCTCTTGCCCGAGAGGCCGGGAAGCACGCGGATGAGTGCGGGGATGTAGCGGATCACCGCCTCGAGTTGAGCGCGATGCTCCGCCACCTGGCGCTGCACCTGCTCGACGGCTTCGCGCCGGGTACACCCGGACTCGTGACGGACCGCCCGCACCAAGTTGTAGGGCACTCGGTCGGCCTCGTCCTGATCCAGCCCCACCAGGTCGTTCTCCACGAAGGTCACCCAGAAGGCGAGTTCCTCGAATCGACGGATGACGGGGTGATTGCGCAGCTTCGAGGGCAGTTCTCCGTCCTGGTACACCTCCATGCAGGCGAGGGCGATTTCGATCCCACTGGTCGCGACCCGGAGCGGCAGGTAGTCGGCCGTGGTGGGGATGTAGCCGTCGATGCGATGGTGCGCTTCGCGTTCGGCGGCTTCGAACCACTCCTCGAGGCCGTCGAGGAACCGCTCCTGCCAGCGGGTGCTCCGGCCCGCGCGCAGACGCGGCCACAAACTCGCCCAAGCCGTTGCGATCGCGCCGGGGCGTGCCGGCGTCTCCGGGTCCTGGCGGACCATCGCCACCATGCCGCGCCTCAGCGCGGTGACGGCATCCGGGTCGGTCAGCTGTGGATCCTCGAAGAGGTCGTCCCAGATCAGGACCAGTACCGCCATACCGTAGGTCGTCTGTTCACGTGCCGCGTCGGCTCCCGGAGTCAAGGTTCGCGCCGGGAGCTGGATCGCTCCTGTCCACCGGTGATAATCGGCCTCGGCCGGTGTGCGGGCGAGCCCGGTGTCCACCAGCCAGTTTCTCAACCATTGCGCGATGTGCGGCGGGAGTCCACTTCCGTGAGGTCGGGGTGGCTGCGTCGACTGCGGGGCGAGCGCGGAACCGGGCGTCCGGCGGTCGAGGATGGACCGGACGTAGGCGATCATCGCGCGGCGGGCGCGTGGGTCGACGGGCACAGCGGCAAGTCGGCCGGACGCCTGGTCCATGAATTCGTCTGCCGTCGACCGTGCTTCGTCCACGGCGCCGGAGGCGAGGACGAGTTCGTGGGCCCGCGTGGCTTGCTCACGCGTCATCGTTCTGCGGAGCAGTCGGACAAGGTTCGCGTCGCGGGCTGCCGCGCGGATCACGGGAAGTGTGTAGATGCCCGCGGGCAGGTCCGCGTGGACGGGCTTGCCCATTTCTTCGGCGGTCGAGGTCAGGTCGAAGATGTCGTCGTAGAGCTGATAGGCGAGCCCGAAGTGCCTGCCGAACAACGCCAACGCCTCTTCTGCTTCCTCTGGACAGCCGGCCTGCATCGCGCCGACCCGGCATGCCAGCGAGAGCACCGCCGCCGTTTTACCGTCGATCGCGTCCAGGTAGGACTGCTCGCTACGGGATGCTACGTAGAGGTCGGCGGCCTCGATCACCATGCCCGCGCACATCTGCTCGCCCGCCATCGCCCCCGCCAGGACTTCCCGCCGGCCGAGTTCGGCCAGCATGCGCACGCTCGTGAGCATCACCGAGTCCCCACCCAGTACCGCCATGTGCGAACCCCATACCACGTTGGCACTGGGGCGGCCGCGACGCTCGTACGCGTGATCGACGATGTCGTCATGGTAGAGCGAGCCCAGGTGCAGCAACTCCACGGCAGCAGCGGCGCGCACCACTCGGTCGTCGGCCGGGTTCGTGGGATCGGTGAGCAGGTAATACGACAACAGGGTCAAGGTAGGGCGGACCAAACGGCGGGAGGTGTCCGGCCCTTCGTCGGTGAGTGCGGTCAGTTCCGGCCTGCCCTCGAGTCGAACAGGTCCGAGAATGTCACGGACGCGGTCCAGGTCCGCATCCAGATGCGGGAAGACAGCCGAATCGATTTCACGTGGCACGAGCGCACTCCTGACTGGTCACATCGGTCATCTGCAACACCATCGATCAGTGGCATTGGACACCATTTCCGCGTGGAATATGTTGGTATCGCGTGATTTTGGTGTCACGGCCGCGTGGTCGGCGGCGGAGGTCGGGCGTCGTAGCGGTCGAGTGCCTCCCGGATCGGTTCGCGGCGGTCGGTTTCGGCTCGCGCCGGAAATGAGGGGTGCGTTGGCGCTGTCGGAGGTGGCCTGGCGGGTCGCAGCGCCGTCGCCTGGAACGGACCAAGAGATCCGGCCCCGCCTCGCGGATGCGAGACGGGGCCGGGCCGCAGTTCAGCCGACTACTTCACGAAGTCGCGCACGCCCTCGAAAACCGTCGACGACGACAGCAGCGCGACATGGCCGATGCACGACGTCTGGGTGTTGGCGGCACCGCTGAGAATCGTGCTGTCATCGGGGTTGATGATCTCGTCGCACGGCGACCACCAGGTGCCGTAGTTCACCCGGCCGGGGGTTTCGTCGGTGTTGTTGAGTTCGGCGAGGAAGGCCGAGGCCGGCCGCATCTCCGCGCAGGACACATCGAGGCATCCGTTGGCGACGTCGGTACCGTGGTTGGGGCCGCCGATGGAGACCCAGTCGTCGACGAAATCGACGCCGCCGAGCTTCTTCAGGTACCAGCGACTGTTGAGGCCGCCCATCGAGTGCGTGACGATGTCCACCTCGGCGGCACCGGTTTTCGCGCGCAGCGCATCGACCTGCGCTTGAACCTCCAGCGCGATGTCCTTGTTCGACCGCGTGGAATCGTAGCTGAATCGCGCCATCCGCTCCGCGGAGTATCCGGCGTCCAGGAATCGGCCCCACATGTAATTCCAGTCCGACGCCGATCCCTGCCATCCGTGGACGAAAAGGATGGGATCTCGCGCCGGCGCCGCAGCCGCCTGCGGCGTGGCGATACCGAGTTCAGCGGTAGCCGTCGTGACCAGGGCGATTGCGGCCATCCCGAGGCGGCGCGTGATCGATGTGATGTGCATGCGTTGACTCCGATCCGCTCGCTGCACTGCGAGCAGAGAGAAGGTAGCGCCTCACGAACCCATCCGAGGTTTATGAAATGCGCCCATTTTACATTTCCGCCAGGTGCTCGGGCTCATCGAGAAGTAGTGGGAGGGGCTACGGCGTGCCGCCGGGTCGCTCCGGTCCATGAAGTCGAGACGCCCTGCCCTGCCGATGGTTGCACGATCGGACCGCAGCGGCCGGCCGCGCCTCGGATCATCGGCTCGAAAATGTTGCCGGCCGGGCGCAACGATTCGAACCGTTGCTGCCGCGACACAGCACGGACCGTTCTGCACAGATTCTTCGCACGGGCTCCACCGCTGTTCCACACTCCGCTGGCACGCTTACGCCATGCAGGTCGACGCCGATTCTTCTCGCTCCGGATCGTCCAGGTGGGTAGCCCACTACCGGAAAAACTTCGATCGCGACTGGCAGATCCCATGGAGCAGCGGGACCGCACTCACCAGCGGCGAGAAGCAGCGGATCGCGGCCTCTGTCGCGGAGTTCCAGCGGGGTGAAGCCTCGGAGGCACAGGACTACCTGGGCAAGAGTTCCGCCTTCAGCACAGTGGCGCGCGATCCCGACTTCCACGCGGCCTCGATCCTGTTCGTGGCCGAGGAGAACGCCCACGCCGCGTTGCTGCTGCGATTCATGCAGGAGACGGCCATCGCGACGCGACAGCACTCGTTCTCGGACATCGTGTTCCGGTGGCTACGCTCGATCGGGGACCTGGGCTGGTCGAGCCGAGTGCTGCTGATCGCGGAGCTGATCGCGCAGGACTATTACCCGTGCCTGCGCGCCGCCACGAACCACGCCGCGCTCCACCGCATCTGCGACAAGATCGAGTACGACGAGAAGGCGCACGTCCGCTTCCAGACCGAACGTATCGCCCGGCTCGAGGCAGGACTATCCGATCCGGCGGTCGGGCTGCGTCGCGGGCTGCAGTCCGTGCTCCTCTGCGGCGCGATCGTCGTGGTCTACCTCGAGCACCGCCCGGTGCTGCGGGCGCGGCTGAGCTTCGGGAAATTCGCGACGACGGTTCTGCGACGTAATCGCAGAGCTCAGCGAGCAATTGAGGCCAACCGACGGTGCATGTGAGCGGACGCGGTAAGGCCCGCACCAGCTCGCGACTCAGCCTGGCCTACAGCTGATGATCCTCGATGTCGACCGCCAGGGACAGCAGCTGTCGATTGGGATTCGATCGCAGCGGCGCGAATAGGCCGACTCGGAGCACAGTTACCGCCAACCGGTGGCGCATTGCAGGGCGAGGCTGGAGGTCCCGAGGACGAGGGCGAGGATTCCGCCGAAGATCAGCGGCCGATGACCCGCGGTGCGGAAGCGCTGCCGCGTGAGGGTGGTGCCGATGGCGGCCAGGACGGCGGCGATCAGCCAGGCGCTGAGGTGCCCCAGGGTTGCCGTCCACGAAGGTGGGACCATGCCGGTGGCGGCGAGGGCCGATGCGGCGAGGAACAGCACCACGAACAGCGGAACGGTGCGCCACAGTGGCGTGACATCGGCGTTGCGCCTGGCTCCGAGTTGCAGCCCGACACACATCGGGATGATCGCCAGGCTGCGCACCAGCTTGACACTGACGGCGAAATACGCCGCAGAAGAGCCGTAGACCACCCCGGCGGCGGCCACCGATGAGGTGTCGTTGATGGCGGTACCCGCCCACAAGCCGAACGCCTCCTCGGACATGCCGAGCAGGTGGCCGAGCGGCGGGTAGACCAGCACGGCGACGACATTGAAGACGAAGATGGTGCCGAGAGCGTAGGCGACCCGTTCACGGTCGGGTTTGATGACCGCCGTGGCGGCGGCGATCGCGGAGGCGCCGCAGATGGTGGTGCCCACCGCCACCAGGATGGCGGACTCCCGGTCCAGGGCCAGCAGCCTGCCCACGGCCAGCGCGGCCACCGCGCCGACGATCAGTGTGCCCACCATCACGATCATGGTGCTCCGGCCCACGCTGAGCACCGCGCCTATCGGTAACCCGAGACCGAGCAGGGCGATGGCGACACCGAGCAGTCGCTGCTGCGCCGTGGCCAGACCGGGAGCGAAGCGCTCGGGCCGGCATCGGCGCGCGAACACGCCGAACACCGCGCCACCGCCCAGTGCGAGAACCGGTGCGCCGAGCACGGGCCACACGGTGCCCAGGAAGGTCGCGGCGGTGGCGATCCCGGCCACCGACAAGAGGCCGGGCCAGTGGCGGCGAAAATGCGTCATCTACAGAACGATCGCGGCGTCCGGCCGGTCGCGGTAGCCGTCGCGAGGACAGCACCTCATAAGCCATGCTGATGGGGCGCGCGATGCGCGCCAGGGCCACCGGCTGATAATCGGCTCATGACGCTGCCGCCCGGAACGCCCGATCTGGGGGTGCTCGACCTGCTCGTCTCCGTAGCGGAGTTGGGCAGCCTCGGCGCGGCCGCGCGCAGACACGGCATCAGCCAGCCGGCCGCGAGCATGCGAATCAGCGCCCTGGAACGACGGCTCCGGCTCCGGTTGCTGGATCGCGGCCCGACCGGATCGGCGCTCACCGACGCGGGGCGTGCGGTCGTCGGGCACGCCCGGCCCGTGCTCGCGGCGGCGCGGGCCTTCGGCGCCGGTGTGGCCGCCCTGCACGCCGCTGCGGTGCCACGCCTGCGGATCGCCGCGTCGAAGACCATCGCCGATCATCGAATACCGCAGTGGCTGCAGGCTTTACGCGATCAATATCCCGAGGTGGCGGTGTCGCTCGAGGTCGACAACAGCCGGCATGTCGAGGAACTGGTCCGCAACGCTCGGGCGGACCTCGGTTTCGTCGAGGGACCGCACCCGCCGCCCGACCTGGGCAGCCGAGTGCTCGGCACCGACGAACTCGTCGTCGTGGTGGCGCCCGGCCATCCGTGGGCGCGACGCCGCCGACCGGTGACGTTGCGCGACCTCGCCACCACTCCCCTGCTGTGGCGCGAGCCCGGGTCCGGCACTCGCGACACTGTCTGGGAGATAGTGGGTGCGCAGTGCCAGCCGGCCCGCCCGGCCGCCGAACTGGGCTCGGCGGCGGCCATCGTCGCTGCGGCCCGAGCCGGCGTCGCCCCCGCGGTGCTGAGCCGGCTGATCGCGGGCCCCGACCTGGACAGCAGAGCCCTTGTGGCGGTGCAGACCGAGGACTCCGTGGTGCTCACACGGAAGTTTCGCATTATCTGGCGGCGGCAAGCTCCTCCGTCCGGACCTGCGGAAGCCCTGGTCCGGTGCGCGGCGGGCGGCGGGCCGCGTGGTACGCGGGACTCGATCATCGGTTGACCACGAGCCCTGGCGTGGGGCACGGAAGAAACACCTCTCCGGGATCTGGTCGGTGGACGGGTGGGGGCCGGATTACGTTGCGTGGGACTGGTTGCGTTTTGTCCGATGAGCGCCGATGAGTTTCGAATGCAGAGGAGGTCTACTCGGTCATGAGGAAACTGATCTACGGGTTCAGCGTGTCCCTGGACGGCTACATCAACGACCGCGACGGCGGCATCGACTGGACCGACCCGGACGAGGAACTGCACCAGTTCCACAACGACCGCTACCGCGATATCGAGGTCTCGCTGCACGGTCGTCGCCTGTACGAGCTGATGGCCGACTACTGGCCGAACGTGCCCGAGGACGCGCCGCCCATCGAGCGGGAGTTCGGCAGGCTCTGGACGGAGAAGCCGAAAGTGATCTTCTCCCGGACGCTCACCGAGGTCCACTGGAACAGCACGCTGATCAGCGAGAACGCAGTCGAGGAGGTCCGCAGGCTCAAGGCTGGAGGCGATGGCGTCATGGAGGTCGGTGGTGCGAGTCTCGCGGCCTCGCTGATGCCATACGGGCTCATCGACGAGTACCAGCTGTTCTTCTTGCCCGTGGTGCTCGGCGGCGGCACACCGCTGTTCCCAGCGCTGGACAAGCGCGTCCGGCTCCGATTGGCCGAGACAAGGCACTTCGACACCGCGGTGATGCTGCGCTATCTCGCCGACTGAGTGCCGCAGGCTCAGCCCGCAGGATGGCCGCGTACTCCCCGGCGGCGACACGCAATCGCGCGCCGCGAGCAGGTCGAGGCTCAGGCCGGGCCGCAGCTCACGCCGCCGGTCGAGATCGCACCGCCGCCGCTGCCTTCAGCCTGCGGAGCCCCCGGCTCAGCAATGAGCTCTCCCACAGGCCCGATGGCGTGCGTTCGGGATCCATCAGCTCGTTCTCCGCCAACGGGCTGTCCTCGCCCTCGACGGTCCCCGGCTCGAACCGCACCAGAGTCCGGCCGCCGCCGCGCAACGTCTCGACGGTGCGCAGAAGCGACGACGTCTCGGCGAGTACGGCGTCGAACTTCGCGGGTTCGGCCTCGAGATGTTCGCAGATCAGCCTGCGCCGTACCTCGAGAATGGTCTCCCGCAGCAGGTCACCGTCCGCGGTGGCGGGGGTGACCTCGACCGCCAGGTCGCATTCGGTGTCGAATCCCATCGAACGGTTGTTGAGGTTCGACGATCCCACCCGCAGCAGCCGGTCGTCCATCACCAGCACCTTGGCGTGGACGTAGATCGGCGCACCGGCCGCGGTGACGGGGTAGTAGACGCCGAACCGGTTCTCGGTATCGGCCTTCCACAACAGATGCAGCAAGCGCCGGCGGGCGCCATCCATCGCCTGTTGCTCGAGCCAGCCGTCGGCGTGCCGCGGCAGCACCAGCACGATCTCCGGACCGTTCGGCTCACGAAGCCGCGCGGCGATCGCCTCGGCGAGCCTGCGCGAGGCGAGGTACTGGCTCTCGATGTACAGCGACCGCGTGGCGCCCGCGATCGCCGCCAGATACAACGCCTCGACTTCCCGGACTTCGGCGCGGTCGGCGAGTTCGGGGAGGGTGCGCGCGATACCCACCTCCACCGACTCCATCGTCGGCTCCAGCCCCGCCGGCCATGGCGTGTCACCGGCGATCTCGTCGACCGCGGCCAATTGCTGTCCCGTCGCCGCCTTCCACCGGGCCCGGGCCAACTCGCCGATCGCCTTCGCCGCTTCGCCGTCGACGGCAGTGGTCGCGTCGTGCCATGGTCCGTACCGGTTGCCGTTCGGCTCGGTTCGGTAGTGGTCGTCGTCCCGATGGTCGCTGGTGTCCCAGCGATCGACGGTCATATCGATGCCACCGCAGAACGCGAGCGCGTCATCGATCACCACGATCTTCTGATGGTGCGCCGAACCGATCGGGTGCGCGCCGTCCATTTCCAGGTGCAACCGCCGATCGGTCATCCAATTGATGACGAAGATCGGTGTCATGCCACGGCTGATCGCCGCGAACGCGCCGACATTCCACTTCAGCAGGTAGATATCGAGATCCGGTCGCTGTTTCGGCAGCCAGGAAAGGAATTCACCCAATCGATCGGGCCCTTCGAGGGTCTTCTCCTGGGGTTCGAACTTGATCCGGGTGTCGAAGTCCCAGCCGATCAGCACGATGCGCTTGCGCGCCTGCAGCATCGCGGACTTGGCATGGCGGAAATAGTCCGCCGCATCGACAATGCACGCCAGCCGATCGGCCCGCGCGATCTGCCAGCAAGTGTCGCCGGGGGTGAGGATTTGTTGCTCGTCGCTCATGTGTAGTCAGTTCTCTCGTCCAGCCGGACACCCGCCCCGCAGGTGAACGACTCACAGTACTGCGCGGTGGGCTTCGACCCGGCGCCGTGCCGTCGTACCGATCCCTCAGCTCCGCGCGGCGGCTCGTGAGGTTCAGCCGCGCGGGTCCGGTTCGACTGGATTCCGTCCAGGACGACGCCCGAACCAACTGAGGGAAAGCCGCCGGACTTGCTCAGTGGATCGGCAGCGTCGGTGTGTAGCGCGAGGTGGTGCGAAACTCACTCGGACGCATGCCCCGGTGCCGTTTGAAGGCCGCGCTGAAACCGAAAGCATCCGCATAGCCGACGGCCTTGGCCACCTGCGCCACGGTGAGAGTCCCGTCGGAGAGCAGTTCCTCCGCATCGTCCATCCGGCATTCGGTGAGGTACGCCAGTGGCGACCGCCCCATCACCTCGGTGAAACGCCTCGCGAACAGGGCACGCGAGACGCCCGCATGAGACGCCAGGGACGCCACGGTCCAGCCGGCGGCGGGTTGCCGGTGCATCGCCTCCAGCGCCGGCCCGACCACCGGGTCGGCCGGCCCGCGATACCATCCCGGGGCCTCGGCGGCCTCCTTGTCGAACCAGTCACGCAGTGTGCACACCAGCGCCCAGTCGAGCAGCCGGTCCATCAGCGCCTGGGCTCCGGCCGGCCGCGCGGCCGCGTCCGCGGCGACCGATTCCATCCAGGCGCATACCTGCGGGTCGTCCGACACCACCAGCACGGGTGGCAGCGCGCGCAGTAGCCGTTCATGGCGCCGACCCGAGGCCCGATAGGCGCCGACGATCAGCGCAGTCTCGCCGGCCGGGTCTTTACCCCACCTTCCGCCTTGCAGACCCGCTTCGCATTCCGCATCCGCCGCGAAGCAGGCGACCTCGTATTCGTCGTGTGGCAGGTCGACCGACTCGGGCCGGTCGGCGAGCAGGAACGGTTCCGGACCACGCACGATCGCGGTGTCTCCGGCCGAGATCCGTTGCTGCGCATCGTCGGAAAGCAGCAGTGTGCCACCGCCCCGCAGCACCGTCACCATGGTCAACGGCGCACGGTCGGCGAAGCGGATGGTCCATGGCGCCTCCAGGACGGCGTGGGTGAGTACGGCTCCTTCGGCGCGGATGCCACCCAGCAATTTACTCAAGGGATCCACTCCACGAGAATAGACGAACTCCTATCGAATGTAGATCTTTACCCATAGATCGTCCACAAGATCGGGTGTGAAATGGAACCCGACCGCACAACCGATCGTCCGGAAACCGGACCGCAAGGGAGGACCCCGTGCCGAGCCACCCCATCGAGGACGCCCCGGCCACTCGCACCGCACTGGTCGTAGTCGCCCATCCCCGTCCCGACTCGCTGACCGCACATATCGCCGGGCTGACCGTCCGCCGCCTCGCCGCGGCGGGCTACCGGATCGACCTGCTCGATCTGCACGCCGAGCGATTCGATCCCCGAATGACGGCCGCCGATCTCCCGGACTGGAACAACCGGGACAAGACCTACTCCCCTGAGGTCGAGGACCATATGCGGCGCATCCTCGCCGCCGACGTAATCGTCGCGGTGTTCCCGGTGTACTGGATGCAGACACCCGCGATCCTCAAAGGCTGGATCGATCGCGTATGGAACTACGGATTCGCCTACGGCCGCAGCAAACCCCGGCTCGCGGGCAAGCGGATGCTGTGGCTCGGCCTGGCCGGCGCGGCGGACGACGACGGAGTCGTCGACCTCATGCAGCAGGCACTGAGCACACAGCTCAACGACGGAATTGCCTATTACTGCGGCCTGACGCAGTCGACGGTGGGACTGCTGCCCGGAGCCGAGGAGAAACCACAGCGCCTGGACGCCGAGGGCAATCTGCTGCTCGACGACGCGCTCACCGGCGCCGCGCGCGACGCCCACTTCGCGGCGTTGGAGGACCGGGCCTTGCGCTTCGTCGACGATTTCCTCACCGACGACCGCATCCCGGCCTGAACTTCATCGGAGACCGCGCGTCACGACGCCGGGCCGCGTTCGATGAGCCGGGACAGAATCATGTGGATCGCGGCACCGCGACAGCCGCCGCGATCCACATGGTTCCGCCGACGAAATCGGACAGCCACCGGCACGCACAACTACGACTCGTGCCCGTCTCCGGCGTATCGGGCACCGAACAGCCTGCCGCGCGACAGACTTACTCCGCCGCCACGCAATCAACCTGCCGATGGTCGGCCCACGGACGCCGACGCGCCTCCACACTCACGCTCGGGTGCCGAGCCGGGCGACGAACACCCGTTCCAGCAGTGCGTACAGACAATCCCGGTCCTGGTCGCTGAGCCTGTCCAGGCCGTCTCGAGTAGCGCGCATTTTCGCCCGGATCGTATCGATCACCTGCTCACCTTCGGGCGTGATGACGAGATTGGTGACGCGCCGGTCGGATGTGCTGGTCTCCCGGCGCACGAGGCCACGTTTCTCCAGCCGGTTGATGATCCCGGTGACGTTGGAGGCGTCGCAGGCCAAGGTCTCGGCCAGCGCGCGCATCGCGACGGGACCCCGGCGCAGCACGGTCAGCGCCTTGCCCTGGCTCGCTGTCAGGTTCTCACTCGCCGCCGCGGCGGTGAAGTCGCCGTAGTAGGCGCCGAGCGACACCGAGAGCAGCTCCATCAGCTGGGCCGTGTCGACGCGGGGAGCTTCTGCCATGACAGCCAGCTTATCCGCAGAAACTTGACTATCTCAAATATCTACCCCTAGCGTGTGGCCATTGCTTGAAGTTCTCAACCATCGAACGAGGAGTACCCAGTGATCGTCACCGCGTCCGACGTCTCTCGCACGGCCGAGATCCTGTCCCGGCCCGTCACGCTGAACGGCCTGACCGTCCCGAACCGCATCGTGATGGCGCCGATGACGCGCATGTTCTCCCCTGGCGGCGTGCCTGGCGACGACGTGCGGTCCTATTACGCCCGCCGCGCTGCCGCCGGTGTGGGCCTGATCGTCACCGAGGGCACCTACGTCGGCCACGAGTCCGCCGGGCAGAGCGACCGTGTGCCACGGTTCCACGGTGAGGAGCAGTTGGCGGGGTGGGCGAAGGTCGCCGAGGACGTACACGCGGCGGGCGGCACGATCGTGCCGCAGCTGTGGCACATCGGCATGGTCCGCAACCAGGGCGACGCGCCCTACCCCGATGCGCCCGCCGTCGGCCCCTCCGGTATCCGCGTCGACGGCACCGAGGGTCTCGGTAAGGCGATGACCCAGGGTGAACTGGACGACGTCATCGGCGCCTTTGCCGCAGCCGCGGCGGACGCCGAGCGCATCGGCTTCGACGGCGTCGAACTGCACGGCGCGCACGGCTATCTCCTCGACCAGTTCCTGTGGGCGCGGACGAACCGCCGTGACGATGGGTACGGCGGTGATGCCGTGGCCCGTACCAAGTTCGCCGCCGAGGTCGTGGCCGCGGTTCGGGCGGCCGTCTCGCCCGGCTTCCCGGTGATCTACCGTTACTCGCAGTGGAAGCAGGAGGCCTACGACGCGCGGCTCGCCGAGACCCCGCAGGAGCTGGAGGCGATCCTGGCTCCGCTCGCCGCGGCCGGCGTAGACGCCTTCCACGCCTCCACCCGCCGCTACTGGCGCCCGGAGTTCGACGGCTCGGACCTGAACCTGGCCGGCTGGACCAAAAAGCTCACCGGCAAGCCCACCATCACCGTCGGCTCGGTCGGCCTCGACGGCGACTTCCTCCGTGCGTTCACGGGCGAGGGCGCCGAGCTCGGCAGCCTCGACAACCTCCTCGATCGCCTGGAGCGCGACGAATTCGACTTGGTCGCCGTGGGTCGCGCCCTGCTCCAGGACCCGGAGTGGGCGTCAAAGGTCCTGGCGGGGCGGATCGATGAGCTGAAGCCCTACGACGCGGCGGCACTGAAGACGCTGAGTTAGCTCAGCTAGGCTGCCAATGTGTCGGCAGGACGAACTTCTGTCAGCGGATTGCCGCCCGCGGCGGCCAACGATTTCGTGGGCCGCGATCGGGAGCTGGAAAGAATCGGGATGGCGTTGCTGGGCAGTACTCGCCTGGTGACCTTGATCGGTGCGGGTGGCATCGGAAAGACCCGATTGGCGACCGAGGCCGTGCAGCGCTTCCAACGGGCGCGACGCGTCCCGGTGCACTGGGTACGGCTGGCAGTACTGCCCCGGGGCGCGGAGGCGACAGCGGTGGAGGAACAGATCGCGGGCTCGGTGATCGAGGCCGATTTCTCCGGAAGGTCGGCATGGGACGCGGTACTGGACACGCTGCGCCGCCGCGACGCAGCCGGGCGGAATGTACAGACGATCCTGGTCATGGACAACTGCGAACATGTGCTCGACGGTGCGGGCGCTGCGATAGCCGGCCTGCTCGACGCGGTACCCGGGCTCACCGTGCTGGCCACCAGCCGCGAGGCGATCGGGTGGGTCGACGAACAGCTGGTGCCGGTGCCCGCGCTGTCGCATGACCAGGCGCTTGCTTTGTTCCGCGCCCGCGCCGACCTTGTCGGGCATACCCTCGCCGACGAGGAAACCGATCTGGCTGCCGCGATCTGCCGGCATGTACACAATCACCCGCTCTATATCCGGCTGGCGGCCGCACGACTGTCCCGTCAGCCGCTGCCCATGATTCTGCGTGACCTCAGCGGTGCGGCGGGTGACCGGCGCTTACAGTGGCAGAACGGCCCCAGAGTCGGAGCGGACATCCGGCATCGTGGCATCCGCGATGTCATCGCTTGGTCCTATGAGCTCTGCCGGGACAAGGAACGACTGCTGTTCGACCGCCTGTCGGTATTCGCGGCCGGGTACGACATGGGCAGCGACAGCCCCGACGCGGCCGGACAGGATGTCGGTGCCGAGTTGGAAGCCATCGAGGCGGTGTGCGCCGACGACGACCCCGGCCGTGCGGACGGATTGGCCCGGGCCGAGATCGAAGGCCTGCTGGTGCGGTTGGTGGATCAGTCCTTGGTCTCGATCCACTTGACCGAGACCACGGTGCGTTATTCGATGGCCGAAACCATTCGCCTCTTCGCCCAGCAACGCCTGCGGGACCACGGTACGGAAGCCGACCGGCTGGCGCGCAGGCACCGCCGCTACTACCGCGACAAAGTGGCCGCGGCCCGTGCCGGTTGGTTCGGGCCCAACGAGCAGGCGCTGCTCGATTGGGCGCGAGCCGCTTGGGACAACCTGCTGTCGGCCATGGAGAGCAGTATCGCCACGCCGGGCGAGTCGGCGGTCGGACTCGAGATCGCTGCCGGGCTGATCGCCTTGCGCATCCCGTTCTTGACCGGCTCATTGCGGGAACCGCGCCGGTGGGCCGAGCGCGCGCTCGCGGCAACCCGGGACCTCGACCCCGAACCGGTGCCGCTGCAGGTCGTGGCGATGTCGCTGATCGCCTGGATCAGTATGTGCCAGGGCGTGCACCATGACGCCGAACATCTGCTCGACGAATGCGTCGCCCGCTGCGTGCCCGGCGGCGAAGACCGATTGCGCTGGCGCGAGGAACCGGACGTGGACCTCGGGCTCCCCGCCGCGGTCGAATTCGCCCGAGGTGCGGAACTGATGCTGATTCGCTGCGATACGCGGGCGATCAACGTCCTGGCCCGGGCGCGGGCGCGTTTCGCCGCCGAGGGGGACGAGGGCGGTGCCGCGATGAGCGAATTGTTCGAAGCGCTGGCCGCCGCGTTCTTCGGCACAGCCGAACAAGCGCTGGAAACCTGCCGCGCCCATCTCCGCAATGCCGAGCGTTCGGGTGCCCAATGGGCGATCTGCTGGGCGAAGCTGGCATGGGTGGTCGCGTCGAGTAAGCACGGCGACATGCACGAGGCGCTTGCCCTCGGGCGCGCGACATTGTCGGAACAGCTCGCGATGCGCGACCGGTGGGGCGCGGTATGGGCCGTGCACATGCTGGCATGGACCCTGGCTCGCATGGTGGGCGCCGTCGGCGATGAACCGTCCGCAGCCGTGACGGCCCAGGCGCGCGACATCGCACGCCTGATCGGCGGCGGGGCCACGCTTCGTGAAGGGCTCGGCGTGGATATCGCCCACCTCGGCCCGTTCGCCACCGAGACCGAACTCGCCGCAGACACCGCCCGGAGAATATTGGGGGACGACGCCTTCGCGGAGGCCGAACGAGAGGGTGCGCTGTTGCGGCCGGAGCTGGGCGAAGTGGCGCAGCTGGCATTGGGAAACCTGTCCATGGACAAACTGCCCGTCGAGCATCCGGTCCGGCGCGGCCGCCCCTCACCGTGGCAGCAGCTGTCGGAGGCCGAGCAGGAGGTCGCCGTACTCGCCGCGGCGGGGTGGACCAACACGGCCATCGCTGCCCGGCGCGGCAGCTCCTACAAGACTGTCGACGCGCAAATGGCCGCCGTGCTTCACAAATTGATGATCGGCTCCCGAGCGGCTATCCGCTCTTTCGTACCTGCCGATCGACAGGCTCACGTGAGCGCCGAAGCCGCGCGCAGGCCACAGCGCGGCCGTTCGAATCCTCGTCTCTGATCCCCAGCAAAGAAGGCACCGTCACGCCGGTGACGAAGCCATCGGACACCACCGGGCCCGGTTAGCGCTCGAACGTCGACGAATACTCCGTTCATCCGATCGAGTTCGCCGCGTGCTCGCCGCCAAAAATCAACGACGTCCAGGACCACCCCGCCGTTGCGGGCCGCCTGCGCCTCTCGGCTATGTAAGGCCTTCTGGGCTGGAGCACCACCCGGGTTCGGCACGACCCAGAGCTTGAAACGGAATGATCCGTTCTGTTAAGGTTGAAACAGAACGTAGCATTCCGTTTCCAAAGGAGATCGCCGTGAGCACCATCGAGCCTTTCCAGGTCGACATTCCGCAGACCAAGCTCGACGATCTGGCCGACCGTTTGCGCCGCTCCCTGTGGCCGAGCGAACTGCCCGGCGTCGGCGACTCCTACGGGGTGCCCGAGGATCGGGTGCGCAGCCTGGCGCAGTACTGGCTGGAGACCTTCGACTGGCGGGCGCTCGAGGCGAAGCTGAACGCCTACCCGCAGTTCACCACCGAGATCGATGGCGAGAACATCTACTTCCTGCACATCCGGTCAGCTCGCGCGGACGCGCTGCCGGTGGTCCTCACGCACGGCTGGCCCGGCTCGGTGCTCGAGTTCCTCGACATCATCGAGTCGCTGACCGCGCCGGAGTCTGCTGAGGATCCCGCCTTCCACCTGGTGATTCCGGCGCTGCCCGGCATGGGCTTCTCCGGCCCGACGCACAGCACCGGTTGGACCATGCGGCGTGTCGCCAAGGCCTGGATCGAACTGCTGGATCGGCTCGGCTACCAGCGCTTCGGTGCGATCGGCAACGACGGCGGCTCGATGGTCTCCCCGGAAATCGGTCGCCTGGCGCCGGACCGGGTGGTGGGGGTCCATGTCACGCAACTGTTTTCGTTCCCTTCCGGCGACCCCGCCGAGTTCGTCGGCCTCTCGCCGGCGGATCTGGCGGCGCTCGAACACCTGAAGTGGTTCCAGGACAACAAGATGGGCTTCAACATCCTGTGCAGCCAGCAGCCGCAGACGCTGGCCTACGCGCTCTCCGATTCGCCGATCGGCCTGCTGGGTTGGAACGCTCAGCTTTTCGGTGAAAGCCTGGACGCCGATTTCGTGATCGGCAACGTTGCCCTCTACTGGTTGACCGGCACCGCGGCCTCCTCGGTCCGGTACTACTACGAGGAGGCGCACAGCACCGACCGCCCGACCGGCCCGACCACGACCCCCACCGCACTTGCCATGTTCAAGGGCGATTTCCAATCGATCCGCCGGTTCGCCGAGCGTGACCACAGCAACATCGTCAGCTGGAATTCCTACGACGCAGGCTCGGCGATCGGGGGCCCGAACGATGCCGCGGGCCACTTCGCCGCGCACGAGGCCCCCGAGCTGCTCGTCGGCGACATCCGGCGGTTCTTCGCCGATGTCGGCTGAAGCCCGGCCGCGCGAGACAGCTTCTCCGGTCGGTGAAACTTGATTCGCACACAGCCATCGATGCCGGCGACTGCTGTCGCCGGCATGAGCTCGGCATGGACAACCTGCACGAATCACATCGTCATACCTGCCACCACCAGTTGATCGACGACAGCCCTGGGGCATCGGGCGATGAATCGGTAGGTGAATCGTTGATAGTGAAACGGTCGGCCACAGTTCGACCGTCGACTGTGTACCGTTCCACGTCGAGCGCCCAATCGAGGTTGCCGCGGACCACATGCCGTAGACCGTGGAGATAGTGACGGGTGTCTCTGCTCAGCCCACTGGTCTGTGCTCCGGCGAGGAGGAACCGGCACATGATCCGGTCGCGCAACCGCACGGCTCGAGCGATGGTCTCGCCCGGTCCGCAGGCATGGCGCGCCGCGATCACCGTCAGCAGGTTGTATTGGTTGCTTTCGTTCAAAGCCACTGTCTTGGGGTGGGAGTGCAAGTCGTTGTCCAGTGCCGCGAGCACACGTGCCATCTCGGTCAGTGCCCGGACCCTCGGCAGCTCCAACTCCGCCGCGGGAGGTTCGTACTCGTTCACCAGTTCTGTGATGACGGTGACGACCTCGCCTGCCGCGTTGTTGATCCGGATGGCGAGGTACTCGTCGATGCTCGGCGTCGTGGTCGTACTCATCTCGGCGCAGACCCCGAACAGCCAGGCACGGTGGGCCTGAATCCATCGACGATGCTGAACCGGTGTCACACGATCGGCGAACCGTGTCGAGATATCGATGAGCCCGCGCACCAGCGGATCCGCCTCCACCAACTGCGATCCGGGCGCCTCCAGCACACGTACGATCTTGTTGGCATAGGACACGAACCCACCGAGATCCTTCGACAGCGGGCCACGGTCGAAGCGATCGTCGAATGCGAACCCCCAGTAGGCCCAATCCGAAGCGATCTGCAGTCGATCAACGCAGCCGTGCGGTGCCATCCTCGCCATGAACTCGGCCGATCTGGTCGCGACCAGTGCGCGTCCCTGGTGGGGGTCATCGAGGAACGCGCCGACCCTCAACCAATCGATCGACCGGTTTTCGATCGTGTCGACCGCAGGATGGATGTTCGATTCGATCGGGCAGAAGATCCCGGGCAGAGCAGGCTGTTCGGAAACCCTCATCGGTGACCTTCTGCTGACGGCCGAGCAACGCCCCGACTGGCTGACTGGATGCGTATCCGCAGTTCGCGGGGATGCAGGGCCATCGCCACCGCAGGACGGACCCGTTCGCCGACTCGATGGCGTATCCGCCACCGGCTGGCGATCGTGGCCAGTGCCAGTGACAGTTCGGTGACAGCGAATGCCTCGCCGACGCATCGCCGCGGGCCGGCGCCGAATGCCATGAACGCCTTCCGCCGGACCGGCGGCTGTGGGGCGTCCCATCGGTCGGGATCGAACCGATTCGGGTGCTGATAGAGATCGCTGCGCAGGTGCAGGAGATAGGGGCTGTACACCAGAGAGGTTCCGGCGGGAAGGTCGTAGCTGCCCAGTCGCGTATCGGCGGTGACCGTTCTGGTGAACAACCAGCCGGGAGGATAGAGCCGCAATGCTTCGGCGATGATGCGCCCCGTCAGCGGCAGGTAGGGCAGGTCCTGGTAGCGAGCCGGAGCCCCGTGGAGCACCCGGTCCGTTTCCTCGTGCAGACGTTCCTCGATGTCGGGATGGGCCACGAGCAGATGTAATGCCCAGGCCAGCGCGCTCGCGGTGGTCTCTGATCCGGCGATGAAGAAGGACATGAGCTGATCGCAGATCTGGCTGTCGGTCATGCCGACGCCGGTGTCGACGGCTGCGGTTGTCTCGGTGGGGACTCGGGCCGTGAGCATGGCCGAAACAAGGTCCCCGTGGTCGGTGCCATCGATCCGCCGCTCCGCGACAATTGTCGTCATCAACTCGCGGAGACTTGCGCGCGCTCGCCCATACCGGCGGTTCCCGGGAGTCGGTATCCGATTCAGCACCGGCGGCGACAGCATCTGCCGGTACAGCCCCTTGACGATAACCGTGACATCATCCAATGCTCGATCGCGGACGTGCGGTGCGAGTGCGCCGGAGAACATGGTCGCCATCACCGTTTGTGTAGTCAGGCGCAAAGCCTCGGCCAACATATCCACGACCTGACCGTCGCGCCAAGCGGCGGTCATAGCATCGGCCTCGGCCGTCATCGCTCGGCCGTAGTTTTCGAGCCGGGAGCGGCTGAACGTCGGCTGGATCAATTGCCGCTGCCGCCGATGCATACTGTGTGGGCAGGTTATCACGTTGTCCCCCACCACGTTTCGCGCTACATCGAAGAGCGGGCCACCCTTGTCGAAAGTGCGATCGTCACGAAGGACTCGATCGACAAGGTCCGGGTCACACACCACGACCGCGGCCCCAGGACCGATTCGTATCTTCACGAGCTCATCGCCGGCGTCGGCCAGAGAGGAGAGAAACGTCAGCGGATCTCGCAGCAACGCCACAGCATGACCGACCGGCCAGACCGCACCCGACGCCGGTGAGACCCCTGACTCAGCCATGGCAGGATCTTCAACACCGTCGAACGGTGATACAGAAGCGCGCGCAACCAGTCACTCCGAACCCATCCAACCCTCGAGCGGAGTACGGCCGGGATCGAGCCAACCGGCCACTGCTCTCCAATCGGCCAGGGTCAGGTGCCTGGTCGGACCGGAATCCAACGGCGTGGATTCGGGGTACGAGCGCAGCGTGGCCTTAGAACGTGCCACGGGAGCGGGCTTCGGCGCTGCGGGCGATGGGCAGGTGGACCGCACCGAAGCGGGGCGGCGGATCGTGTCGGGTCTGTTCGGCATCAGGAACCGACCTCGTGGACGACCAACTCGCAACGCGCTATCAGGGCCGTCTGCAGAACGGTTCGGGAGACTGTCTCGGACAGATGGCCGTGCGGTGTGATCACCGCCTCCGCGGCTGCCCGCCGACATTCGGCGAGCAGATCGACGAACGCCGGTGGAAGCCCCTCGCTCCGGCACCGTGGCTCGTGGAACACCGTTCCGAGCTCGTAGCCGAGCGCGATCGCGGCAGCTCGTAATGTGTCTTCTGCTGCGTCGCGTTCGCCGAGCAGATCGTCGCGCAGATACCCGTAGGCAAGGGGCAGTACGTCGGTCATCGCAGACACCATTTCTGTTCGTGCCGGCCGGCTCAGACAAGCGTCTGCCTCGGCCGACGGCAACCCTTTCCACCGGTCTCCCTCGAGCGCGGAGGCCGGCCTTCGAACGTCCGAACCCGGGGGTGGAGTGCCGACCGGGTTTCTTCGCCGTCATCACCGCGCGTTCCGCGGTGCGGTTGGCGACCACATCCGGCGAGAACCCCTCGATCCCGCTGGGCGTAGCCGCCGACCACCGACAAACCGAGGATTGCGGGATAGGTAGAAAAGACGCATCGGTAGCCGGAGCGCCTGCGCTAGGTATGGCCGATACTGGTCACGCACTCGCCCGGGCCGACGGAGTCCGAGGATCGCCTCCAGTCGCCGCCACACCATTACCGCGATTGCCGAGCTGCTGTCCTTCTCCTCCCCTGGCAAATTCTCCCGCTGGTTTCCTCAACGCTACGGTTGCAGCCCCACGCAGTGGAGAACACGCGGAAACTGAGCCGCGCAGACACCCACAGAGGGATCAGAGCAACACTTCAGCTACCGTTGTGGAGTGTCGACGAGGACATCGGAGGGCACACGGCCACGGCGGCGCCGCGGTGGGGTCGCGGGCCGGAGCCGTTCCCTGCTCCCGCCCAGCCGCCCTACGCCGACGTCACGGTTGAGGCGGGCATTGCACTGGTCCGGCTGGACGAAGACCGCGGCGATCGCAACGACGGTGGCCACCCTCAGCGCGACACTCACCGCCGCCGGTGCCCTCTGGTTCACCGCCCAGTCGCTGAGCGCCACCCAGCAGACAGCGGTCACCGACCGCTTTCGGCTGGCAGCCGAACAACTCGCCTCCAACAAGACCGACGTCCGTCTCTCGGGGATCTATCTGCTCGAACGCCTCGCCAAGGACTCCCCCGATGACCACCCGACAGTGTTCGCGGTGCTCTCGGCGTTTCTACGCACCCACACCACCGCATCGGCGTGCGAACGTGTGCCCTTCGGTGAACCGGTCCCGGTCGACATTCAGGCTGCGCTCACCGTGATCGGTAGGCGCGACATCCGCCACGACAACAAGGACAAACTTGCGCTCGAACACACCTGCCTGACCGGAATGAACCTGTCCGAGGCACACTTCGACCGGGTCAGCTTCGACCACGGGGATCTCCCCTCGGCGTTCATGTACGCCTCCTCTTTCAAAGAGTCCTCCTTCTTCGGCACGAATCTCACGGACGTGAACCTGTTGGACGCGGACCTACGCGACGCAGTCCTGTTGAAAACCGACCTCACCGGCGCAGACCTCAAAAGCGCGAACCTCACCCGCGCCGAACTGATCTTCACGGATCTCACCCGTGCCGATCTCACCGGTGCCGACCTCACCGGGGCGAACCTCTTCGGCGTCTACTACGACGACACCACGCGATGGCCAGACGGGTACACACCACCGAAAAGCCATACCCCCCGTTGAGCGTGACTTCTCGCAGACTTGGATCCCCCGGGCCGACTACAACCGGACCTGGCGCCGGTGCGTCATCGTCGAAGGGAACCGATCCTCTGTCGGTGGGCGACGACGTGGTCCCGGACAGGCAGGTTATTCGCCCGCAGGTGTGGTGGATCGTCTAGACTCCTATACACAGCTACCGGTCCGGGATGTTCTTTCCCCGGCGCGGGCGCAATTCGCGTCACCGCTTTCTCCTCTGTTTCGGATGAAACTCACACGGTAAGGAGCGGTACATGACTGCACGATCCACGACGACCAATGAGCCGACTCTGCAAGACAAGATCGCATACCAGCTGTGCGAGTACGCGAATCTGGTCAACGGAATCAGCAAAGTGGACAGCGACCTGGAAGGCACGCTCGCTCAGAAGATCCAGCAGTATCTCGACACCAACCAGGAGGTCATCGGAGGGTGGGAGATCGTCTGGGGTCCGGGAGTCGCGCTGTTCGACACCGACTTGTACGCAGTCAACGCCCTGTACATGGTGCGAAGCATGGAGGATCGCTCCCGGTATGTGATCGCCATGGCCGGCAGCAGCGACGCACTGGTGTTCGACTGGCTGGTCGAGGACTCCTTCATTCTCCAGACGCCGTGGTTCGCGAATAACGCGGCCTGGCACACGATCGGCACGGCCATCGGGGTGAAAACCCTCCTCGGCATCAGACCCTCCGGGCCTCGTCCCGGCGCCGGTCACAGCTTGCCGGAGTTCCTGAGCGGGCTCGGCGACAAGGCGATCGACCTGACCGTCACCGGCCACAGCCTCGGTGGTGCCCTGTCACTCACGCTGGCCCTGTTCCTGCGTGACACCCAGTGGCTTTGGGACAATTCCGAGAAAGCCAGGATCAGCGTGCTATCCACCGCCGGACCGAGTTTCTGCAATCAGGAATTCGTCAACTACACCACCCAGCGCCTGCAACAAGTGAAGCGCTACGCCAACGACCTCGACGTCGTCCCGCACATGTGGAACCCGCCCGACATTGATGGCGCCAAGGCTCTCTACTCCAAGAACAACCGGCCTGCCCCCGGTGGTATGGAGGTTGTGTTCGACTTGCTGAAGATGCAGGCGTCCATGTCAGGCCAATATGCACACTTCGACCCCACCAGCGGCGTGTTCCAGGGCACGTTCAACAATGAGATAGACCAAACGCAAGGCTCGACGCCAGATGATCTGTACTGGAACCAGGTCGGGTATCAGCACATAGGCGGCTACCATGGGTTCTTCGAAATCAACGGCGTGCAGTGGCCGCAGGGTGTCGTAGCCCTCCCCCCGGTCGGCACCGACATCGTGATGGACCGCATTCGGGCGGCGGCCGGTCTACCGCTCGGCGACGGTGCCGGAAAGGTGCTGGCGAACCGTCGGCCGATAACCGTTCCGCTGGACGGACAGCCCGTGGAGCTGCCCACCGACCACGACAGCTCCGAAGCCAAGAAGCTCGTGGACCGCGTCACCGCCGAGTTCGACCCCACCTCCGCATGAACTGATGCCCCGGGGCCCACACGCGGTGGCACGCGAGCTTCTACCCGGTCCAGCTCGGAAGGGCTCCAACGGGGCAGGACGTGGCGGTCGATTCCGGCGGGCAGCGCTCGGCGACAACAGGTCGGTCGACGAGGTCCAGCGTCCCTCGGCAATCGGCCGCCACGACCAGGTTGTGTCTCGCAATGATTCGAGCAATTCGACGATGAGGGCCAGGGCGAGTCCGACTCGGTAGTGGCCGGCGACCGGAGCCGCCCGTGCGTTTGCGATTGGCGACGTGGTCGCGGCATTGCGGAATCCGACTCGAATGCTTTGCTGCGCACAACCTTTCGGTTCGACGGTGCAGCAGGAGCACGGTCGGCGTTCACCACATCGGGATTACGTCGGGGTGGGCCACCGTCGAGGCGGGGCATCGCGACCGCGTCGAGCAGCGGCGGGAGCGATGGTGAGTCGTCGGTCTGCACGGTTGTGAGCAGCACTGCCAGGCCGTGACCGTGCCCATCGACGGCTGATCGTCAGCCCGCCGCGGGGGCGCTCGATCGCGTGGCCGGCGGGTCCATTGCCCGGTCACCGAGTCGTTGGACGCGCCGGCACCCTGGCACCAACGGGCCGCTGCGCGATCCCGATGCCGGCGACGATGAGCGAGGAGGCGTTGCCGACTGGGCCCACACTCGTCGTCGACGCCGACCGATCCATGAAGAAGATCGAGTCGGGATGCCGAAATCAAAAGACCTCCGATCGACCGCCTGCGCGGGCTGTGTGAGCGTCCAGGCGAGCGTGTGGGATCACTGCCATACCCACAGCTACGTCCGCGCACCGCCGCCGGGCCGTGCAACACACCACTGGTATGGGTGGAAACCCGAGTACGGGCGTCCGTCCATGAGCGGCAATCTGGACTCCAGTTACTACCGGTGGCGCCCCGCCTACGACGCCGAATGGAACTCGTGCATCGCGTAGCGGCTGATCCTCGACAGCATCGCTACGGCTGGTCGTGAAGCCATCGGCGTCGAGCAGCCGGGCCCGGGCGGGTGCGGTCACGGTATGTGCCATTCGATGAGTTCGCCCGCAGGTCACCGACGAGGATCGGGCCGTTGTCGTTCGTGGTCGACCCGGTAGGACTGCCCGCGCTTCGATTTTGCTGCGGGTCGATGCTCAGGACCGGCAGAAATCGGCAGCGGCGGCCTCCTGCTCGTGCGGGCGTCAGGCAGCTGAGGGGGATCAGCATGACCAGCCGGACCCTACGCCGCCCCGGCAACGCGCCGACAGGGCTGGCTGCGGCGGCACCAGCTGCCCACCATCCAGCCGTCACCCGCGCAAACCCCTGATGGGTTCTCGTACCGCGAACGGGAAATCCGAGGTCGCGCACAATTATCGGGCCGATGTGCCTTATTCCCCGGAGTGCTCCGCGTGGATGGGTCCGCGGAACACGCTCCGCTGGAGAACGATCTGCGCGGCGGCAAGCGCATGCCGGGTCAGGATCGCGGCCGCAAGGCCGACCACGCAACCGCCGAGCCCGGCTGGACCGTCCCGGGCTGAACCGGGCACGCGAGGAACTGGTCTCGCGGTAGCGAAGCATCCGACAAGCCGCTACTCGTCTCCGTCGCCGACATCAAAAACGGACGAAAACGGATCGCAGACATGTTGCCCAGCAACTAGTCGTGGGGCGTTAATGGAAGAGCGGGCCGCAAATCGAGTCGTGCACCAATCCGGTGCAGAGCAACCAGCATCACAGCGACTAGGAGGCTCCGCCATGCCTACGATCACTTCCATTTCCCCCGTGTCGGGTCCAACGACGGGGGGGAACAGCGTCACGATAACCGGCACCGGATTCACCGGTCCCACGACGGTCAGATTCGGCACCACGGCAACCACATTCACGCTGAACTCCTCCACCCAGATCACGGCCATCGCGCCCGCTGGGTCAGCGGGTACCGTCCAGGTCACCGTCACCACCGCGGCCGGGACCAGCAACGGGGTTTCCTATACCTATCTGCCTGTTCCCTCCCTGAGCAGTGTCAGTCCCAGCCAAGGGTCGACTTCGGGTGGGACGACGGTCACCCTCACCGGTTCGGGCCTGACCGGAGTCACCGCGGTCAATTTCGGTAGCACACCGGCTACTTCGTTCACGGTCAATTCCGACACCCAGATCACTGCCGTCTCCCCGGCCGGGACCGGCATCGTGTCGATCACCGTGACCGGGCCGGGTGGTACCAGCAACCCGGTCACCTTCGTCTATGTCATCGTCCCGACCATTACATCCATCTCGCCGACCGCGGGACCCGCGTCGGGCGGCAACAGTGTCGTGATCACCGGCACCAACTTCACCGGCCCGCTGACGGTACGGTTCGGCAGCACCGCAACACTTTTCACCGTCAATTCGCCTACTCAGATCACGGCCACCGCTCCCGCCGGGTCGCCCGGTACCGTCCAGGTCACGGTCACCGGCTCGGGTGGAACCAGCAACGGCGTCGCCTACACCTATGCCGGAGTTCCCAGCCTCACGTCGCTCACCCCGAGTTCGGGGCCGGTCACCGGCGGCACAACGGTCGTGCTCACCGGCACGGGGCTGTCCACCACCAGCGCGGTCACTTTCGGTGGTACACCGGCGACCTCGTTCACGGTCAATTCCAGCACGCAGGTCACGGCGGTCGCTCCCGCGGGGACAGGGACGGTACAGGTCACCGTCACCACTGCTGGTGGCACCAGCAATGGACTCCCCTATACCTACGTCGCCGTGCCCACCGTGACCTCGGTGGTGCCGAATTCCGGACCAGCGGCGGGCGGAACGACGGTCGTGCTCACCGGAACAGGATTCACCGGAGCCACAGCCGTCACTTTCGGTGGCACACCGGCTACTTCGTTCACGGTCAACTCCGCGACCCAGATCACCGCCGTCGCACCCGCTGGAACAGGAACCGTACAAGTCACCGTCACCACCGCAGGCGGAACCAGCAACGGGGTGTCCTACACCTATATCCCCGTACCGACTCTGACCACAGTGGTCCCCAGTTCGGGACCAGTGACCGGCGGAACGACAGTGGTCCTGACCGGAACAGGGTTCACCGGAGCCACCGCGGTCAACTTCGGTGCCACACCAGCTACTTCGTTCACGGTCAACTCCGCGACCCAGATCACCGCCGTCGCACCCGCCGGAACAGGAACCGTACAAGTCACCGTCACCAACGCAGGCGGAACCAGCAACGGCGTCGCCTACACCTACGTCCCAGCTCCCACTCTGACCACCGTGGTGCCCAGTGCGGGGCCGGTCACCGGCGGAACCACAGTCGTCCTCACGGGGACCAACCTCACCGGAACTACAGCCGTCACTTTCGGTGCCACACCGGCAACCTCGTTCACGGTCAACTCCGCGACCCAGATCACCGCCGTCGCACCCGCCGGAACAGGAACCGTACAAGTCACCGCCACCACCGCAGGCGGAACCAGCAACGGCGTCGCCTACACCTACGTCCCAGCTCCCACCCTGACCACCGTGGTGCCCAGTGCGGGGCCGGTCACCGGCGGAACCACAGTCGTCCTCACGGGGACCAACCTCACCGGAACTACAGCCGTCACTTTCGGTGCCACACCGGCAACCTCGTTCACGGTCAACTCCGCGACCCAGATCACCGCCGTCGCACCCGCCGGAACAGGAACCGTACAAGTCACCGCCACCACCGCAGGCGGAACCAGCAACGGCGTCGCCTACACCTACGTCCCAGCTCCGACCCTGACCACCGTGGTGCCCAGTGCGGGGCCGGTCACCGGCGGAACCACAGTCGTCCTCACGGGGACCAATCTGACCGGCACAACAGCCGTCACTTTCGGTGCCACACCGGCAACGTCGTTCACGGTCGACTCCGCGACCCAGATCACCGCGGTCACCCCGGCGGGGACGGGGTCCATCGCGGTCACCGTCACGACGGTAGGTGGAACCAGTAACGGGGTCACGTACACCTATGTCGCGGTTCCCACGCTCAGCACGGTGGCGCCGAGTTCCGGTCCGGTCACCGGCGGTACAACGGTCGTTCTCACCGGGACAGGGCTGACCGGAACGACGGCGGTGGCTTTCGGTGGCACACCGGCTACGTCGTTCACCGTCGACTCCGCCACCCAGATCACCGCGGTCGCGCCCGCCGGAACCGGGACCGTGCAGGTCACCGCCACCACCGCGGGCGGAACCAGCAACGGCGTCGCTTACACCTATGTCCCAGCTCCCACTCTGACCACCGTGGTACCCAGTGCGGGGCCGGTCACCGGCGGGACGACGGTCGTTCTCACGGGGACCAACCTGACCGGGGCCACAGCCGTCACTTTCGGTGCGACACCGGCGGCCTCGTTCACGGTCGACTCCGCCACCCAGATCACCGCGGTCACCCCAGCGGGGACGGGGTCCGTCGCGGTCACCGTCACGACGGTAGGTGGAACCAGTAACGGCGTCACGTACACCTACGTCCCCGTTCCCACACTGGCCACCGTGGTACCGAGTGCGGGTCCGGTCACCGGCGGTACGACGGTCGTCCTGACCGGGACCGGATTGACCGGGGCAACCGCGGTCAGTTTCGGTGCGACACCGGCTACGTCGTTCACCGTCGACTCCGCCACCCAGATCACCGCGGTCGCGCCCGCCGGAACCGGGACCGTGCAGGTCACCGCCACCACCGCGGGCGGAACCACCAACGGCGTCGCCTACACCTACGTTCCGGCCCCCGCCCTGACCACGGTGGTGCCGAATTCGGGGCCGGAGGGTGGTGGGACAACCGTCGTTCTCGCCGGGACCAACCTCACCGGTACGACAGCCGTCGCTTTCGGTGCGACACCGGCGGCTTCGTTCACGGTCGACTCCGCGACCCAGATCACCGCGGTCGCGCCCGCCGGAACCGGGACCGTGCAGGTCACCGCCACCACCGCGGGCGGTACCAGCAATGGTGTCGCCTACACCTACGTTCCGGCCCCCGCGCTGACCACGGTGGTGCCGAGTTCAGGTCCGGTCAGCGGAGGCACGACAGTCGTTCTCACCGGGACCAACCTCACCGGTACGACAGCCGTCGCTTTCGGTGCGACACCGGCAACGTCGTTCACGGTCGACTCCCCGACGCAGATCACGGCGATCTCACCGGCCGGAACGGGGACAGTGCAGGTCACCGCCACTACCGTGGGCGGGACCAGCAACGGCGTGGCCTACACCTACGTTCCGGCTCCGGCGCTGACCACGGTGGCACCGAACTCGGGAACCGCAGCGGGCGGGACGACGGTTGTCCTCACCGGAACCGATCTGACCGGGGCAACCTCGGTCGGTTTCGGTGCGACACCGGCAACCTCGTTCACCGTGGATTCCCCCACACAGATCACGGCCGTCACTCCCGCCGGAACCGGGACGTTGCAGGTCACCGCCACCACCGCGGGCGGCACCAGCAACGGCGTCGCTTACACCTATATTCCGGTTCCCGCTCTCAGCAATGCGGTTCCCAGTTCGGGACCGGTGGCGGGTGGGACGACGGTCGTGCTGACCGGATCGGATCTGACGGGAGCGACCGCGGTCGGTTTCGGTGCGACACCGGCGGCTTCGTTCACGGTCGACTCCCCGACGCAGATCACGGCGGTCTCTCCGGCCGGAACGGGGACAGTGCAGGTTACCGCCACTACCCCCGGTGGTACCAGCAATGGTGTGGCCTTCACCTTTGTTCCGGTTCCCACAGTGACCACGGTGGTGCCCAATTCCGGAACAGCAGCGGGCGGCACGACGGTCGTGCTCACCGGAACGGATCTGACCGGAGCGACCGACGTCAGTTTCGACGGGAACCCGGCGACGTCGTTCACCGTCGACTCTCCCACACAGATCACAGCCGTCACTCCCGCCGGAACAGGAACGGCGCAGGTCACCGTCACCACCGTGGGTGGTACCAGTAGCGGCGTCTCCTACTCCTATGTCCCGGCCCTGAGTTCGGCGTTCCCCTTCCAAGGGCCAGAAGCAGGCGGAAATCAGGTCTTCCTCACGGGGAATGGCCTGACCGGGGTCACCGCGGTCGCCTTCGGCGCGACACCGGCAACGTCGTTCACGGTCGACTCCGACACGCTGATCACGGCCTTCGCCCCGGCGGGGACGGGCACCGTGCAGGTCACCGCCACCGGCCCGAATGGCACCAGCAACGGCGTGTCCTACACCTATATCCCGGTGCCCACCCTCACCTCGGACAGCCCCACCTCAGGGCCCGAATCAGGCGGTAACACGGTCACCCTGACCGGAACGGGCCTGTCCACTACGGGCGCGGTCATGTTCGGTATCTCCGCGTCCGACTTCACCGTCGTCTCCGATACACAGATCACCGCGACCGCTGTTCCGGGGACAGGGACTGTGCAGATCACTGTCATCACGGCGGGCGGAACCAGCAACGGTGTCACGTACACCTATGTCCCGGCGCCCACGCTGAGTACGGCCAACCCGAATTCGGGGGCGGCAGCGGGCGGCACGACGGTAGTTCTCACCGGAACCGATCTGACCGGCGCCACCGCAGTCGATTTCGGTGCGACACCGGCGGCTTCGTTCACGGTCGACTCCGCGACCCAGATCACGGCAGTCTCTCCCGCCGGAACCGGCACCGTGCAGATCACCGCGACGACAGGAGGTGGGACGAGTAACGGCGTCGCCTACACCTTCATCTGACAGGTGATTCGGCTGGGCCGCCGGCACGATGTGCCGGCGGCCCGGTCTCGTGTCCTCCTGCCCCTTCGGAAACGATGCTCGACAAGATAGCGGCTGCCGCTCGAAAGCCGAATTGGAAACGGACTAAACCGGATCGAAGATGCATTGCTCGGCAACCGGTGCAGGGGCGTTAATGGAAAAGGCGGGCCGCCGACACCACCGAGCACCACACGGTGCCCAGGAACTATTCAGCAATAGAGGGGCAGCGCCATGCCTACCATCACTTCCCTCGCCCCGATGTCCGGCCCCGCGACGGGGGGTACCAGCGTCACGATCACCGGTACCGGCTTCGCCGATACCACAAGCGTGCAATTCGGTACCACGTCAGCCGCCTTCACCATCGATTCCCCCACGCAGATCACCGCCACCGCTCCCGCGGGGACGGGCACCGTGCAGGTCACCGTCACCGGCCCGGGTGGAACCAGTAATGATGTCTCCTATACGTATTCACCATGCGCGAGTACCACGACCATTACCGTGACCGGGACGCTGCAGTTCACCATCACGAAGACGGGTAACTGTACTCCCTGCAGCTGTGCCGCGGCTCCCACTCTCACCGCGGTCGGTCCGAGTGCGGGCCCGGAGGCCGGCGGGACAACCGTCACTTTGACCGGGACGAACTTGACCGGAGCCATCGCGGTCGGTTTCGGTGTGACACCGGCGACTTCGTTCACCGTGGACTCCGCCGGCCAGATCACGGCCGTCGCCCCGGCGGGGACGGGCACCGTGCAGGTCACCGTCACCACACCGGGCGGCACCAGCAACGCGGTCTTCTACACCTATGTTCCGGCTCCCGCTCTGACGTCGGTCAGCCCGAGTTCGGGCTCGGCCGCAGGCGGGACCACAGTCACGCTCACCGGTACGAACCTGTCCACTGCCAGTGCGGTCTTGTTCGGAAGTACGGCGGCGACGTCGTTCACTGTCGATTCCGATACGCAGATCACGGCCGTCTCCCCGGCGGGGACGGGCACCGTGCAGGTCACCGTCACCGCTGTGGGTGGTGCCAGCAACGGCGTCTCCTACGCCTATGTCCCGGCACTGGCGTCGATCTTCCAGTTCCAGGGTCCGGAAGCAGGCGGACACCTCGTCTACCTCAACGGGAGCGGCCTGACCGGAGTCACCGCGGTCACGTTCGGAAGCACGCCGGCGACGTCGTTCACCGTCGACTCCGATACGGAGATCGCTGTTTTCACTCCTGCCGGAACGGGTACGGTCCAGGTCACCGCCACCGGACCGAATGGAACCAGCAACGGCGTGTCCTACACCTATGTTCCGGTTCCCGCTCTGACGTCGGTCAACCCGGCGTCGGGACCCGAAGCAGGCGGGAACATGGTTGTCCTCACCGGGACAGGTCTCGCTACCGGCGCATCGGTCCGGTTCGGCATCGTGGCATCCGACTTCACCGTGGATTCCGATACGCAGATCACCGCGATCGCTGTTCCCGGGACGGGGACGGTGGATATCACCGTCATCACCGCAGGTGGAACCAGTAACGGCGTCAGTTACACCTACGTCTGACAGGTGATGCGGCTGGGCCGTCGGCAAGTCGTTGCCGACGGCCCGGCCCGGGACGAGAAGGCCCGCCCAGCAAGGGCTCGCTGCGGTCCGGGCGGGCCCTGCCAGCACCAGGCCGCAGTGCGGACCACGGGTGTGGGGTCGACAGCCGGCCATGCTCCCGCGCCGTTTCCGCCTTCCGCCATCGCAACTCCGATCATGAGGTCTTCCGTTCTCCGCACTTGCGGCTGGTCAAGCCCGGGAGGACGCGGCCTTCCGCAAGGCAGCGAACATCGGGAACGAGTCATCGCCGAGCCAGCGCACCAGGTCCTCGACTTGTGCGTAGTAGCGGCGGAACGGCTCTGCGGTAATGGGACCGCCGTGCAACCGGTGACATTTGCTCATAGCCGCGGGCAGCTGTGCTGTGATCCAGTGAGCGAGCGTCCCGAGCTCGTCGCGGACCCGTTCGTCGTACTCGGGATGGTCGTCTCGGTGCGACAGCAACTGATTCGCCGATCGCGATGCTGTCTGCAACAGCCGCGACATGTCATGGACCTCTTCGAACTCCCGTCTTGCCGCGCGGACCTCGGCGGGCACCAGCCCGAACCGACGATGGATCCGGATGTGTTCGGTGAGCACCCTCAGCAGTCCTTTGAGCAACCCGTCGGCGACGGACCCGATTGTCGCCACCGCCAGCCGCTGCAACGTCGCGGCGCCGTCGATCAACAGCTGCTCTGCTGGGATCTCGGCCTGCTCCAAGTACACCGAATACTCCGGTGCACTACTCACACCGGGGCTTCGGACACACTTGACACCGGCTGCGCAGGAATCCACGACGGCCACCCCACAATCCGTGGGCACCAGAATCCAGCGCGCAGACCCGGCATACGGGACGCGCACCTTGTGACCGGTGATCCGCACCGACCCACCCTTGATCACCGCCACTGTTCTCGGGGTCGCCACACAAGGCGCACCGGGCTCGTTGAGCGCGGCAGTAAGTATCGCGCCCTGCGCTACAGCAAAGAGAATTCGCTGCGTCAAACTTTTCGGAGCGGCTTCCACCAGCGGTAGCACTCCGAAGCCGAATGTCGTCAATGCCGGCACTTGGACAGCGTCGGCGGCGAGCTCGGTGAGCATCGCCGATACCTCGAGCAGGCCCGTATCCTCCCCGCAGCGCTTGGGCAATGCGACCGAGAGCAGGCCGGACTCGGCGAGTTTCGGCCACAGCGTGAAATCACGCGCATTCTCGCGTTCGAGCACGCTCACGACAGCTTCGGCGACAGCATCCTCGCTGTCGACTCCCGTGAAACTCAAAATCACTCCTCTCCGAATCATCGATCGGCGCGGTTCGAGTTGTCGTTCGGTGGATCTGCCAGTCATGCCTCGGTCGGCAGCAAGCTGTTCGGTCTCTCGGTCGTCGAAACGTTTATCAACGGGCTGTAAACCGCAGCGTCAGCCACCTCGGGTAACAGTCGGTCGGTCGGTTTTTCTCCCACAACGTCTCGATGGATTATGCCGCGCCGAGTCGGCAAACGAACTCAACGACCGTCAACGGATTCCGCGTGGCGTGGCGTTCGTGACCTCAGCGGCACGGCTCGGTCCGCTCACCACCCGCTGCAGCCAACTCCGGCATCGCCCGGCAGCGGGACGGTGCCACGCCGTGACCAGCCCGCCTCGCGACGCTCGGTGGCCGTCGTGGCGGCACTGGCCACCAGTATGCTGCTGATCGCGCCCCTACGGACAGCGGATCGATATGCCCGCACTTGCCGCGGCCGGCCGTTGTAGACGCACGCTGGACATCGAAAACTGAGTAACGCCAACATATTCGGCCCAGTGATGATGAAATGCTCTTGATCGGCTGTGTTGTGGATGAGCGATGTACCCGAGTCAGGAGCGCGCGCGTGCCCAGTGAAATCGATTCTGCTGTCTTCCCGCATCTGGATGCCGACCTCGACCGCGTCCGAGCTGTCCTCGGCCCCGTGCGGTTCGAGGGCAGGCCCGAGCTGACCCCACTCACCGACGAGGGTCCGGACAGCTCCCGCCGCCTGGTTCGTCCCACTTTGACCTTATTGTCGTATTATCTGCTCACCGATCCGGCAACACCGGCCGATGACCGGGCCGTGCGCGCCGCTGCCGCCGTCGAGCTGCTGCATCTGGGATCGCTGTATCACGACGACGTCATCGACCATGCCTACCAGCGTCGGGGCCGTCCCAGCGCCAATGCGGTGTGGGGTTCGCATCTGGCGGTTTTGGCCGGTGACTGTGTGACGACGTCGGCCACACGCTTACTCGCCGAACTCGGCCGACGCGAGGTTCTCGCGGCGACCATCGCCAGTGAGCAGATGTGTACCGGCATGGTGATCGAGGCCGCGGATCAGTATGCGGCATCCCGCAGCGAGCAGGCCTACCTCGACTCGATCGACGGCAAGACCGCGGCGCTCCTGTCGCTGGCATGCCGGGTCGGCGCCATGCAGGCGGGGCGATCCGTGGATGAGGAAGAGGCTCTGACATCGTTCGGTCGACACTTCGGACTGGCCTACCAGCTGTATGACGACATCCTCGACCTGACCTCCACCGCCGAAGAAATGGGCAAGCCCGTCAACGCGGACCTGCCCGAGGGCATCTACACCTTGCCCGTGATCCGCGCGGCTGCCGTCAACCGGGACCTTGCCCGCCTGCTGCGCAGCGCAATGACCGCCGAGGAAGCTGCCCGTGCCCGGGAACTCGTCATCGCGTCCGGCGCCGTGACCGACGCGCATGCGCTGGCCGACGAATTCATGGACCAGGCAGCCGGTCGGCTTGCCGCCGTGGCTGTCGACCCGCGCGCCCGCCACGCGATGATCGCCTACGCCCGATCCATCCTCGACCGCAGAACTCCAGGCGCGCCTGCCACCTCGCGGTCGACGCAGCCACCAGCCGACGGAGAGGCATTCGCGCCCCCTGTCATGGCCTGGCTGCGAGAGTGGATGGCCGACACCGGCCTGATCGCCTCCCCGGACGAGTTCGATCGTCACCACCGGTGGGCAGGGGCATTCCGGTTCCCGATGCGGGTCGCCGCAGCGGTGGACACGCCCCGAGAACAGGCCTTCATCGGGATGGCCGCGCTGGCCATGGTGTGGGATGACATGTTCGAGGATCCCTGCTGGAGGGATCCGGAAGCTGTCACCGCCCTGCGGCGTGGACTGGTGGCCGTGCTGCGCCAGGATCCGCAGGCGCCGCTGTGTTCCGGCGCGATCGCGACCGCGTGGGCGAGTGTGTGGCCGCGTCTGCGCGAGGGCCGCACCATCGGCTGGCAGGAGCGGTTTCTCGACACCGTAGAAGAATGGTTCGAAGCCTGCGAACGCGAAGCCCACCATCGCATCGACGGCTACATCCCCACCACAGCCGATTACCTGCCGCTGCGGAAATCGACCTTCGGGGCCGACATCTTCCTCGCCTGCATGGAGGTGTACTACGACCTAGAACTGCCGTCGACGCTGCGTCGCCACCCTGTGTTCCGCCGTTTCGAGGAACTGCTCTTCGCGGTGACCGCGGCAGAGAACGATCTGGCGGGATTGGACCAGGACGAGGCCGACGACACTCCTTACAACCTGGTTCGCGCGATCTGCCACGAGACCGGATGCAGCCGTGACGAAGCCGTCGAGCAGGTGCGACACCAGGTGGCCGAGAAGCGTACTCAGATCGACGCGGTCATCCGTTATATCCCGCCGCTGCTGCGCATGATCCCCGGTCTGTCCGGCCGACGGAGCGAATACATGGCGATCTTCGAGAACAGTAAGAACATGGCGTTGCGGCTGCATCAGACCGATCGGTACACGCCGACCACATCTACCGCGACTCCGGACCTGGAACGCTTGCGCCGTGAACTCTATTACCCGGCCGCCGACCCGGCGCATATCGGAGCGTAAGCCCCGCACCGCCTGGCGAAACGGGTGCTCCCGTGCGGTTCATCAATTCGTTGTGCCGTGCGGGACACCGGTCATCGCTTCGCCGGCTGCCCGGGCGCGCCGATCGGCGCCGTGGCTCCGAGAGCCGAGCGGGTGCGCAGATGAAAAGCGACCAGCCCGACCAAGACGCTCGCGGTGAACCAGCCCAGCTGAACAGCCAAACCCGTGAACAGTGTGGCGTCGGAGAAACCGGCCGCGGTCGAAGCCTGCATGGCGCCGTAGGAAGGCAGCCACCGCACGACATCACTATCCGCGCCGATACTCGCCACGGGGTTTTGCACGACCATGTCGAAGCAGCTGAGCATCGCGATCGCGAACATGCCCTCCACCTCTCGACGCAGCAGCGTGCCGAACACGACACCCAGCGCCCCGTAGGTCATCGCGTCACAGAACAGCGCCGCGGCCAGCACGATCGGCTGGTGCGGCGACCAAGAGAAGCAGATCGCCACGGTGGCGTATACGCTGACCACCATCGCAGCCAGCACCAGGCAAGCGACCTTCGCCAGACCCAGAGCGACGCGGGGATACCCGGCCATACACAGACGACGGTCGAAAGCCCCGCTGCTGAAGGTCGCCGCGAACATCATGAACCCGATGATCAGGCAGACGGCGGTCATGGCACCCGAAATCTGAGCCAGTTCATTGCCTTTGGCCTGCAGGACCACACCGGTGTCTCGGAGCCGGAACGGTACCTGCGTATCGGTGATGATCACGCCCGCCAGCGTGACGAATACGGGGATGAAGACAGCGACCAGCAGCATGGCGAAGCGGTTACGCGCATGCTCCACCAGACCGTAGCGCGTGGCTATCACGAACAGCCGCACATTCTCGTTCCTCCGATCCATTACTCCCTGCCCTGTAGGACGCCGTCCTGCAATCGCCACACCTGATCCAGTCGATCGGTGTCGTAGGCCAGATGCGACACGACCAGAACCGAGCCGCCGGAGTCACGGAACTGCGCGACCAGATCCCAGAAACGCAGATACGTTTCCCAGTCGAAGCCCTGATACGGCTCGTCGAGGAGCAGAACCTGCGGGTCGTGCATCACCGCCAACGTCAGGTTGAGCTTCTGCCGGGTGCCACCGCTCAACGTCGCGACTCGCTCATCGGCGTACTCGGAGAAACGCAGAATCTCCATGGTCTGCTCGGCTCGACGCAGGTCGGGCACCGAATAAGCCGCGGCGAAGAGATTCAAGTGCTGACGAACTGTGAACGCCTCGTTCAAGATGACCTGCTGTGGGCAGTACCCGAACCGCCCACGATGGCGGACTACTCCATGGTCCGGTCGCAGCTCCCCCGAGAGAACCTTCAACAGTGTCGACTTGCCCGTCCCGTTCTCACCGACGACGCCTGCCACCGTCTTCGGCGGTAGGGCGAAATCGACGCCACGCAGCACCGGCCGCCTGCCGTACGAGTGGTGGACGCCCTCTACTTCCATCAACACCGCCTGCCGATGTAGTCGCGTCACCAACGCTCGAATACTACCCACAACTCACGAAACAATATGCGAGAAAAGCAGATTCACGCGATGAAGATCGTCATCATGCCCAAGCCGTTCCCCGAGGAGTTCCGTCGCGACGTAGTCGCGGTCGCCCGCAAGGGCGAAGCGCCGTTGACTCAGATCGCCAAGGATTTCGGCATCTCGCAGAGCTGCCTGACGAACTGGCCGAAGCGCGCCGGCGTCGAAGACAGGGCCCGGTCCGGCGCCATCCCGGACGAGTCCACCGAGCTGCGCGAGGCCCGCAAACGGATCCGGCAACTCGAATAGGAAGCCGAGGTCATGCGTCGGGCGGTCGTACTGTCGCAATAGTCCGTCCGCTGCGCCGCTACTTTGCGGCTCGGGCCGACTTCGGGATTCCAGAGCCAACGATGCAGATTGACCAGGTCAGAGGAAGACACTCAAAGAGATCGACAACTCATCGACTGTTGGTTACCCAGGTGGTTGTTCAGGGTTGGTCATCAGCTCCAGGCCGTCGCCTTCTTCGCGTATCAGGGCGTGGATGTGTAGGTGCCCAGCGGTTTGGGTGGCAGGTTCGCCGCGAGAAGTATTTATATCGACGTTGGGGTGGTCACGGGTCATCTCGACCATGCGAGCCATCGCCGCCCCGGAGACTTCGGGGTCGACAGAGACGTCGCGTACATGTTCTTTTGGGATGACCAACTGGTGTTTGCCGGGGATGACCGGGTCGAGGGGCACGATCCCCATCGCGTCGACCCAGTCTCGCACGACTTCGGCGGAAAATTCTCCGGAAATGACCTTACAGAATCCGCAGGGGTGCTCGGTCAGTTCCTTGTGGGGTCGTCCCTCTTGCTGTTTGGTCCACGGTAGCTTCAGGCCGTCGCCGAATTTGCGGGGCACGACATGAATGGGCCCGAAATCGGAGTCCAATCCACGGCGGGATGTGATGACGTTGGCCGAGGAAACCTCGGCGGCGAGTTCGGCGGCGTAGGCCATTCTCCTGTCGACGGAGGCCCCGGAGGGGCCGTCGGCGACAACCATGAGATGCCCGTCGACGAGGGGCGTATTCGGGCGCACTGCCAGTGCGCCGTTCCAACGCCGGTAAACTTTTCCCTGATCCCATTTCCAGTCGGGTATCGAAAATCCGGGTTGGTACTGCCCGGAGCCGGATCCATCAACGGAGATGCTGTGCCCGACCGGGCCCGTCCCCCGACTCGTCCCGCTTCGGTCGAAGGAGTGCGCTATTTGTGCGGCACCCCAAGGGTCGGCGTGAGTCCATGTCCGACTGACGGTCTTGAGAGCTTGCGCGCCTATCTCATCGCCACGGGTGGCGTCGGCGAGGTGTCGGGCCACACGGTACGCCTGGATGTCCAGCTTCTCGGTTGCGTACAGGAGCGCTCTCGCGATCCCTGTTGAAAGCATCCCGCCATGTGCCTTTCACGCTCTGCGCTACCTCCTGCGCAGTGATCAACGTTGTCGCTACCACTGCCCCAAGTGGACGTATTCTGCGTTCGTTGGGTCGGCTGCTCGGTCGGCGGCGCAGCCGCCGATCCCGTAGTCGGACCGTAGGCCGTACACGCGAGTTGGTAACCGCCGGAACCAGTTTCGATGATATCGCCACCGAAAGGGATTCGTTGTTTTTTGCGCCGATACTACTGAAACCCTCTGCGGTGCTCGCGATCCCTGTCCTTTTGAACCTCAGCGTCGGTGATCTGGCAGACCGCGACCCCCGGGGCCAGCGCGCAGGATCCTCGACGGCCCAGTGCGCGAAATCGAGGTAGCGTGCCCCGGACAAGCCCCAGCTCGTCCTTCGAGTTCAAATGCGGCACTGGCGGCTTCATCCGCTCACCGGCGGTGCTGGTGGTGCGCTCGACGGTGCTGAATTGCTCCTCCCAGAGCCGCACGACATCCGGCGCAAGCTGCCGGATGTCGACGCCAGGCCTCGAACCGAACCCAATATGTGGCGATGAACACGCAGATTACTTCTGTCGCGGGTCGCTCGCTAGCCCGAAGAATCGGGGGCCGGATCCGCCGTTGAACGGACACATTCCCGGTCTCTATCCCGATGGGCCCGCTCAGCAAATGCGGGGCCGGTTGAGCCATCGCGCGCAAAATTCAGGACCCGAGTACGCTGTTGTTTTGGCATGCCACTGCTGGGCCCCTGTTGTCAGTGGAGCGTGCCATTCCCCGTCGCACAAGTGGTTCTGTCCGGTCGCGCTGCTGGCAGGATGTGCGGATTGAGTATCAGTGGTGGGTCGATACTGTGCCGGATGGCCTTCATCACCTCGACGTCAACTGCGGAGCGGGCCAGGTGCATCCACGCCGCCTTGGATCTGCCGATGCCGTGCTCGGCGCTGATGCTCCCGTCGTGGGCGGCGACCAGCGCGAAGACGACGTCGGTGATCTCCCGGGTCTGCTCGGGATCGACATCCAGGAGATTGACGTGCACATTCCCATCGGCGACGTGGCCGAAGAAAATCAACCGCACGTCGGGGAACCCCACGGCGATGGCTCGGGTGAGCTCGGCGACGAAGGATTCCAGCTCGGCAAGCGGTGTGGTGATGTCCAGTTTGACCGGCGGTGTCGTCGAGGAAGCGTTGATCGATTCGGTGTGGCCTTCCCGATAGTCCCACAGGCGCGAGCTGTGCTCGATGGTGGCATCGATGATGAGATCACCTGCGCCTTCGAGGGTCTCGAGCACCATTGCTTCGGCGTCCGCCGGTCCGGACACCTCGGCCAGCAAGAAAAACGGCGTTTCGGTGCCCAGTGGTGGGCGGAGGTTGCGGTGATGGCGGACCAGACGTAGACCGGCATCGGTCATCAGCTCCGCGGCTTCGATGGTCAGGCCGGTTCGGCGCAGGGCGTCCAGCAGCGCGAGCGCCGATCCGATGGTCGGCACTCCGGCCAATGCGAGTTGGGTATGTGGCGGCGGCACTTGCAGTTTCATCAGCACGCGGGTGACGATCGCGAGCGTTCCCTCCGAGCCCGCCAGCAGGCTCGGCAAGTGATAACCCACGTTGTCCTTGGTGAAGGTCTTCCACCGGGTGAGCACGCTGCCATCGGAGATCACCGCTTCGATTCCGAGCAGCTGGGCTCGGGTATCGCCGTACTTGATTACGCGCACACCGCCCGCGTTCGTCGCGACGATCCCGCCCAGGGTCGCCGAGTCGCGCGAGGCGAGGTCGACGCCGAAGATGAGGCCCGCTTCGCGCGCGGCCGCCTGCGCCCGGGCGACGGTGACCCCGGCACCGGCGGCGATGGTGTGACCGATGGGATCCACGGCGGTGATGGAGTCCAGGCGAGCGAGGCTCAGGACAATCTCGCCGTGCAGCGGGATGGAACCACCCACGAGCCCGGTGTTGCCGCCCTGCGGGACGACTCCGATGCCTGCGCGTCGGCAGACCCGGATCACGCGGGCAACTTCCTCAGTGTCAGCAGGCCGAACCACAGCCGTGGTCGTGCCGTGCCAGCGACCCGTCCAGTCGGCAACATAGCGGGCCGTCGTGTCGCGGTCGGTGAGAACATGTGCCGAGCCGACGATTTCGGCGAGTTCGGCGACGATGTCTATGGTCAATGCCGGACTACTCCTTCTCGGATCCGTCGCGAACGGGGTTGGTGTCGCCAGCCGCGGAGGTGTATGCCGACAGCTCGACGCGGACCGGGAACTGCCCGGTGATGCCCTCGCGTTCCCGAGCGATGCGCAGCACCCGCCCTCGGGTCAGAAACCACCCGCCGACCAGCGCCGGGATCATGATCAACCCGGCGGCGATCACCGCTCCGCGCTGCACCTGGTCTTCGCTGAAGGCCATCAACGCGACTACTGTGGCGAGGAATAGCAGCGTCGCTATGCTCGTGTAAGGTGCACCCACCAACCGGAACGACGGGCGCTCGACCCGCCCCTGCCGCCACCAATACCACAGTCGCAACTGGCAGAGCACGATGGCCGCCCAGGACGACAGCGTACCGAGGGCCGACATGTTCAGCACGATCTCATAGGCCTTCTCCGGCACCGCCGCGTTCAGTCCGACACCGATCAGCGCGATCGCTCCGGTCGCGAGAATGCCGACGTAGGGCACGCCGCCGCGGGACATACGTGAGGCCGCCGACGGCGCACTGCCATTCACCGACATCGACCGCAGAATGCGCCCTGTGGAGTAAAGACCGGCGTTCAGACTGGAGAACGCCGCGGTGAGCACCACCAGATTCATGATCGAATCCGCGCCTCGGACACCGAGTTTCGAGAAGAACGTGACGAACGGACTGGTCCCGGGCACAAACGCGGTGTACGGCAGCAAGAGCCCCAGCAGCACGAGGGAGCCGACATAGAACAGGGCGATCCGCGCGATGACCGAGTTGATCGCGCGCGGCATGATCTTAGCGGGGTTCTCCGCCTCCCCTGCCGCCGTGCCGACCAATTCGACTGCGGAGTAGGCGAATACGACGCCCGTGGTGACAGTCACCAGCGGCAACAGCCCGGTGGGGAACAACCCACCGTGATCAGCGATGACTCCGACGCCCGTCGGCTCACCCTGCAGGGACGAGCGGCTCGCGAGGAAAATCGTGCCGACGATCAGGAACATCACCAGCGCCGCGACCTTGATCAGCGCCGCCCAGAACTCCAGCTCACCGAACCAGCGCACCGACACCAGATTGATGCTCACCACGAGCGCCAGCGCCACCAGCGCGATCGACCATTGCGGGATGACCTCGAAGACACCCCAGTAGTGCACGTAGGTCGCGATGGCAGTGATGTCGACGATCCCGCTCATGCACCAGTGGAAGAAGTACATCCAGCCGACGCCGAAGGCAAGTTTCTCGCCATAGAACTCGCGGGCGTAGGAGACGAACGACCCTGAGGAAGGACGATGGAGCACGAGTTCGCCGAGTGCCCGCAGGATGAAGAACACGAATACCCCGCAGACCGCGTACACCAGGAACAACCCAGGCCCCGCTGTGTGAAGCCGACCGGCCGACCCGAGGAACAGCCCGGTACCGATGGCGCCACCGATGGCGATCATCTGCAGCTGACGCGGACGCAGCGTCTTGTGGTAGCCGACATCCTCCGCTTGCAGCGCATCCGCAGGCGCCGCTTCGCCACGCCGAGTCGTCACCATAGAGAGCCCTCCCCAGTGCCAGTCGGCGATTCCGCTGGTCAATGTACCGTCAGTCAACGGTACACTAAATGCGGCACGGCCCGCCCCGAATCGCCCCCAACGTGATGACGCCGGAAGAACTGTCAGGTGTAAATGCGCCTCGCCTGCGCAGATACCGGGTCATCTTCCGACGGTCATGCGTGCACTCGATACCGCCGAACGCGAGCGCATCGAGCTCGAACGCGTCGACGCACGCGAAAACAACCTGACAGACGAGCAACGCCGCCAACTCGAACTCGAACGAGACCTCGACGCCCGGGAGCGCCTGCTCATCGAACACGAGCGCGCCCGCGAATCGCGTGGGCTGGAACTGGCCGGCCGCACCCAAGGCTTGAATACGCGGCACGTCGTTTTCGGTTCAGCAGCGACGAACTCGAGTCAGCGGTCGGCGAAAATCCCTACGAGCATGCCGGTGGCTTGGCCGATCTCGATCAGGTAGCCATCTGGATCACGCAGGTAGCAACGGATTTCGGCTTTGCGGTCGAGCGGCTCGGTAAGAAATTCTGCACCCTTGCCTCGTGCGTCGGCATAGAAAGTGGCGATGTCTGCTACACGCACGTTCAAGAATGCCGACACGGGATCGGTCGGCTCGGGCGGGCGCAACACGATGTCTGGTTTGTCTGGAGTTGGTCCGCCGCCGGGGTTCATGATGATCCAGCTATTGGCGACTTTGACGACGCAGGGGTTCTCCTCCAGCACCACACGTCCGCTGAAGATATCGGCGTAGAAGGTCCGAGAGCGGGCCACGTCGGACACAGTCAGGAAGTGGGTCACCAGTATCCCCTGGTCGGGGGCGGGAAAGTCAGTACTGTTCATGAACGCTGCCGCCTTCCGCGGTCGGTACGGTGCGGTGTGCTGTCGCGATGGTTACAGGCTTCCGCGGTCCGCGACAACGGCTGCCGATCATGCGGTCGGATGGGTGGTTTCGTGGATCACGGGAAACTCGCAACCAGCGGACACACCCGTGGACCCGCTCGGCGAGGAAGATGCCGAGCGGGCCCTCGGTGCGTAGCTGCCCTTCGTCCGCCTCAACCCTTGATTTCGGTCACCGAGCGGTGGAACCGGCTCCAGCGGCAGCCACGGCTGATTTCGGTTCGCCTGCTCCTGGGCGCACCCGCGAGAAGTGCATTGTTGTCTTCTGGCTGGGTTGTTTGTTCGGGTCGAAAGGTCCGGGGTCGACTTCGACGTTCGCGTCGCTGTAGAAATCGACATTGACGTCTTGCGTGATCAGCACGGACGTGGCGAGGCCAGCGTTGTCCAGCAGGGCGTTCGGGTCGATACCCCAGAACCAGTGACCGTTGTACTGGTGCTCGTAGCAGCCGCAGACCGTCCCGGTCAGGGTGGCCCGGTAGGTCACGCGGGCTGTCAGCGATCCGAGGTTGGCGAAGAGATACGCGGTCTCGGCCGAGTGCGCGGGTACGTCGTCGTCGGCGCCTTCGCTGACTCCGACGGTGACACTCTGTTCTTGTCCTTGAGTCTCACCCCAGTTGTTCGTGTACGTGAACCCTGTTTCTCCGCCGATGCTGCCCCCGATGTCGGCGAATTTGATCCCATAGGTGATCTTCTGGTTGACCGAGACGGATTGGCTCTGCGACCAGCTCTGACTGGTGGAGACCGTCTTGCTGATCGACATATCCGCGTGGTAGTGCACAGAGTGGTCGAGGTTGTTGGTCCAGGTGACGTGGTGCGCGATCACAGGCTTGCTGTTGACACCGATGACCTGCGCATCGACCGCCTCGAGGGTGGTGCTGACCTCGTCCCAATGGAAGTCGTTGTACTTGTTCCCCTCCGGCGGGGTAGGGGCACGCAGCCACACATAGTCGGGCAGGTACGACCCACTGCCCATGACCTTCGCGAAGCTCTGCCTCATGTTCGAACTGGTCAGCCCGAACGCGCTCACTTCCTGATCAGTGATGGTGTGCGACGTACTGCCGAACGCCTGAGCCAAACTCCCGCTCACCGTCGGAGCAGCGGTGATGTCGACACTGAAATCTTGACCCATGTCATCTCCCCTTCCCAGCCGTCAGGTTGCCGGTCAGACCTATTCGAGGGCTCGCGCGGCCGCACATGCCAAGTCACCAAGAGCGGTGACCGGCGTACGGCTCACAGCGCTCTTCTGTTCGCACACTGCAGCGTATGAGCAGCTGAGTGAAACGCGGTTCCCCCGATCTGGGTGAATCTTCTCGCGCGGTGCCGTCTCCGCGCCATGATCATCCGTACGGTGCTGCAGTGATCCCTTGACCCCGAGATCGCTTCTCCACACCCGTACCTGCGGTATCACCCCGGATTCTGACGGCCCCGTTCGCGAGGCAGTTCGCCAGGTCGTTGAACGATGCGTTGACGATTCACCACCAATGGCACAAGCGTGGGCACGCATCTGCGTGCCCACGCCGGGAGAACAAACCGCATCAGCCGACCGCGATTTCTTCCTCCACCGCACTCGAATCGGCGGCGGGCTCATTCTTGCGATTGCCAGGAAGCAGCGCGGCGACGGCGAGGGTGCCGATCGCCAGTCCGATCGCCGCGATGAGGCTGGTGTGCGACACCGCGTGGGCGAAGGCCGCATCGGCGGCGGACACCAGCTGTGCTGCCTGTTGGTGCATTCCGGCCTCATCGATCCGCTGGGCCACCACGAGCGCGCCGCCGATGGAATCCTGCACCGCGTCGGCGGCTTCGGCGGGCATGCGGCCGGTGACGAGCGGGGCGATCTCGTCGCCGTAGGCGGTGCCGAGCAGTGAGCCGAGGATCGCGATGCCGAGTGTGCCGCCCAACTCGACCGAGGTGTCGTTGACCGCGCCACCCACACCGAGCAGCCGCTCCGGGAAGGCATCCATGATCGTGTCGGTGGCCGGGGAGACACTCAGGCCGATGGCCGAGCCCATCAGCACCAGCGGCCCAGCGAACGCCGCATACCCGGATTCAGCGTCTACTTGGGTCAACGCCGCCAACGCCAGAACGCCGAGCAGCATGCCCGCCACCACCATCGTCCGAAGCCCGAGACGTGGCGTCAGTACACCGGTGATCGCCGAGCCCACGAAGACCGCGCCCGCCAGCGGCAGCAGCCGCACACCGGTGGCGAGTGCGTCGTATCCGAGCACGAACTGCAGATGCTGCGTGATGTAGTAGATCGCGCCGAAAGCAGCCAGGAAGAACAGCAGCACAGCGAGATTCGCACCCGCGAACGCGCGATCGCGGAATTTGCGGAGATCGAGCAGCGGGTTGGGATGCCGCAGTTCCCAGGCGATGAACCCGGCCATGGCGACCACCGCGAGCACCCCGGCGAGCACCGCGGAGGTGTGCCAGCCGTTGCGCGGACCCTCGATGATCATGTAGACCAGCGCCGCGATGGCCACGACGGACAGCGCGCCGCCCATCAAGTCCAAACGTTGTGTCGTGTGCGCCCGGGACGGTGGAACCACTACCAGCGCCGCGACGATCGATACGACCGCGATGGGAACGTTGATCAGGAAGGTCGACGCCCAGCCGTGGTCGGTGAGCAGCCAGCCCGCCACCAGCGGACCGACCGCGATCGCGAGGCCGGTGGTAGCGGTCCAGATGGTGATAGCCACGGCGCGTTCCCGTTTCGGGAAGGTGGCCACGAGCAAAGACAACGTCGCGGGCATGATCATCGCCGCCCCGGTCCCCATGATCGCCCGCGCGGCGATGACCCAGTCGGCGCTGTCGACGGCCGATCCCAGCACCGCGCCGACCGCGAAGACGGCCAGGCCGAGGATCAGCATGCCGCGGCGGCTGTACTTGTCACCGATCGCACCCATGAGCAACATCAGGGCGGCGTACGGGATGGTGTAGGCGTCGATGATCCACTGCAGGTCCTGGCTGGACAGGCCCAGGTCGAGGGTCATATCGGGCGCGGCGACGATCAGCGACGTATTCGTCATGACGCCGATCAGCACGCTCAGGCACAGCACGGCGAGCGCCGCCCAACGGCGGCTGTATACGGTGCCCGGTTCCACCGGCGTGGTGGATAGCAGAGACATGTCCATTCCTCTCGAAGAATTGCACACCGTTGTGCATTTGCACATTAATGTGCAATCTAAGGAATTTGCACAACGATGCGCAAGTATGCGAGGCTTCCACGTGAAGGGACTCACATGACAGCGACCAGAACCATGACTTCTTCTGCGACCCCGGGCGCGCGAGCGCAGGCCAATCGGAAGCGGATCCTCGACGTCGCGGCAGCCGAACTGGCCCGCAATCCCGCGGCGAGCATGGAGGAGATCGCCTCGGCCGCAGGGGTCGTGCGCAGAACGCTCTATGGCCACTTCCCCACCCGCGAGGCGCTGATCGACGGTCTCCTCGACCTGGCATCCGACGACATCGCCCACACGCTGCGCCCGCTCGACCCGGACGAGCCGGTAACGGTGACCTCGGCCCGGTGCACGATCGCCCTGTGGCGGGTCGGGGACAAATACCGCCTGCTGTTCAAGCTGACGGAGACGAACCTGAGTGCTCGGATCGAGGAACGACTGGCGCCCGTGCACGAGCACGGCGCGGCCATGTTGCGCCACGGGCAGCAACTCGGCGTGTACTCCGATCACCTCCCCGCCGAGGCGCTGTCCCGCGCGCTCGCCGGACTGGTGCTGGCACTGCTGGAGGCGCGCACCGACGGAACCTGGACCGAGGCCGACCCCGACGTGGCGGCCGCGCGCGCCTGCCTGGTCGCACTCGGCGTGCCGCCGGACACGGCCGGCGAAATCGTCGCGCTCGCTGCCCGACTGGAGAATGCGCACTCATCGGCGCAGCACGCCGGTGCCGCACCGTAGAGCAGCGACGCCGACACCTCCACAGCCGCGGCAGAGCATCGCCGTCGCCGGTTGAACTCGACGCCGACGAATTCCTCCGGATCACTGCCGGAGTCCATCGGCGGACTGTCGGTCGATCTCGTGGATCCCAGCGGGGTCCCGGTGCGCGTCGTGGCAGGCAGCTCGACCCGCTGCCCGCGCCGGTCCCGCACGTGTTCGATTTCGGCCACGACCTCCTCCGGGTCAACACCACGCAGCGAACGCCCCGCACACCCACCACGGTGCAACGTCTCGGCCACGTGGTGCTGCAGAGCACCACCTACCGCTCGGCCCTGGACTGGTATCTCGACACCCTCGGGATGATCGTCAGCGATTTCCTCTATCCGGCCAGCGTCGGCGCGGGCCGACGATGAGCTTCATCCGCTGCGATCGTGGCTCGCAAGCTGCCGACCCCCACACGCTTGCGATGGCACTCGGTCCGTCGAACCGTTATGCGCATTCCGCCTCGAGTAAGGGATCTCGACGCTCTCGCCGCCGTGGCGAGTATCTGCGCGAGCAGGGCTACTTCCGGTCTTGGGGCATCGGGCGCCATATCCGGGGCAGCCAGCTGTTCGACTACTGGCGCGACCCTGACGGCTTCCTCGTCGAACACTGCGCCGACGGCGACATGTTTCGGCAACACCCTCGAACCCGGATGGGCGCCGTTCACCGCGTCCGGGCTGGCCCAATGGGGCCCTCCGGCCACCGGCGACTTATTGGGCACCCGTCCCCGCCACGTCCCGGGCGAGGTCCGCGCCATGCTCACTGCGCTGCGCGGCCGCAACGAGTTCGACATCACCCGTCTCATCGGCCTGCTGAAGGTAGCCAAGTCATGACCATTTCCGTTCTGCGCACCACCGACGCCTGGGGGTCCGCACCGAGTCCGGCGCCGCTCGAATCGAATCGATACCACCGCGGTCACCACGGGCGACCTGCTGGCCGACCGGCCCGCGATCGAAGCCGCGACCGACCTCATCCGCAGCCAAGCGAGGCACCAACCAAGCCCATCCGCAGCCCGAGCCGCCGCAAGACATCTTCGCTGGTCAAGCCATTGTCTTTCTTTTCCGCACGGCCACTACCAGAACCACTTCGGTTACAGCTCTTGCATCAGACCACAGCTAGCTGCGCTATCTCATGGGGTGGTGGTTCCACAGTGGCGATCTCGAAACGTCAACTGTCCGAGAGCGGCACCGCTCACCTGCCCAGCCGCCCCTGATCCGTCCGAATCCACTCCGAGGTTCCGTCCGGGTGACGATGGAACTCCCAGGCGGTATAGTCGCCATCCTTCTCCACCACCTTCACGTGATCGGCGAATCCATCGTGATCGACGTCCGTCCACACCTGTATGGCATCGTCGCCGGTGATGGTCGTGCTGTCGAGCAGACCGTCTTGGTCGATGTCCTGGGTGGGATGATGCAACTCGACGGCGCCGAGACCGCCTAATTCGGAGTGCGCGTCGACATGCGGGAGATCCAGCCCCGGCAGATCACCCGACGTGACCACGGCCCCTGCTTTCGGGCACCATGCCTTCGAAGAACTCGGCCAGCATCGGCCCAGACTATCGATGTCTCGGCCGCCATTCAATACCTTGCACCACTGGTCGCCGAATGCGCAGCCGGCTCGGGCCACCAGCACCCCTCCGCGAAGGCATGGCCAAGGCCCGCGCCAAGGGCCGCCTCAAAGGCAAAACCGAAACTCCCACTCACAGCAAGCAAATCAACCATCGCGCGCTACCACAACCCCGACGACGACGCGAGCCTGGCCGACCTCGCCGCAGAATACGGCGTCGGCCGTTCCACCATCCACCACATCATCAGCAGCACCACCCCGCCCCGGACCCGACCCTCGCGCCCGTTGCGACTAGTGACGACCACGGCGGCAGGCAGACCGGCCAACCGCCGACCGGCGACCGCGACGTCGAGCTGACCGTTTCCCGGGAGATCCGAGCAACGAAGCAGCCTTCTACGGCGACGCCCCAATCACACCGCCCGCTGTGGCACCGGGCCTACTGCCGACCGCGCGGCACAAATCGCTGCGCCTTTGCAGCCGCGCGGTTTCCACGAACCACCTCGCCGGTGGGATGGCATGGTTGACGAAGTAGTCGCGTCGGCCGGCAAACGCGGGATAAAGACAACCGTGGGGTGGCCCGGAGGCTCGGCCCACCGGGTTTCGGCACCTGACCGATAGGTACTATGGATTTCATATCTTCGGCAGTCGCTCGCCGCTGATGCGGTGGAGAGGAGTGAGTCATGGCCGATGCGGACGGGCATCCCGATATCGGGGAGTTCGATCTCTCCGCAGTGCTGGCCGCGCTCGCCGATGACAATCGGCGCAGTGTGATCGCGCAGCTGTATGCGGAGCCGGAGGGGACGGAGCAGTTTTGCAGTGTGTTCGGGATGCCGTGGGCGCCCTCGACGCGCACGCATCATTTCCGGGTGCTGCGCAAGGCGGGATTGATATGGCAGCGTGATGTCGGCAACGGCCGGATGACGAGGCTGCGACGCGAGGATATGGAAAAGGTGTTTCCCGGCCTGCTGGCGGCGATTCTCGACGCCGACAGGGGTCGCCATCCGGCCGTGCCGGCTACCACGTGACCGGAAGCGATGTCGGCCGGTGGACGAGGATGCCGGTCTCCCATGGGATTCGGTCCTCGGGCACGCGAGCCGGAGCGTCGGCAGCTCGGTGACGAGCCTGCGCAGCACCTCGGTGATCTCCATGCGGGCCATGGCCGCACCCATGCAGTGGTGCATGCCGTAGCCGAATTGCCGGTGTCGCTTGCCGTTGCGGGCTGGGTCGATCACCGCCGGGTCCGGGTACACCTCGGGATCACGGTTGGCCGAATGCGCGTCGGCGTAGACGATGTCGCCGGGATACAGCGTCCCCTGTGACAGCGTGAGTTCACGGGTGGTGACGCGCGGGAAGGTCGAGATCCGTCCCAGCGGAAGCAACCGCAGGAACTCCTCCACCGCGGCGGGGAACGGCGACCGGATTGTCCACCGGCGCTGTAGGCGGAGGCCACGAAGCCCTCGAGCCGCCCATGATCGGGGTGGTCGGGGTTGAACAGCATTTCCGTCGGCATGATGGTCGGCAGGAAGCTCGGCCCGTCCTCGACATTCGTCTCGGCGCGCGCGAAACTGAGGTCGGTCAGGACCGCGTGCACGTCGCGGTAAGCGGTCACGTGCACGGCAGTGTGACCGCTGGGCAGTTTCACCTGCGGTAGTCCGCCGGTGGAACGGTGCGGTAGCGGTTCGTCATCAGGGGCGGCGCGATATTGGCGATGCCGTCGAGATCGACGCGGACCGCGTCGAGTGCGTGGGTCACGAGGTGACTCCTTCTGGGCTGGAACCGATGTCCCGGTCCTCGGTGGCTCGTGTGTTGCCGCGCACCGCGACGATGAGGATGGTGAGCACCACGAGCAGGGCGATTCAGCAGGCCCGCGGCGGTGCCGCCGCGTTCGGCGGGCACCACGGAGAGCGCATGACCGTCGACGAGACCGATGGGCAGGCCGAAACCGAGGCCGAGCAACACCATCGGCACGATGATACAGGCCACCGAACGGTCTTCGGACAGCGCGAGCACACCGGCGTTGCCGAGGATCGCTGCGCCCAGCGCGAGGTAGACCACCCGGCCGACGGTCAGCGCCGGGAAGTGGGTGACGAGCTGGCCGACGGCCACCGGCGCGACGAAGACGGGAATGGTCATCGCGAGCATGAGCAATCCGGAAGCGCCCGCCGAGAGGTCGGCGATGCCGCTCAACGCCGAGGGCAGGTAGGTCAGCAGGGTGACGAAGCCGATCGATCCGGCGACCGGGACCAGGCACATGGCGAGGAATTCCCGATTGCGCAGCAGTCCGAGGTCGAGAACCGGGCCGTGTTCGGCGACAGCGGGTTTCACGGCGGGCAGCACCCGTGTGCCGAGGCCTGCGCCCGCAAGGATCACCGCGTGCACCAGGAAGACGCCCCGCCAGTCCAGCAGTGAGATCAGGACACCGGAGATGGTGGGGCCGAGCGCGAGGCCGAGCCCGTTCACGGTGCCGAAGACGGCGAACGCCTTCGTCCGGCGCGCCCCCTCGTAGGCCGCCGACAGCAGCGCGGTGGCGCCGGTCAGGATGGCCGCGGCGCCGACGCCCGCGACGACGCGCGCCAGGTCGAGGACGTACAGGTTCGGCGCGGCGACGCTGCCGAAACTGCCCGCGACCACGAGCGCGGTGCCGATCCCGAAGGTGCGCCGATGTCCGATGCGGTCGCTGACCGCACCCCACAGCAGCGTAGTGAGGGCGAAGGCGACGTTGAATCCGTTGACGACCCATTGCAGCGCGGCGGGATTCGATCCGAGGTCGTGCGAGATGAGCGGAAGCGCGATGGCGGTGCCCGCGATGGCCATCGGTGTCACGAACTGCGCGGCGAGCACCACGGGCAGTGTCGCGCCGCTGGGTGGCGCGCCGCGGGTTTCGGTTTCGGTGGTGACGGTCGACATGGATACCCCCTGGGGCGGTGGTCGGGTGGGCTCGGCACGGCGGAAGGACTTCGGAACGCGCGAGGCACCACCGTGGTAATAACTACTATCATATTAGTAGCTACGATTAGCTTCGTACAATTGCTGCCGCGGACCAGATCCCCGACCTCGCCCCAGGAGCATGTGATGAGCACGGCGCACCGCCCCGGACCAGATTTCCTCGACACCGATGTGCTGGTGGTCGGCGGCGGCCCGGTCGGCATGCTGGTCGCCGCCGAACTGGCGCTCCAGCTCATCCGGCCCGGTGGCCCGCGAATCACTGTCAGATGCGCATATCTAAGTAGGAACATGTGAATCTGTGGTCGCGCCTGTAGCGTCGAGGGATGGGGCCGAGTTCCATCTCCGGTCCAGTCCGCAGCCGACTCGGCCGCCGATCCCACCCACCTGCGCGAGCGTGAGATCACTGCCACGATCCCGGTCCCGGCGGATCAAAGCGGACACCGCCGCAACCGCGTCCGCCCGGGGCGAACGACCAACCGGCCTTCGAACTAGTTCCGCTCGTCGAGCGCTGGCGCGAGCAGTACGCCGCCGGACATCGCGGTCCGGAACGCGGCTGACCGCGGCGATCCTCCGATGAAAGGGGATCGGCCCCCGGTGAAGTAGTGCGTGCGGCCGCCGATGACCTTCGAATCGCCGATCCCGCAGGCAGCGGACCCGCACGCGTTTCCGTGCGTATGGCGGTGTGCAAAGGGTAGGCCGCATATGCAACCTACTTTGACGAATGGAGGCGTCATGAGAGACGTCGACGACACCGTTCCCGCAGGCCACGGCCGTTCCCTTCGAATTCCCCGTAGCCGGGGAGCCCTCGGCGGGCTCGCGGTGCTACTGCTGGGCATTTGGGGTGCGCTGATCCCGTTCATCGGACCCTACTTCGACTTCGCGTTCACTCCGGACGACCCGTGGGTGTGGACGTCGGCGCGCGGGTGGCTCCAGGTGTTGCCCGGCGTCGCCGCGATCATCGGCGGATTGCTGATGCTGGGCAGCCGCAACCGGCTCGTGGCGAGCTTCGGCGCGTGGCTGGCAGCGGCGGCGGGCTTGTGGTTCGTGATCGGGCCGACACTGGCGGACACCCTCAAAATCGGGGATGTCGGCGAACCCGTCGCCACCTCCGACTTGAAACGGGCCCTGCTACAACTGGCCTACTTCTATGGTCTCGGAGCGCTGATCCTCTTCTTCGCCGCGACCTCACTCGGCCGACTGTCCGTGCGCAGCGCACGCGATATCGCCTTCGCGCGACGCGAGGTCGATACCAGAGCCGCCGCCGAGGTCGACAGTCGGCGTCGTGTAGCCGACGCGCCGGGCCCTGCGGAACCCGCTTCCCGAGCCGATGCCACACCGGGACTGCGACCGGACAAACCCGGGCTGTATCGCAGCTGACCTCACCTCCAACGTTTGTCGAGAAAGGTGGCCGCGGCGTTCCCTCCGCCACGTGGCGACGCAGCACCGTTGGCACCCAATATGGTTGGGTCGTGCGCGCGCCGGCCCAAGCGACCGCGGTCGCGGTGACCACCGCACTGATCGCACGATCGAAAGTCCACCGCACACCGCAGTAGCGACGGTTCACCGCAAGCAGCAACACGGTGCCGGGGGCGCACTGTCCGGGCGGCACTCCTGCGCCGTTGGGACGAGCAGGCTCGTGCCTCAGGAATCGGGTGATGTCAGCGCAAGCGGTAGGTCGCGAGAGCGGGTGGTGCGAGTACTTACGCATGCGGCGAGTGTGAACATAGCCGCGACGGCCTAGAGCTCACGGTAGGTCGGCGAGGGCTGCGACGACAGCCCATGCGTCGGAATGCGGTTCCGATGTCCAGGGGGCCGTAGGTTTGTGGATACGCAGCGAAACCACGCCGTGCAGGGCGCACCACACGCGCAGCGCGAGGTCCGGGGATTTCTCGGCGGTGGGTAACAGATCGGCGAGACGGTCCAGCAGATCCAGCCCTGGCCCGGGGCCGGACTCGATCGAGGGATCGGGGCGCTCGAACAGCAATTGGTAGGCGCCCGGATGGTTCTCGGCCCAGGTGAGATAGGCATCGACCAACGAGCGCAGTCGGTCGGCACGACTGCTGTCCGCAGGGACTGCCGCATCCAGCGCGTGCCGCAGCCGACCGAACAGTTCCTCGGTCACGGCGTAGTTCAGCGCGTCCTGAGACGGGAAGTGCAGGTAGACCGCGCTGGGCGCGACGCCGCAGGCCCGGGCGATGGCCCGCAGTGACGGCGTCGGCAACGCCTGCGGTTGCAGCAGCAGTTCGATCGCGGCGGCAACCAACTCCGCGCGCAGCCGCTCGCCCTCTCCACGTACTCGCCGCCGCCGGCGTGCATCGGTCATCGAGTCTCCCTTGACAAGTATCACTGAACAGCTGTTAAGTGATGCCAGCTTAACACCTGTTCACCTTCGGGAGGCAAACATGAGGAACTGGGAAGGCGCGACCGCGGTCGTGACCGGCGCCAGCAGCGGTATCGGCGCGGCGTTCGCCACAGCCTTGGCCGAAAGACGTTCCGGCCTGATCCTGGTGGCCAGGCGCGAGGATCGGCTGCGCAAGCTGGCGACCGACCTCGAACGCACCTTCGGTATTCGGGCTCGGGTCGTCACCGCCGACCTTTCGATCCCAGCGGACGTCGAGCGGCTCGCCGGCGTGCTGAGCGCGGGCGCCAACCCGATCGACCTGCTGGTCAACAATGCCGGTTTCGCAACCCACGGCCCGCTCGTCGACCACGACTCGGCACGAATGCGCGAGGAGATCGCGGTCAACATCACCGCCGTCGCGGAACTGACCCGGGCGGTACTGCCGGAGATGATTCGGCGCGGCGACGGAGCGGTGGTCAACATCGCCTCCACCGCGGCGTTCCAACCGATCCCGTTCATGGCCGTCTATGGGGCGACGAAGGCGTTCGTGCTGTCGTTCACCGAGGCTCTGTGGGGCGAACTCGAAGGCAGTGGCGTCACCGCCCTCGCCGTGTGCCCGGGTGCGACCGACACCGAGTTCTTCGATGTCGCGGGCGAGGCCGCCAGCGTCGGCCGACGGCAGACATCGGAGCAGGTGGTGGCCACGGCACTCCGCGAACTGGACCGCCACGCGCCCCGGCCGAGCGTGGTATCCGGACTGGCGAACGCGGTGTCCGCGCGTCTGCCGCGATACCTGCCGCGCCGCGCCACGATTCGCCTGACCCGTAGACTGGTCGCCGCGAGATGACGATGTACGCACTGCGGCCGAGCGGCCTCGATGACATCTCTGCGATGCGCTTCCACCTGCGCAACGAACGTATCGTGACGGCATCGGCGCAGCGCACCTTCGATATCCTCGCCACCGGCGAAGGGCAACCGGAGTGGGCCGCCGGATACCGGGCCACTACCTGGTACGGGAGTGCCCCGCATGACGTGGGAACGATCCGCGACATCCACTTGCGCTGGATCACTGTGCGCGAACGTTTCCTGGCCTGGGAGCCCGGCGCCCGATTCATGTTCTCCGCCGACGCAATGTCGATACCGTTGGCCCGCAGCATGATCGAGGACATCACCTTGGATCCGGCCGGACCCGACCGCTGCCGCCTGGTCTGGCAGGTACACCTGGAGCCGGCATCGGTTCTGCGCCCGATCGAGTCCCTTGTGATGCGACGCGTTTTCGAGCCGATGTTCGACTCCTTTGCCGTTGGACTCGCCCGATTCGCCAGCGCGCACCCTGATCGACCATCGGACCTGCCACCCGCAGGCCCATGAAGACAGCTGTGTCGGCCGGTTGGCCGACGCGGAGTTGAGGAAGACGGACGCAGCGTTGTGGAGTGGCGGATCGATACACCGCGGATGCGGCGCGGGACGAGTACCGGTACTGGTCGGCGGATCGACGTTTCCGGGAGTTGGTGGGACAGCTCGCAGCAGCGCCGGCCGCCGCAGCAGATGTTCTCATCCGCATGAGGGTCGCTGATCCAATCATGAACCTGAAGTTGTAAACGCTCGCGCATAAGTCAGGCACGCGAGCGTTTACAACTATGCAGCAGGCCAACGCCCAGTGGCGGCGTTCACGTGAATCCTGTTGACAGTTAACCCGATTGATCAGACGGCGCGGATCAGGACGGAACGGAGACGGAGGCGTTCCCGCCGGCCGTCGCGGGCCGCTCGGCCGACACGGTTTCCGGTAGTGCCCATGCGCAGCCGAGCGTGCACAGCGCCATGACCATGAGGAAGGCGGAGACCGACGCTGTCGAACCGGTTGCCGCCAGCAGCGCGGTCATGAGGAAGGGCGTGCCACCACTGACCAGGATGGCGGCCAGCTGGTAGGCCAGCGTTATGCCGGAGTAGCGGATTCGGGGCTCGAACAGTTCCGCGAGATACGCCGCCACCGGGCCGTACACCAGCCCGGAGCCGATGCCGCTGCCGATAGTGGTTGCGATCATGATCGCCGTGAGTGAGCCGCTACCCACCAGCCAGAAGAAGGGGAATGCCCACAGCGCCATGAGCGCTGCCCCGATCAGTATCAATGGGCGGCGACCCACACGGTCGGACAGCGAGCCGGCGAGATAGATGACGGGCACTCCGATGGCCGAGGAGAGCAGAGAGACGGCCAGCAGGCTGTTGCGAGCCAGGCCGAGTTCGCGCACACCGTAATCGAGCACACCGGCGACGCTGATGTAGAAAATGGCGTTTGTTCCGAACAGCAGGCCCGCGCCGAGCAGAACCCGCTTCGAGCGCGTGCGCAGTACTTCGAGAATCGGGGCCTGCGCGACCGCGGTCGAGACCGCGGCGGCTTTGGTCCGCAGCCGGCGGAACTCAGGGGAGTCCTCGATGCGGAGCTGGATGAACAGCACTACCGGGAACAGCGCGGCGCTGGCCAGGAACGGGATACGCCAACCCCAGCTCAGAAAGTCGGCGCCCTTGACGTATGCGCTGACCAGAAGGAACGCGCCGGTGCCCAGTAGCAGGCCCAAGGGCACGCCCATCTGGCCGAAGGTGCCCGCTTGGCCCTTGCGGTTCGGCTTGGTGGTTTCGGTGAGCAGCAGGGTGACCCCGCCCCACTGGCCTCCCACGGCGATGCCCTGGAGGAACCGCAATGCCACCAGCAGAATCGGCGCGGCCACGCCGATCGACTCGGAGGTGGGCAGCAGGCCGATCGCGCAGGTGGATGCGGCGACCAGGATCAGGCACGAGACCAGTGCCGGCTTGCGGCCGAAGGTGTCGCCGATGTGCCCGAAGATCAGTCCGCCCAGTGGCCGGGCGATGAAGCCCGCCCAAAAGGTGCTGAAGGACAGCAAGGTGCCCATCAGCGGCGACGCATGGGGAAAGAACAGTTTGCCGAATACCAAGGCAGCGGCTGTTCCATAGATGAAGAAGTCGTACCATTCGATCGAGCTGCCCACCAGGGCAGCAGCCATGAGGCGCCGTAATTTCTTCTGATCGGGGCTGCCGGAATCCGAATTCGGAGTCATACCTATCTCCAGGGTGAGAAACGAAACTGATGTGACGCGGGTCACCGTCAGTGGTCGGGAACGCTACTTGAAGTTGACGTCGAATTCAATAGATTTCGCGGCGGCGGCATCTTCACCGTGCCGGGATCGGACTTGCACACCAAGAACAGGATCATCACCGGCAATACCTCCGGCGAGGCCGGCGGTGTGCGGTGCGACAACACCTGCACCTTCACCGACTCCACGATCTCCGACAACCACGTGATCAATCCCGGAAAGTGGCATCGCCCCGGGGAATTCGCCGGGCGCGGCGGCGGTCGATGTGCGAGGCCGGGGTGTGGTGACTTTCGATCGGGCGACAGTCAGCGGTGGCGCCGGCCTACCTCGATACCCTCCCGCGCCAGCTGACCGATCGGGTCGACGCCCAGGCGGGCACCGTCATCGTGCCCTAGTCGGCAGGCGTAACCGGTGGCCCGTCCTGTCGACACCTGCGTCACACCCATCAAGGCGCGGGGATACCTCGACGGCGTCCGCCGCCGCCCAGCTCACCGATGGGCAACCGCTCCCCTGTCCGCCGGATCGTTCAGGCCTGACAGCGACTTCCAGTCGATCGCCCGCTTCAGGATCTTTCCGGTGGCGCCCTTCGGCAACTGGTCCACGAACGCGAACAGGTGTGGAACCTTGTATGCCGACAGCTGCTCCTTGGCCCAACTCCGCAGTTCATCCGGTGTCGGCTTCGCTCCGGGCGCCAGGGTGATCACCGCGGCGACCTCCTCGCCGTAGTGCTCGTCGGGCACACCGATCACCGCCGCTTCGACGATATCGGGGTGCCCGTACAACACTTCCTCGACTTCACGGGGATAGACGTTGTAGCCGCCCCGGATGATCATGTCCTTGGCCCGGTCGATGATGTAGACATAGCCGTCGTCATCGACCTTGCCGAGATCCCCGGTGGCGAGCCAGCCGTCGCGCAGGTCGGCCGCGGTGGCCTCCGGCCGGTTCCAGTATCCCCGCATGATCGTCGGACCGGACAGGTACAACTCGCCCACCTCACCGGGAGCGAGTACCGAGCCCGAGGCGTCCCGGACTTCGATTCGCATGCCGGGCAGCGGAAGACCCACAGAACCCACCCTCGGGTCCTTCCCGACGGGGTTGAACGTCGCTATTCCCGACGATTCGGTAAGCCCATAGCCTTCCATGATCTCGCAGCCGAACCGGGCGCGAAAAGCTCGGATGACCTCTCCTGGGAGTGAGGCACCGCCCGACGAAGCCATCCGCAGACTCCCGAACTGCTCGGGCCCGAAGTCCCCTCCGGCGTGCAGCATCGCGTTCCACATCGTCGGGACACCCGACATCAGGGTGATCTCGTCCGCGCGCACCATCTCGAGCATGCGGCCGGGATCGAACCGCGACAGCAGCGACAGCGACGCACCCAGGTGCAGAGCGGTATTCATGACGACCGACTGTCCGAATACGTGGAACAGCGGCAGTGCGGTGCCCATCCGCTCCTCGCTCGTCACCCCGAGGTAGTCGATCAAGATCGTCGAAGCGGCGTGCAGGTTGGCGATCGTGAGCTCTACGCCCTTGGGCTTCCCGGTGGTACCGGAGGTATACAGCAGAACCGCGACATCATCCGGGGCGAGATCGACGGGTTCGGACAGCGGCTCCGTCCGAGCACGCTGTGCGCCCGGCTCGAGCACCCAGAGCGGGAGTCCGCGCTCCTGGGTGGCCGTCTCGGCCGATGGTGTCGCCTCGTGCCACGCGATCACCAGGCGTGCCGTGGAATCGTCGAGAACATAACCGATTTCGGCTCCGGTCGCCATCGTGTTCATGGTGATGACGATGGCGCCGACGAGGTGCGCGCCCATGTAGGCGACAACGAATTCGGGGACGCTCGGGGCCACCAGCAGTACGCGGTCGCGACTGTCGATCCCGGCGGCACGCAGTGCACCGGCGAAGGTCGCCACCGAGTCCTTCAGCCGGCCATAGCTCCATTCCTCGCCCTGCGCCCTGATCGCGATCGCCTCGGGCCGATCGAGCGCGTTCTTCCACATCGGACCGGCGACGTTGACCATCCGAATCCTCCTTCTGGCCTAGCTGGTAATTCCCTCGCACCGTAATTGAACTTGGCATCAAGTTCAATAACTGCCAAAAGGGAAATCCGCGATCACCTCATCGGCAAGGAAACCGCGTGGTGCGACCAGAACAGCCGCTAACGGTGACACCGGGACTGCGCCGGTATTTCCGGTGACGACGCGGTCCCCGGCCAGTTCACTCAGCTCGCTGCCTCGTCGATTTTCAACGCGTTGGCCCACAGGCGGGTAGCCGTTCGAACGAGGTCGTCCAGCGAGGTTTCCTCTTCGAGGGCGAACGCGTAGTACGCCATCCGGCCGACCATGCCGGACAGCGCCCGTGCGGCTGAAATATGTATAGAAGCTACCCGTGGAGCATTTGGCCTCGGCCGTGATATCCGACAATCGCGCGTCGAGGTAGCCGTCCCGCTCGACTACCACTCGGGCCGCCGCCACCAGCGCTGCCCGCGTGCGCAAAGCCGCGGGCCGTAGGAGGAGGCTCCCGTAGGGCAGAAGTATCGGCAAGCGAGGAGATCGCCGCCGCTGCCGCTTCGTCGTCGGCCGTCCTCGCCATCGTTCACCCTCCCTGCTGTGCGCTGGACTCTCGAAATCGTCGCACACCCGTTGTCGGTCCGCGCTCGCCTCCGATCTCCCCGGGAGGGGCGATGGGCTCGGTCCGCACTCCAGCCGAGGTTCGGCAGCTTCGTGACGGCGAAGTCTGTCATGAAGCCCAGACCCTGCCCAGCCGGGGAAACCGGCTGGGCAGGGTTGGCGTCACTTCGCCGGGGCCGGGGCCGGGGCCGGCATCGGCTGGTTGATCGTCGTGAAGTACTGGACTGCCGCCATGATCGCGACCGGAGCGGTGACGAGAATTTGGCCGGCCAACGTCCCCAGCGCGCCGAGAGCCATCATTCCGCCCACACATCCGATGGCGGCTGCCGGAAGAAAGGCTCCGAACAAGCCGATAATCGCCGCGGAAGCGACGGTCGCCCCGGCGATCCCGCCCAGCACGCAACCGACCGCCGCGCCGCCGATGCCGCCGACGGTGGTACCGATCGTCGCGCCCATGAGGATCGTGGAGGACAGTCGCGCCCAAGCGGCTTGTTCCCGGTCGTACTGGGTCTTCCAGGGAGCCTGGTCTTCGTAGGGCAGCGCCACCGGCTTGTAGGCGGCGTGCTCGAGGTCGAACTGCGGCGTCAAGGTAGCAGTGCGGTCGCGGATTTCGGCGGCGATCGGGAAGACGAAATCATCGACCCGGAAAGACAATTCCGAACCCGCGACCACAGCACCGCCGGGGGCCTTGATCTTCAGCACCCCCTCTTCGACGGCAATCGAGCCGGCCGCGAGATCGATCACCGATGACCGCTCTCCGACCGATACCTTGTAACCGACCGCCGCGGCATCGGCCGGCGCCGCCGATACCGTTCCGGCCGTTCCGGCGGTTATGCCGAGCGTCGAGACGAGCAGCGACGCTGCTGCAATCGTTTTCCTCATCCTTTTCCTTCTTCTTTGTGCCTCGAACCAGACGTTCGAGAGATTGCGAACACGCACGGGTGCGATTCGATTCGGTTCCGCCCACGAAACCGTCTCCGACTGCTCCCGCGCATCGCGCCCGATTCCATCCACATCAGATGGAATCGAGGAACTTAACCAGCGCCTCGTTGACTTCCGCTGGTCGCTCCTGCTGAACCCAATGGCCGGCGCCTGCGATCACAATGTTTTCGCGTAGATCCGCGAGAACCGATGTCATCGTTTCGGCCGGCATGAACATGCGAACCGCATCTTTGGAACCGGTCAGGAAAAACGAGGGCTGGCTGATGACGTGACCGTCGAGCGGGGCCGTGAGCTCCCAATTCCGGTCCATGTTCCGGTAGTAGTTCAGTCCTCCGCTGAAACCCGTGTGCTCGAACGCGTCCACGAATACCTGTAACTCGTCCTCCGACAACCACGGGGGACGCGGTAGTTCTCCGCCCGGCCGCCGTGCCAGAGCCTGCGGCGAGGGAGTGTCGTTATTGAGGAGTGCCCATCGAACGTCTTGCGCGAGCATGGCATCTGCGACTCCCGGCTCCTGGAACCAGCACATGTAGAAGGAATCTCCCAGGCGGCAACGCAGAATCCCCAGCGGTGGAACCGGCGCGCGCGGCGCCGGTGGAACGCTCAGTCCAGCCACCGCCCGCACCCGGCCGGGATAGGCCAGTGCCATCTGCCAGACCACCGCGGCACCCCAGTCGTGTCCGATGAACACGGCATCCTCCGCGCCGAGGGCGTTCAACAGTCCCACCAGGTCGGCGCAGATCGTCAAGATGTCGTAGTCCTCGATCTCGGACGGCCGCGAGCTACCTCCGTAACCGCGCATATCCGGGGCGATCACCCGATACCCGGCCTCGGCGAGCGCGAAAACCTGATGACGCCAAGAGAAAGCGAGTTCGGGAAATCCGTGGCAGAGGACAACCACCGGTCCCTCGCCATGATCGACGACTCGCAGTTCGATCCCGTTCGTGGCGATCCGCCGGGATCCGAGCGCCTGCCACGCCGCAACGTCGACCGTCATCCGCATCTTCTCGTGCTCGAGCCTCGGCGCCCCGGTCACCGGCCGTCCCTGTACCGGGCGATCAGCTCGGCTGGGAAACCCAGATCGGCCTGCGCAACCGCCTTTGTCAGCGGCATGCCCAGCTCGCCCAGACGCGAACACCCCTCCGGTCCGATTGCTTCATACGCGTACACGGCGAGTTGGTCGGTCCGGTCCTCGATCGATTGCCGGCGCCGCCGCCCTTCCTCGCTGAGGGCGAGTGCGGGCCCATCCAGAAGCCACCCGCGAGCACGCAACCGCTCGATGCCTGCGGCCCACTCCTCTTCGCTCCAGTACCGGCTGACGCGGAGGGCTTCGGCGCTGATGGCCCCTGTCGCGGCATGCGTGATCAGCGCCTCCATACCATCGAGGCCTTCGGTGAACAGCAGCGCGACGTGTCCGTCGCCGCGGAATTCGCGCAGCAGAGTCTGCGCGTGCCACAGCACCAGGTGCGGAGCGTCCGGCCACGGCAGCTGCGCGTGTCCGGCGAACAGCGGACGTCCCTGAGGCCGATCGCATGCGCGTTCCGCGGCACGGCGTGCGAGATCGGCCGCCTCCCGAACCGTTGTACCGTCGACGTCCTCGCCCCATGCTTGGCGCAGCGAGCGGTCGACGGCCTCGTACCGTGCCTCCAGGACGTGCCCAGGCGTGGCGGTGTGCCAGGCCGCGGGCAGCGCGGAGCGCACCGCCACCGGATTGAAATTGAAGAATGTCGCGACGGCGACTTCCGCGGGTACCGGGCCCATCGCTGCCGAGCGGGGCGCGAAATATGTCGGGGCCCGCCCCTGCAAGCCGATTTCGGCGTAACACTCCTGCCCGTGCGGGCTGAAGTAGATCATCCCGTGAATCAGTTCGAGAGCACGGAAGGTGAACCGGGCGGTCTCCGGCGAAACAGTTGGCATCGTCATTCTTTCGAATTCGACTGGCAGAGAGCAGGTCACGGAACTCATCGCCTCTCGCCGACCGGGCCGGCACCCTCGCTCGCGGCGGATGCGACACCGACCTCGCGCAGCGGCCTGCCCGCGACCAGAAGCCTGCGAGACAGATCGTTCACAGTCAGGAGTGGGGCCATGCAGTTCCCTCGATCGTCGTGTTTCGGATCCGGGCTTCGACCCTCCCTTCGGTGGGCCGAATGTTGAATCTGAACTCAACCTCAAGTTGTGACCTACGTCAAGTCTCGATCCGAAATCAACGTCATTTTCGGTCCTGCCGGACGGCGGAACTCCCGGCGGCGGTGTCGGGTGTCGCTCTACCCGCAGGGCTCACAGGGGGCTTCGACGACCTTGTCGGGGGCGACCCCGGCCGGTGGTCACACGTAGACACGATCCTGTCCCGATCGAGTTCACCAACAGCGTTGGCTAGGGGATATGAGGTCCTACCTGCCGCATCGCTGCCGCAAAAGCGGGCTGACTGATCACGGCGTGGCGGGTTCGTGGCTCGGACGGGCCCGGCTCACAGCGTGGAGATGCGCAGCGCGTTGACCCACAACCGGGTTCCGGTGCGCGTCAGTTCGTCCAGGTCGACCCTCAGATCCTCCGGTGTGCCTTCACCGGTCACGAAGTAGTCGAACGCGAGCCGACTGATCATCCCGGACAGTGCGCGCGAGGCCAACAGCGGATCGACTTCCGTGTCCGCGAGTCCCCGCGCCTGCAGGGACTCGATGCTGCGGGCGTTTCGCCGCACGAACGCCTCCGCGCGCCGCTGACGCAGTTTGCGGAACTCCGGGTCGATGCTGGCTACCTGTTCGAGCAACGCCATCAGCTTGGCATTGCGCTTGTACGCCTCGAAGTACGCCCGGTTGCTCGCCTCGATGATCGCAGCCGGGTCGGCGTCGGAGTCCACATGCGGCATGCCTGGATGCATCATGTCTTCCTGCGCCAACTCGAGGACAGCGGCGAAGATCTCCTCCTTGCTGGAGAAGTAGGTATAGAAGGTGCCGGACGAGCATTTGGCCTCTGTGGTGATGTCGACCAGCCGGGTGTCGAGGTAGCCCGAACGCTCGAACACCGTACGGGCAGCTGCGATCAAGGCCGAGCGCGTCCGCAGTCCCCGACCGGTGGTCGGCAGCTCGCGCAGCAGCGCGGAGTTCGCCATGGACGGCGGCGGACCCTCGTGTTCTTCCCCGGCGGTCGATCGTGACATGGGAACAGTTATAGCAACGGAACCATCGGGGCTCGCCAGATCATGCCTCGGCGAACCGCCGGCGACGTCGACCATTGCGGCGGAGCCGCGGTTCAGGACTGGAAGACGAGCCGACCGGCGGCGGCGTGCACGAGCAGGTAGTCGCCCTCCGCAACCGAGCGCGCCGGTGCAGCGCGAACCACGCCGTCTGGTACCCGATACTCAACGCGGCGGCCTCCGCGTCATCGAGGGCCTTCGGCGCAGGCAGCACATTCGCCTGGTTCATCAGCGCGTACTCCGCGAACGCGCCGCTTGGCAGTGCGGTGGTGCCGACGACCCGATCACCCACCACGGCGCGTCCGACACCGGCTCCGACCGCGACGACCTCGCCGCAGAGCTCGACCCCTGGAGTGAACGGCCGTGGCGGCTTGATCTGGTATCGGCCGCGACAGAGCAGCACGTCCGGGAAGTTGGCCGGAGCGGCCGATATAAGTTTCGATGGTCGGGGATTCAGATGCCTGCGGCATCGGCGACGGCGATGGCCTTGTGGACCAGAGCATCGATGCGCTCGACGGTCGGGGTGCCGGCTGCGGCCTTGTTCGCGGGGACGTCCATCGCCCGGCGCATGACACCTTCGGCGATGATCGCCACCTTCCACAGACCGAGCGCGTGCCAGAACTTCAGCGCCTGCGGGTCCCGGCCGGTCTCGTCGAGGTATATCCGGGTGAGTTCGTCCCGGTTCGGGAATCCCGCGAGTGTGGAGACCGGGAAGTCACCCCCAGTGCCCTCCCCCGGCTCGGGCCAGTAGGCGAGCATAGAACCCATGTCGGCCAACGGATCTCCGAGCGTGGACAGTTCCCAGTCCAGCACGCCGACAACCTCGCCGCTCGTGTGGGAGACGATCACATTGCGCAGGTGGAAGTCGCCGTGCACGAGCGCGAGTTCGGTCTGCTGGGGCACCGCGGCCATCAGCCTGCGGGTCAGCTCGTCGAGTTCGGGCAATTCCCGGGTCTTGGACTTCTCCCACTGGCCGGACCACCGCGCGAGTTGGCGTCGCGCGTACGGCTTGTGGCTGGCCAAATCGGACAGTCCGGTCTGCTCCAGGTCGACGGCGTGGATTTGCGCGAGGGCGCGCGGCAGGGACTCCGCGATCTCGCGACGCCGTCGCTGGGGTAGTGACTCCGCGATCTCCATCGTGTCGACGACTTGGCCGTCGATGAAGTTCATCAGCACCAACGGCACGTCGGAGATCGCGCAATTCTCTGCGACACCGAGGATCCGCGGTGCAGGGACGGAAGTGCCCGCGAGCGCGGACATGATCCGCGCCTCCCGCGCGACGTCGTGTGCCGAGACCAACAGGTGCCCCAATGGGGGCCGGCGCAGCACCCAGCGCCGACCGGCGTCGTCCTGCACGAGGTAAGTGAGATTGGACTGACCGAGACCGATTCGGTGGAAGCCCAGCCGGCCGGCGAACTCGATCCCGAGGTCGCCGAACCAGCGGGCGACCGCCGTCGGATCGATGCCGATCACATCTCGCGCCGAGGTCTCAGGCACCGAGCGGCGCTCCGTTCCGGTAGGGCACCGCGTCGCCGAGCCGCTGGCCGCCGTCGATGACCAGTGTCTCGCCGGTGCCCCAGGACGCCGCGTCGGAGGCGAGGAACGCGATCGCCGAACCCACGATCCGCGCGGCGGCCTTGTCGGCGGTCTCCTGCTTGCGGGAGGTGAGCACCACATTCGCGCCTGCGGCGGCGAGGGCTTGCGCGGCGGTCAGACCGATGCCGCGCGAAGCGCCGGTGACGATCGCGGTTCTGCCGCTCAGATCCAGAAAAGACGCTCCGGCACGCGACAGCATGGGAGTCATGCTCAGACACCTTCCGGTCGCAGGTCGCGATACTGGCGCAGTTCGCGGCGGGCGATAGCGCGCTTGTGCACTTCGTCCGGCCCGTCGGCCAGGCGAAGGGTCCGCAGGTGCGCGTACGACATGGCTAGCGGGAAGTCGTCGGTGATGCCCGCGCCACCGTGCACTTGGATGGCGCGGTCCACGATCTTCAGCGCTATGGCCGGGGCGGCGACCTTGATCGCGGCGATCTCGGTCTGTGCTTCCTTGTTGCCGACGGTGTCCATCAGATATGCGGCCTTGAGGGTGAGTAGCCGGATCATCTCGATGTCGATGCGCGCTTCGGCGACCCAGTCCTGGATGTTGGCGTTGTCGGCGATCGGCTTGCCGAACGTGACGCGCGACTGGGCGCGCTTGCACATCAGTTCCAGCGCGCGCTCGGCCGCACCGATGGCACGCATGCAGTGGTGGATGCGACCGGGGCCCAGCCTGGCCTGGCTGATCGCGAAGCCCTCTCCCTCGCCTTTGAGGAGGTCCTCGACCGGAACCCGAACGTCCTTGAAGTCGATCTCGGCGTGACCTTCTCGGTCGGCGTAACCGAAGACCGACAGATTGCGCATCACGGTCACACCGGGTGCGTCGATCGGTACCACCATCATCGACTGCTGCCGGTGCGTCGGGGCGGCCGGATCGGTCTTGCCCATGACGATCATGACCTTGCAGTTCTTATGGAGGGCGTTGGAGGCGAACCACTTCCGGCCGTTGAGGACGTATTCGTCACCGTCCTTGACCATAGACAGTTCGACATTGGTGGCATCGGAGCTGGCCACACCTGGCTCCGTCATCGCGAACGCGGACGCCATAGTGCCGTCGAGCAGGGGTTTCAGATACTTTTCTTTGTGCTTCTCGGTGCCGAAGAGCTCGAGGACCTCCATGTTGCCGGTGTCGGGGGCGTTGCAGTTGCACGCCTCGGGCGCGATGTGGCTGCGGCCCATGATCTCCGCCAGCGGCGCGTACTCGAGGTTGGTCAGTCCGGCGCCGGTGGCAGGGTGTGGATGGAAGAGGTTCCACAGGCCCCGCCTTCTCGCCTCGGCCTTGAGTTCCTCGAGTATCGGCGGATGGAAATGTGGATCGCCGGCCGCGCGCATCTGCTCCTCGTACACGGTCTCGGCCGGGTATACGTGTGCAGACATGAAATCCAGCAGTTCGTTCTGCAACTGCTGGGCGCGTTCGGAGATGTCGAACAGGGACATGAGAACTCCTGACGGGTCCGGGGGGGGAATCGGGGGTGCGGCGCTCGTTGTGGCCGACGACAGCCTCGACGAGGTCGATGCCGCGGCAGGACCTCAGTCCTGCGCCAGCACCTTCGTCTGGTAGCGCCGCATGCCGCGCAGCCATCGGTCGTAGTCGGCGGACTTGTGCCGGTACATGTCCAGTACCTGCGGGTGCGGCAGGATCAGGAAACGCTCGTCGTCGATCGCGGCGATCACGTCGGCCGCAACCTGGGCCGGTTCGAGCACCTCACCGGCGCTGGTGACGGCGCGGGTTGCCGCGGCGCCGAGGACTTCCCCGGAGTCCGCACCGAACAGCAGCTTCGTATTGACGCCCTGTGGGCACAGGCAACTGACCCGCACCCCTTGGTCTCCGTAGGTGACGCTGAGCCACTCGGCGAAACCGACCGCGGCGTGCTTGGTGACCGCGTAGGTGGCCGACCCGATCTGGGTGAGCAGCCCCGCCGCGGAGGCGGTGCTGACGAAGTAGCCCGCACCCCGCTCCACCCAGGCCGGGACCAGCAACTGCGCGGCCCGGATGTGGGCGCGCAGGTTCACGTCGATCGCCAGGCTCCACGCGGCTTCGTCGGCCTCGAGCCCAGGCGCACCGACGATTCCGGCGTTGGCGAAATACATGTCGACGGGACCGAAGTGCTTGTCAGCCAATGCGATGAGCTGGCGAATCGCCTCGGTGTCCGATACGTCCGCGCCGGCGGAAACCGCGGTACCGGGATGATCGGCGTTGATCCGGTCGGCGACGGCCTGAGCGGTAGATGCGTGCAGGTCTGCGACGACTACGCGGGTACCCGCACCGACCAGAGCCCGCGCGATAGCTCCGCCGATGCCTCCACCGCCACCGGTGACAATGGCGACCTTGCCTGCAACCTGCACTACCGAACCTGCTTTCGTGGCTATGGGGCGCCGCCACATCCGAACGGACGGCCTCTACTACCTGCTGGACCCAACGGGGCGCTTAACATCTGTATAGTTGAAGTCGACGTCAGTTTCAAGATTTGCCACGCGTCGAGAATCGCCACGGCACCCTTCGGACTGGCCAGCACATCCACGGGTGGAGGGCTCCAGCTCCTCGCACGTGGTTCCGCGAGCCGCGGAACTCACCCTGCCGCCGCGTGATACATCTCCCGATGCTCCGCCCATGGACGCGACCGCTCCTCCGCACTCATCGCCAACAACGCCCGCAACTTCCCCCACGCCACCTCATCGGTCGGCGTATACACCTGCATCCACGCATTCGGCACCGACGGCAACGACATACTCGTCAAAAACATCTCCAACTCCCCCACCGCCAAATTCCGCACCGCCTTCGTCCGACTCACCGGCACCGCCACATCATTCAACGCCCACAACGACGCGAAACTTTCACTCTCCGCACACAACTCCGCGATGAACTCCTCCCACCCCGGGTCACCAAGATTCTTCGCATACGCCCCACGCAAATACCCCACCATCCGCCGCAAATCATCCCAATTATGCCGATACGCGTTACAGCACTCCGGAGTCAAAAACACCCGACGCGCCACATTCCGCTCCCCCGCCAGAAACCCCGGGCACAACGCCTCATACGAAGAGTTGTGCGCCAACACGTCATACCTGGCACTCAACACCACCCCCGGCAACGGCTCCAAATGATCCAAAATCACCTGCAACTCCCCGGGCAACACCGACCCCGCATCCACCGAAGGCACCGTCGGCACATCCGCCAACCGATACAAATGCGCCTTCTCCGCCGCATCCAACGACAACACCCGCGCCACCGCATTCAACACCTGCACACTCACATTGATGCTGCGCCCCTGTTCCAGCCAGGACAACCACGGAAAGAGATATCAATGGGACGGCGCGATCCAGCTGCACCCAGTCCGCCCGAACAGGCAGGTCAAACGCGATTTTGACATACTCCCCGCGACGCCACCGGATGTCTAGATGCCTTGACATCTGGACGCCGTTCCGGCCGTTGGAGACTCGCTCGGCATCCTCACTCGATCAGTGCGACTCCCGGTTTGCCGGCCGATGCAAATCATTGCGGTCCGCACACTTCACATGGTCGTGGCGAGGCGCGCCCATCTCGCCACACCCATGGCGCGCCTGCATGCCGAACGCAGCGCGCATCTCAGGTGTTGGTGTGCGGGTCGACCGTCGTTTTGTGGGCGAGAGTCGGCACGGCCCGGGCGGTGGTCAGCGACGTTCAGCAGCTGCCCTTGATGTGGCGCTCTGCCCGCGGTGGCGGATCGATTGCAATGGGCCGTTCAGGAGATGGTGGCGATCACCGGCAGCCACCCGACGGCATTGTCTTTGAAGGACTGGTGCACCGGCACCAATGCGCTGTGGTCGTCCAGGGCCATCATCGTGACGCCGATGTCGTTGCTGCCCTCGTCGACGGCAGCCACGGTGGAGCCACATTCGGGGCAGAAACCGCGCTTCGTGGTCGGGAACGTGTTGTACCACTGCGGTTCGCCTCTCTCACCGATCCATGCGAACTTCTCGGCAGGGAAGCCGACCCAGGCCATGACCGGGGTACCTCCCAGCCGCTGGCAATGCGGGCACGAGCACATATGCGGCCAGTCCGCTTCCGCGTCGACGCGAAAGCGGATCTTCCCGCACAGACAACCACCCTCGTACATCACCAGACATCTCCCTTGACCGAAAAACGAATTACCCTGCCACTGAGATGCTCTACGCCACAGCCGGCATGCACGGGGCGTCGACTCGCTGAGCGTAGGGTACGTGCGGAGACAGCGAGAGTTTCCGGCGCGTCGCAGCGCTCTCGTGCATCGCCGAACACCAGACCGAGACCAACCCGACGGACGTCATGGGTGCGCTTTATCCCACACGTCGGTCCCATCCGGCCGATAGCACGCCACCCTTTCGTCCAACCTGTGCACAGCGAAGCCTTGGCCGACCAGGCCAGTCCGGAGACGCGGCGTGCGGTTCACCAATGCGAGGGACAGTTGTGACCACCGTCACGCGGAAGCCGGGCGTGGACGTCGACGACGCTCGGCTGATCCCTTCCTCGACCCGCACGGGGCGGACCGTCGACATGGTCGGCCACGACTGGAACGACGCCGCGGGCAACCAAGGTCGCCGAGATACGTTGACGATGACCGGTAACAGTGTGGGCTTGGGTTTCTGTAGCAGCCTCTCATGGGGCGTCTGCCCTGCGAGGCCGCCGTGGGGACGGTGATAGTTGTAGTAGTCCTCCCACTCCTTCAGTTTGTCGTTGAACAACCCGGCGTCGTCGATGACGACGCCGTCGAGGAGGCGGTAGAACTCCTCGACGTCGATGCGGTGGGAGCGCTCGACCTTGCCGTTGAGCCGGGGCGTGGCAGGTTTGATGTAGGCGTGGCCGATGCCTTGGTCGATCACGTGCCAGTGGAACGCCGACTGGAATTCGGCCCCGTCACACATTGTTTGGACTCGGCTGAGCCCCTGGTGGGTGGCGTTGGCCGCGGGCGCGAACAGGGCAGCACGGCGCGTCGGCGAATGTGGAGGTTTATGAATGATAAGGCCGCGCCGCCTCCTTGGTCGTCATCGCAGGCGTGCGAGGGCCTTTTACCCGCAGGAAACACTGCCACTCTTGTGGCGACACACGGGTTCGCACCAAAGCAACACTCTCTACGGGTTCCCGGGCCCTCGAGGCGGTCGAGTGGTGAAGTGCAGTCTCGCCACGCCGTTGGCAAATGTCGCCGAATGTTCGAGGATGTCCCCAGCGAGGTCGTCCAACATTTTTTCGCAGTGCAACAGCTCAGCCAGTTCGGCGTGAAGCCCTGGTTCGGCCTGGATCCGTGGCGACGTTGAACGGTCGGGTAGCGCACCCAGTGCGTGACCGACGTAAACAGGAATGTCCATGACCAACCGCAGAACTGAGTCATCGAGAGGCCCTATCACCTTGCCGATCACCTCTTCAACGAGATAGCTGACCAGCAACTCCTCTGTGCCCTCGCACAATTTGCGCGCAATCTCGCTGACCGCGAGCCCGCAGGGTTCGGTCATCGGCGAGGCCATAACCCCTGCGTGATCCACAGCCATTTTGTTGAGTTCGGCCAGCACCACGACCTTAACCGCTGCAGCGAGATCTGCCGCATCATCTAGCGACCTCGCCATCCCCTTGCAGGCCCGGTCAAGCTGCTCCACTCGTGACGCCACCTCGGCCCACACCTCGTACGAGCTGCCTGAAAGAATCAAACCCATATTCGCTACTGCAACTGTCGCCGACGCGTGCGTACTCGTGACACCGTCCGCGAAGGTACGCACATCCTGGGCCAATGCACGCACGTCATCCTCATTGAAGTCCAGATGTGAAACACCGATGATCGTCAAGAAACATCCACCTTACTCGGTATCTCTATCGCCATGCCCAGTTCCTACAGTGAACAGATCCACCGAGCCCTGCTCGACCGCACCCCATCATTCGTCCCGCGAACAATAGATTGGGTCGTAATTCCAGGTGGCGCACCGTGACCATTGTCAAGCGAGAGTCAGGATTCCATGCCTGCAACTAGGTCCGATATGGGGGAAACGCCTACAGTTGACCACAGCCGGCAGCTGCTACGTCACGGGCTGTGTTGAGCAAAATTGGGATTACCCCAAAGGGCCCCACTGCACGGCATCAGCCGACGAGGCCTCGCTTCCCACGGCGTCGCCATTTGAAGGAGACCCAACACCGCAGCCAACCACTAATCGGCCAGCAACCCGACACCGCCCGCGCCAGGCGAACGTCGCGAACCAAAGGGTTCGTTGAGACTGCAGCCTGGATGCCGCCAGCATCCGCAACTGCCAAGTCACCCATGTTCCTGCCCTTCCGCCAACACGGTCAACTGGCACGCCCCAAGGAGCCGGACGGTCTCTCCCACGGCTGTGAGGGTGCCGAAAGTGTCCGCCGACGCGTCACTTCAGCGCGACACCTCCAACTGGATCGTCGGGCGTTGTTGCCTCCTCGGCGCAAATCGTGGGAGTTCCCCCATGCCGGCGCGGCGAGCCAGCGATCAGGGCGCCGGAAGCAGAGCGGGATTCGGATCCGCTCCTGACTCCCTATTTGCCCGATCAGCCAGCCCGACCGCTGATCTCAGCCCGTTCGAGGTCAAGCGCATCCCGATAACTCGCTCCTCCAAGCCAGACCCACTACCACCCCTGCATCGCAAACTCCATGGATGCCAGCCGGGAAACCGCCGACCACCGAGGGTGGGCCGATGACCACGGCAGCAGCCCCGGCACAAGCCCCCGCCCGCGAAAAGATGCAAACACAGTGGTCACGTGCTAGGAGAACGACTGCGCCGACCAGCCCGCGCCCAGCGCGGGACCGACCCAATCGCTTCCTAATCGCGACCGAGCAGAAGGGAACCGGGGCATCTGCAATCCGGCCTTCTTCTTCATGCGCCGATGGGTGCCAACGGGATTGTGGGCGTTGCACGGCGGCCTGCTGGCAGGCCGCCTCCGCGGCAGCCTCCATCACCGGACGCTGGCCTATTTATAGTGTTCGCGGGCAGCATTCCACCGAAGGGGGGCATCCAATCTCGTGCTCTGAGGAGGGAATCGACTAATTGTTATGTCGATGCTTCACAGCCAATATGGTGCTGGATGCTGCGTCGGGGCTACCGCTGACTGTCCAGACGGTCCGGGGTCGATCGCCTATCATCTGCCTGGTGCCGATTGGTACGGACAGGATGTTAGCTCCGAAGAACAATCGTCGCTTCCCGGACAGCGACCATGGAGGACTGAACCAAAATCTATGGTGGGCCGACATCGACGAAGCGGCGGTGATTCGGGTGTGGTGAATGAACCTAGTTGCGCTGAGCGGTTTACGGCAGATTCGATCGGGCGCGGATAGCGCCCTGCGACATGACACCATTGCCGAGCGAATGATTTTGCAGATGCCGGTGAGTGGACTGGACAAGATGCCGGTCGCCCATGCCTTCGACCACCTTTCAATATCCACTAAAAGAGTTCCGAGAGCCAGCAGGCACTGCTGCGGAACCCATACGAGTGCTCCCGCACCGGTTCGTAGTACTGAACGCAGGTAGAGGAGGCGCGGGACCGTTCTAACGAAGACTCCGACGGTCCGACTTCGCATCGTAGGGATTTCCCCCATGCAAATTCGGGTAGCGCGATGGAATTCTAAGCTAGTCCGTGACTGGAATCCGTCGATTTCGGACGTCGCCGGGCTCAATTGAGGCAGCGTGCTGCAATCGTGTCGTGCTGACGGAGTCGAAGCCGCGAGAACAGGTTTCGAATCACCGGGCGTAAGTCCGCGTGCAGCTCACTCACAATCACCAAGAACAAATCCGTGAAAGTAAATTGATGAAAGATATAGATTGCTCGACGATTTTATCGGTCGTCGTCCCCGTGCTCAACGAAGCCGCGGTCATCGAACGCACCCTGATGCAGCTGGTCATGCAAGAGGCTGTCGATGAGGTGATCGTCGTCGACAACGGCAGCGATGATGGCACCCCTGTCATCGTCCGAGACTTCGCCGCTGCTCATCCGGAAGTCGAACTGATACACGAGCCTGTCCGAGGCATCGCAGCCGCGCGAAACGCCGGATTCGACAAAGCTCGAGGCGAATTCATCGCCCGCACCGATGCAGACACACTCGTTGCCGCCGACTGGGGTTCTATAATCCGCGAATTCTTCTCCGAGCATCCCAGTAGCGCCGCAGTGACGGGGCTGTGCACTTATCATGATTCGCCGATCGGCTTCTTTCTGAAGTTCGGCCAATCGGTGCTTCTTCGTTACGGCAAGCTCGGCGGCCAGGTCGGCAACATGTTCGGACCGAACATGGCGCTGCGCCGCGAGGCGTGGTTGCAGGTCCGGGAGGACACGCAGGTACGCGCCGACGTCGCCGAGGATCTGGACCTGGCGTTGTGTCTATCCAAGCGCGGGCTTCGGATCGACCAGCTGACGAATATGCGTGCGCAGACTTCCTCGCGTCGCCGTCGTACCAGCCCACGCCGCTGGTGGCAGTTCCAGCTGATGGGCTTGCGTACCATCCAAGATCACGGGTTCGTCGTGCGGCCGGTGCATCGGGCCACCATCGTTGGTGCCTGGCTGGCCCATACTGCGCAGTGGCCGATCTACCGATTCTGGGACTTCGGCCGGCAATCATTCAGTTTCCGTCCCGGCGCCGAACGGATCTCCGCAGTCGGCCACTCCTGAACGAGACGAGGTAGTGGTAATCGCGACTGGATGATCTACTGGTGCTGCGTTCCTCAAAGATCATGTATCTTGTTGCTGGTCTTGGTGGTTCGGGTGTGGTTGAGGTGGGTCCTGCCGAAGGTATTGGTTGCGCGTCCGGCACGGGATGCGCTGGAGGAACGAAAGGTTCGCAAGATCGCTGGTGCTCGTCATGCGCCTGGGGATTGGATTCGGCGGGCGCGGATGATCACGGCGAGTTGGGATGGGAAGTCCACCGCGCAGATCGCGGGCGAGCTCGGCTGCCATCCGCAGACGGTGCGAGAAAGGCTGCACCGGTTCAACACCCACGGCCTCGATGGGCTCGGTGATCGTCGAGGAGCAGGACGTAGACCTCGGTTGACCGAAACAGAGCGCAGCCGCATCGTGGCCTTGGTCGCGACGACGCCGCCGGGGCGTTTGACCCGCCACCCCGACGGTGCTCTGGAAGCCGAGCGGGACGGAGCGCCGTCGAGCTGGACCCTTGATTCGCTCACCGCGGCACTACGCGACGAGGGGATAGTCGTCGGCCGTAGTCAAGCGCGCAGAATCCTTGTGGCAGAGGGGGTTCGCTGGCGTCGGCCGCAGTCGTGGACGACGAGCAAGGATGCGTACTTCGTCCCAAAAGGACCCACATCGTCGGTCTCTACACGCAGCCACCAGAAGGCGCCACGGTAGTCTGCGCCGACGAGTTGGGCCCGGTCTCGCCCCGCACCTTCACACCTTCACCTGGGTGGTCGGTCGACGGGCGCCGGATCAAGGCACCGTTGGAATATTCGCGAGGCCCCGACAGGGTCTGGGTCTACGGATCGATCCGCGTCCGCGACGGCCAGGCGGTCACGCTCACCGCCGGCTCACGCAACAGCGTCAACTATCAGCGATTCCTCGAGCTGATCGAGCAGGCCAACCCGGTCGGCGATATCTACGTGATCACCGACAACCTGTCCAGTCACAACAGCAAATCCACTCGCGAATGGCTCGAGGACCATCCACGAATCAACCACGCGTTCATCCCGGTCGGGGCGTGCTGGCTCAACCTGCAAGAGCCGTGGTGGCGGATCTTCCGCCGCGAAGCCCTCGCAGGTCAGACCTTCGCCGACCACACCGAGATCGACCAGGCCACCCGCCAAGCCACCGCCGCCCTCAACGCCCGCGCACGACCATGGGTCTGGGGCCGACCAGCCCCGAAACCAAGGACCCTACGCCGCCGTTTTATCTACCACCTTTGAGGAACGCAGCACTAGCCCCGGCCCGCATACACGGGTCTCGACACCATGGGTCTCGGACGGGCTCATTGTCCGCGATGCCGGCATCAGCAACATGACCCGAGCGCTCATCGGGCTGGTCGAAAACGATGGGTTCACGCAGGTCTTTCAGCGGCTCGACAGCTGACAGCTTCCGGCAGTCACCCGAACTTGATTCTGAAACGTCAGTTAAGACTAAGTCTCGGTTACAGCGCAGATCTCACCGCGCGGGTTCGTCGTATGTAGTCGCCGGATCGTCAGCGGCGCTTTCGATCACACCGATCCCCAGCGACTGTTCCCCTGCGGCCTTGTCGAACTCCTCCCGGAAGTCGGCGTCACCATACTCAATAACACCGATGACGGGTGGCTGCTCGGGAACCGGGATATCCTGCGGTTCTCCGGGCACGAACACCTTCGACTTCTTGCGGTCCTCGTCCCCCCTGCGCCGCAGCATCTGCGCTCTTGGCGCGGTTGCTCCGCGCAGTGTGTTTGAACGCACGGCAGGCCCTCCGCTCGGTAGATGCGGCGAAGCGCCGAACGCGGTGCCGCGACCGATCGACCAGTTGGACGGCATACGGAATCCGGTCGCGGCACCAGACATGGCGCTCAGCCCGCCGCGCGTCATGCTGAGGCCGACCATGCTGCCGACTCCGCCGCTCAGCCCTGCCAAAGTGGTCGAATCCTGTGATACACCGATCAAACCCTGCTGGTCCATCGAACCGGTGCCCGAACCGTTCGCCGACGAGTCAGCCGTTGGATCGGACGGTAACGAGGGGTTGTCCATGTCCGGCAGCGGATCGGTGGGTTGCGCGGTGTCCACCGGTTGTGGGGAGCTGGGATCGGGATTGGAGGCGCCTGGGTCAGCAGTCTGACTGGCTCCGTCGGATTGGGCCGCATGCGAGCCCTGGTCGGAAATCCGGGGGTCCTGGATCTGGGGAGAACCAAAGTCGGATGATCGTCCTTCGGGGATCGATCCACCGCTGACGATCGGCAGGGGAACTTCCGGCGCTGGCAGACCGGCCAGCACAGCCGAGGCCGCCGAGTCGTAACCGAACATCACCGCTGCCGCCGCGGCCGTGATCGCCAGATACTCGAGTTCACTCGCCGCCATAGCCGCAAGTGTGAGCGGGGCCAATTGCGTTGTGCTGGCGGCAGCGAGAGCAACTTGTTTCAAATGCCATTCGGCCAGCCACACCGCCACACCTGTCATGGCTTCCTGCGCCCCGCCGAAGATCGCCCCCAGCTCAGCCGCGGACGTCGCGGCATCCAGGGCGACCGCAGACTGCTTGTGCAACCAGCCCGCATGTCGGCGAAATGCCGCTTGGGCCAGATCGGACGTCGGCCCTTGCCATACCGCACCCATCGCAGCGGTCGAGGCGTCGGTTCCACTGGCAGCGACGGCCAACCCGGTAGCCAAGGTGGCATAGGCCGCTGTGGTAGTTGCCAGCGCAGCTGCGCCGGGACCGGACAGCAACCGAGCGGTGTTCACTTCCGGCGGCAACGCGAGGTAATCGAACTCCACAGACCAGCCTTCCGACTAACAGCGGCTTCGGCTACTCACCGTGCGCCATCGCCTCTTATGGAGAACTCACGGTCACATTTCGGACGCGCAACCGGTATGGGGGAAACGCCTACAAGTGCGACAACTCGGTCTATGACCGAGTTCCCTTCCCGGGCTCCGCGCTGAGGTTCCAGTTTCCTCGAGGTCTCTCGCAAACCTGGGTAACGCGTCTACCTCTACGACCATGACCACCGCCCGCCGATTGGCGCACGGTTCATGTGAACCAGTTCAGCCGCCGAAACCTGCAGACGCCGCCGTCTCCGAGGTCGACCTACATGACAATCCGAGCATAGGAGTGCTCCAACCCATCACAGGTTATCCAGCGATCGAAACCCTCAACAGACCGCAAGTGACGGCACGTTTGCCCAGTGCACGCATTGACATCTGCCACAGATGTTCTGCAACGCGTACTGTCGACAACAGAATATTCGGCACCACTCGCAAGAACCGCACCCGCCTCGGCAACGCGCTCACCCATTGTCGCCTCCGCCGCGATGTCGGTCACGGACCGGCCGGTGGTCCTGACCGTCATCGGAACACCACTACTGCCAAGGTGGTCGATTCCGATGCGGCTGCGGGGCTGTGCAGCCGGGGTGACACCGATGAATTTCGCAAGGTCGAGCCGTCAGCCCTGATATGCGATTGAACGGTAAGAGTGCAGTGGTGTACGGGGCGGCCGGCAATATGGGCGGCGCGGTAGCGCGGGCGTTCGCCCGCGAAGGCGCCCGTGTATACGTGGTCGGACGGACGCAGACGACTCTCGACGCGGTGGCCACGGAGATCACCGACCTAGGCGGCCGCGCTACGGCCACTCGGATCGACATATTCGATCAAGCGGCGGTCGAGGCCCACGCCGATCGGGTGGTCGAACGGGCAGGCAGGCTGGACATCTCCTTCAACGCGGTGGGCATGAACGCGTTGCAAGATGTGCCGCTCGTAGATATGAAGCTGGAGGACTTCCTAACCCCGATCATGGATGCGGCACGTTCGCAATTCATCACCGCGACCGCGGCTGCCCGCCGGATGACTGCACAGGGCTCGGGCGTCATCTTGTTGCTGTCGACCTCAGCCGCTGGCGAGTCCCGTCACCGTATGGGCGGGTTCAACGTAGCCTGTGCTGGTATCGAAGCCCTTAACCGCAGTCTTGCGGGCGAACTCGGCCGCGACGGAGTGCGGGTCGTGTGTATTCGCCCCAACTTCACCCCGGAGACCGCCCCAGGTCTGCCCGAGGATGACCAGCACCTTCGCTCATTGATCCGCGACACCCGCCTCGGGCGACTCCCCCGCCTCGCGGAGGTCGCCGAGGCGGCGGTGTATGCCGCGTCTGACGGAGCAGGCGCCATGACCGGCGCGGTCCTCAACCTCACCTGCGGTGCCCTTGTCGACTGAGCCGAGACCTCTACGGACCACGTTCGTAACGGACGGCTGCCGCCTCGCCTCGGATGTCGGCCGTTTCGAGGAACTGGAACCGCTTCGTCGCCGCGGTCGGGCCACGGCATAGCTGACCGTGCGCAGGGAGAGCCTCTGGGTAACCTCTTCATGCCAGATGCGCCGCTTGCGCCCTGCCACCAGCGCCTCGATGTCGACACCCGGTCCGATCAGGCGAAAGCTGCGGTTCGCCTGCACGGCGGCGATGCCGTGCAGGTTTGTCCACAGGGCGATCGCGAGTCCATCCTCCCCAGCGCGAAGGCGGCACCCACCAGGTTGGCGAAACGCGCGAACAACGGTAGCGAGACCAACCTTAAATTCTCGCCAGAGCCCTTGAGCCGATCGTGCCGGCACATCAAGGTGAACACTCGGCCATGCGTCGAAACCGGACAAGCGGCCACGGCACCGGAGAGGCGGGAGCCGGGTGAGCGGCGCTGATGGATCACACCCGGACACCGCCACCACGGCCTGAAAGTCACCTGAGGTTGATAGAGGGGTGGCATGACCGGACCGCCACGGTTCGGGGTGGAAGCTTGATCGGCCCTGGCCCGTCCCGTCCCAGCCTCGTTTTTCGGCAGCCGCCGCTAGCCAGGCAAGCAATCGGCAGCCTCGAGGTGGCAACTGACGACGACGTCTCCTCGACGTCCTGTGCCTCACCCCGCTGGTGGGAGACGGTCTCTTGTTCTGTGGTCTGGTGTCCGGCGTTCGTAGCGTGCCGCGTAGCAGGTGGTGGTTCGCCGATCATGCGGGTGTCGAGGCCGAAGTGCGCCTGTCGGCGTAGCTGAGGTCGGCCGCCGGATGGGGCCAACCGAGCTCCCGACCCGCTTCCAGTCGGCGACTCACCTCGTGCAACCGGTAGCGGCGGATCACCGACTTCGGCCCGATCCCGCCATGCTCGGCGAACAGCCGCTGTAGGGCCCGCAGCGTCGTCCCAGCTCGCACGCGACGGAATCCACTCGGGCGAGCCCGGCTTGAGCCGCGATGAGCGCGACTGCGTCCTGTGCTGGACCGCCTGCTCAAGCTGGTCGGCCTAGCACCCCGCAACCCTGAGTTCCGCATCTGGGCGGGCCCCAGACTGACGATGGTAGTGCCAGCTTCCACATCCAGGCATGCTCCTGAAGCCACATCACCAGTCGTTGCCGAAGCCGGGCGCATCCACTCGTGCGCTCGTGGACTAGTATTTCCCTTGTTCGGGCCGTCCGAGATCAACTTCGGCCGTTCTCGAATATGGGACACGAGGTGTGATGACATCGATCGGCACCAATCGGGCTCTGCGCGACCTCCTGGTCGGTCGGCGATCCGAGCTCGAGAGCATGCAAAAGCTTCTCGGCCGGGTCAAGTCCGGATCGGCGGGTGCTGTGGCCGTGCTGGGCGAACTTGGGATCGGTAAGACTCATTTGCTGGGTGAGTTCTGTGAACGAGCCGCCAAGGCTGGTCTAGTGGTACTGGCAGGCCGAGGGTCAGAACTGGAACGGGAGATTCCCTACGCGCTCATCATCGAAGCTCTCGATGAAAAGTTCGCTGCACTCGATGCCCACGCTATCGCCGAACTCGGGCCGAATCGACTGGCAGAGCTCGCCGCCGTACTGCCTTCTGTATCAGGCCGCGGAAAGCGCCTCTCGAGTCGGCTCGAAGCAGAACGATTCGAGTTCCATCGTGCGGTTCGCGCCACGCTCGAGTGGCTCGCTCGCCGTCGGCCTGCGGTTCTGGTTCTCGATGACGTGCACTGGGCCGATCCCGCATCTCTGGAGCTTATTCGTCATCTGCTGAGACATCCGGTGCCGGGGATGCTGCTCGCGATAGCTTACCGACATCGGCAGGCACCGCAGCTGCTACTCGACGCCGTCGAGAAAGCCGCGCGGGAAAGCTTGGTGTCCGAGCTCGCTTTGGCACCGTTCACAATCACCGAAGCGGCGGATGCTCTGGGACAGCAGCCGGACTCCCCGACCCTTCAGTCGCTATATACACAGAGCGGTGGGAACCCGTTTTATCTCGAGCAACTTGCCCGGACCGCACGACAACGACAGACACTGCCGATTCCCCTCCCGGAGACAGCCCGAGAGGAGCCCGACCTCCCGCCCACATTGCGTGCGACGGTCGCTCGGGAGCTGTCGGTATTGACGCCTGAACGCCTCGGCGTACTCGAGGCAGCAGCAGTCGCCGGAGACCCTTTTGACTCGGAATTGGTGAGCGCAATCGTCGATGCCGACGAGGAGCTGGTCCTCGGTTGCCTGGACGAACTCGTAGTGACAGATCTACTCCGCGCGACTTCTACACCTGGCCAGTTTCGGTTCCGGCATCCGATCGTGCGTCGAGTGGTGTACGACCAAGCAATGCCCGGTTGGCGATTCGGCGCGCATAAACGAGCTGCGCGGGCACTGACCGCTCGCGGCGCCACCGTGGGCATCCGCGCACACCACATCGAGCATTCGTCGAGCCCCGGTGACGAAGAGGCTGCCGCTACCTTGTGCGAAGCCGGACAGGCTGTGGTCTATCGCGCCCCGGCCGCCGCGGCACGCTGGTTCGAAGCGGCGCTGCGACTGCTGCCGACAACCACCACGGTGCAGCAAAGGGTCGCGCTGCTGGTCTCCTCGGCTGGGGCGCTCGCCAGCTCCGGCCGTCTCAACGACAGCCGAGCGACGCTCGAACAAGCGTTGGAGTTGCTCGCACCGGATTCAGTCGGTGACCAGCTTCCGCTCATCGGCATGATCGCTCGCGCCGATCACGGACTCGGTCTAGCCGACGCAGCCTACCGTCGCATCGTCACCACTCTTGATCGAGTGGCCCCTGGCAGCGCAGACGCCATTCGACTGGAGCTCGCACTTGCCGAAAACCATCTGATGCGCCGCCAATGGGACCAAGCCATCGCAGCCGCCGAACGCGCACGCAGCGACGCGCAGACGCTCGGTGATCCCACCTTGCTGATCGCATCCGAAGCGTGCCTCGCCTGGGTCATGTGCCCTGCAGGCGATATCGTTCGCGTGCAGGAACTCGCTGCTTCTGTCGCCGATGAACTGACTGAGAGAGACATCCTTTCGGCCCCTGAGCTACTCGACACGCTCGCTAATCTCGTTGATACCGACGTCAACCTCGAACGCTTTCAAGCCGCTGACCGCCTTGCGGAGCGTGGACTCGAAGCTAGTCGCGCGACCGGACACGGCCACGTCTTTGTGCGCCTCATGATCGGCTCCGCTGCAACAAAACTGCACGTCGGACGGCTCAGTGAGGCTCGTGACGCTGCCGAGTCAGCTGTAGAGGCAGCGCTCTTGCTGGACAACGATGCACTTCGCACAGTTGCCGAGAGCCTCCGCTGTTGGATCGAGACGCTCAGCGGCAATCTCCCTGAAGCGTTCACCGCCGGGCACGCCGCAATTCAGGCAGCCGACCGTACACCTCAAGCACACTATGCATGGCTGGCGCACGCGTGCTACGGCGACCTGCTCATCGAATCCGGCGAGTTCGAGAAGGGCCGCCAGAAAATCCTCCAAACCGGCGGACCCGAGTTGACCGACATCTTCCCCACCTCACGTGCCTACTGGTACCAGGCACTTGTCACAGCGGAGCTGGCTGCCGGCCGCCTCGACGCGGCCGAAGCGATACTCGGCCGACTCGAGGCCAGTGCACAAGGACTACGGTCCCGTGAGGCGCAGGCACATCATGTCAGGGCGCGCATACAGGCGGCACGCGGGGATTTCCGCAGAGCCGCCGCGTCCGCTCAGCAAGCACAAGTATATTTCGACTCCGCCGAAATGCGCGTATGGGCCGCCCGCGCGCGTATAACGGCCGGCCGCGCCCTCGCGCAAGCAAACGAGCCCACATCGGCGATCCTCGAACTTCAACAAGCACACAGCACCCTGCAGGCCAGCGGTGCCGCGCGACTCGCCGACGAAGCAGCGCAAGAGCTGCGAAATCTTGGAAAACGGGTCCGACGATTGCCGACCAGCAGTGCCGAAACCAACTCTGCGGGGTTGACCGAGCGCGAACTGGATATCGCCAAACTAATTGCACAAGGATATTCCAACCGTAAGATCGCTGCCGAGCTGTTCATCAGCCCTAAGACTGTCGAAAAACATGTAGCCCGAGTCTTCACGAAACTGGGCATATCCTCCCGCGCCGGTGTAGGGTCGGCAATGGATCGCACGGCGGCGAGCGAAATGAGAAAGTGATCCCGTGGTCGCAGTGTGGACAAGGTCGTCAGGCAGGGCAGCCGTGCGCCCTCCCGCCAACTTTCTGGATCGCTGACCGCGCGCGGCGGGCATGGGCACGGTCGCCCCGCTGGAGGTAACGACGCGAAACGGCCAGCGGCACCGGTCACAGTCCTCAGCCCCGGTACAGCAATCGACAAGCCTAGCTCGAGCCAACTGTAGGTATTTCCCCCATTTCCGCGACGCATACCGCTTGCGACGATCGAATCGACCCAACTCTCCAATCGATCGGAGTCGGAAAGCGCATGCCCGATCAACGTTACCAACCACCTGGTCCGCAGGGCGTCATAAAAACAACCTTCGCATTTCAGCGTTCGCCGTTGAGCGTATTATCCGAAGTCATCGAGAAGTACGGCGATATCAGCTTTCTCAACCTACTTCGAGCGCCGGTGATTGTGCTCAACCATCCGGACTACGTCCAGCATATCCTCAAAGACAACCACCACAATTACGATCGACACGGCCCGGTTTTCACCATGGCCCGCAACATGTTCGGAAACGGTCTCGTCACGGCGGCCAGACCTGGTTGGCTGGTACAGCGCCGACTCCTTCAACCCGCCTTCCACCGCGACCGCATGACCGAGCTGAGCACGCTGATGACTGAAGCCATCGAGGAAATGCTCGAACGGTGGGAGCACAAACACGAAACAAAAACCACTGTCGACGTGCGCGCGGAGATGCAACAGCTCACGCTGCAGATTCTCATTCGCGCGTTGTTCGGTACAGAGCCGCAGAACACGACTATCCATCGCTACATGGCCGCGATGGCAACGTCGACCCGCGAGCTGACCGCCTACATGCGATTTCCGTTGCTCCCACTCAACGTGCCGACACGGGGGCACCGACGATTCCACAACGCCTTACGGGTGCTCGACGAAATCACCTTCGACATCATCCATAAGAACCGCGATAGCACCGACAACCGCGGCACACTGCTATCGAGCATGATGTCTGCCCGGGACCACGATACCGGGGAAGGGATGCACGACAAACAGCTCCGAGACGAAGTCTTCACCTTGCTGTTCGCTGGACATGAGACCACCGCCAGCACGCTCACTTGGGCGTGGTACCTGATAGTCCGCGATCCTTCGGTCGAAGGACGACTACGCGAGGAAGTCGACCGCGTCCTGGGTGACCGCCCGCCCACCATCAGCGACCTGCCGAATCTGACCTACACTCGTCGCGTCGTGGAGGAAACGCTGCGGCTGTACCCGCCCGGCTGGCAGCAGTACCGCCAAGCTGCGGAAGACGACGAGATCGACGGCTACCGAATTCCCGCCGGTACCACGGTCTTCTGGAGTGCATACTTCGTGCACCGCCACCGTCGGTTCTGGGATGAGCCCGACCGCTTCGACCCGGACCGCTTCGCCGACGAAGACTGCAAGAGGCGAGACAGGCCCGGTTACCTACCGTTCGGCGCCGGTCCTCGACTATGCATCGGCAACAACTTCGCCATGGTCGAGATTCAACTCGTGATTGCCATGATCATGCAACGCTACCGCCTGTACCCGACGTCCAATTCCGTGATCGAGCCTCTTGCGTTGATAACTCTAGAGCCTGCCCGAGCGCTTACCGTACGGCTGGAGCGTCGATAGGGCCAGGGGAGATCGGCGTCCCTCTGGGTCGGGGGCACGATCCGAATTTCGGCGCGGCCGGCGGAGCAGCGGGGATGCAGGCGTGCGACGCACCGACGAGCGGAAACCACTTGATCACGCCCACACCGCCGCCAATCCAGTGGCCTCGACTTGTCATGCGCTGAGTTGACTCCACCCGATCCAACCCACACGGCGGCAGGGTGTGCGCGGGTCGCGCGTACCCTTCGCCGCCACCCACGCACACCATTGCTCATGCTGGTCACACAGAGCGTTCCAGTCCTCCGCAGCGACAGATCGCCACTTTCGCGCCAGCTCCTCCGCGCGAAGTGCCGGATTCTCCCGCTCGACCTCGTTTTCAGCATGCGCGGCCCAGTCGATGAGTCTTACCCAGGACTCGAAGTCATTCAACAGTTCCGCTTGTTTCGCCCATTGCATTTCGCACCCTTTGACACAGGTCCAGAGCTTCCCAACTCCCGCGCGATGGCGGCCGGAGCCGATCACGACACAAACATCATCGCTTATCGATGAAACGAGCCGTCTTGAACTCCGCATCCCACCCGTGCCCGGGATCAAAATTCTTTTCACTCATACAGAAATCCGTCGATTATCACCACACCGCCAACGGATTCCGAAATCACTGCATTGATCACATCGAGGCAGCGCAGATAGCGTCGATGTGGTCCCGTACCATGCGGCAGTCAGGGTCACGGCAGTGCGCCGAAGAAGACCAATCCCGGAAGCCGCACGAGAGTAACTCCAGTCCACTCCGGCCCAGAATGTATCGGGGATTCAACACTTCTTCCTCCAGGATGGTCTACACTGACGGAATTCGACTCTCCCACTCCGGTAGATTCTCAACCATGGGGTGATACCCTACATTGTGGCGCAACCATCGCCAGTAATCCGAACGATCATGTAGCGCAGGCCGATCCTGGCCGATTCCAGCAGAGTGTCAGTGCACGTGAGCGGCCCGCAAGCAGGTCGAGCAGCCCAATCGGATCCACTCGACCGCGGAGATGTCAGGAGTCCGATGCGAGCGCCTGGCTCGTGCCGGCAACCTCCGCGAGGCCGAGGTCGCCTGGAATGGGCTCGAGCGTAGGCAATTCCCCCATAGCGTCAGTCTCCGTGGCGTAGGACCATCGCATCCATGACCACTGTGTAGTTGCGATGCGGAAGACCTCCGGAGGAACGAATAATGAAACGCCCCTTGCTGACACCTGCAGTCGCCACTGCGGGTGCATTCGGCTTGCTGCCGCTTCCGGCGACGCTCATTCGGACCCACAGATGGAAGCGTCGTGAGGCATCAGCGAGTGGAAGCACATTCGAGATGGGCGGTACAGCGAACCCGCGCCAGGAGCTCGAACATCCGCCGCACTGGTGCGACGGGCTACGAATACCGGATAGACGCAAATATCCGATGGTTCTCGAATCGGCGCCAACCTGGCCGTCGGTTCCCTCAACGAAGCGGTCCGCCACGACATGGATCAGTGCCCGTCAACGAGCTCGCTTGGCATTCCCAGATCACTACGAGGTGTTCGCCCTTGTAACGTGAGTTGCCGTCACATTCGAGCATTCGTCAAGACTCTCCCGTACCACGTGAGCGCGGTTACCGGAGGTTGCCTGACAGCGTTCTCCTCACTCCGCTAGCCGGGTGGACTTGCGCCCGGTCTGAGTAAGCGCGATCAACAGGCACCGCACGATGCGATCCATCCGAAATAACAAGGCGTTCGCACTTCCCGCGGCGAGCACCTGTAGCAGCTTGAGGTAACGAATTTCCGTTCGATCGCGATTGATAGAACTCCCTGATCAGCGATAAGAACGAACTCGTACCGGCCGACAATTTGGGCGACCAAGGAGAACCCGATGAGCAGAGTAGACGATGTCGTAGATCGAATCTGGGACGACATGGATTTCTCGTTGAGGGGTGGCCTAGGTTTCCGGGACGACGAACCCAAGAACGCGTTGGATGCTCTGGCCGGATTGAATTCGACCGAGTTCAAAGAGGCATTCGACAGGCTCTACAGCCATTCATCGTTAAGAGATTTCGACTTAAGGAAACAGCTCGCTCAGGATGCCGGCGATCTCAAGAACGATCCGAAATATACTGACATCCTCCGAGCACTTGAGGGTGGCGATCCGACAGCTTACGTCAAGGCCAAGAAGGCGGCAGAGATTGCGGCCGAAGAGAAGAAATTCGAGGATTACGGTTTCGAGAAGTCCACAGACGGCAAAAAGCATGCATATAAAGTGGACCTGTACGAACCCAAAGGTGCCCACGAGGCACTGCGATTGCTGATCGAAAGCGTCGAACTCACCATGCAGTGCAACATCGACACACTCGGTTGCGGTAAACCCAAGGCCGCCCCCGACTTCATCGATGAGCTCGATAGCGCGCGGGTCACGACAGCGGAAGGCTGGTCAGAACTGAGAAGCGCACACAAGAAACTGAAGGAGTCGCTGGAAAAGCAACAGGCCGAGTACCACAGCACGCAGAAGGATGTCGCCGACACCACCTACGACTCCGCAGCGACAAACTCCCAAACCTTCAAAACCCTCACTAAAATCATCGACGAGCTCAACGGATACTTGCAAGACGGGCCCGAGGATCTCACATATGACGGCGACAAATTCACCCAAGGCTCCGGCGGGCCACCGAATTCTGAAGTGCAGATCACCGTCTACGAGAAAAACAAAGAACAGAACACCGACGGATTCGGAAAATACTTCTTGACCCCAGAAGCCGAACGGCGATACTACGTCAGATGGATCGAAACGGCGGTAGAGAAATGGGAGAAGACGTACGCGCAAGCGGTCAAGGAATTCCAGGAACTAGCTGCGAAGATCGACAAAAAACCCAAGTACCAGAGAGCGAACGACAGTGGCACCGGAAACGGCGGCTACCCATACCCGACGCCCGGCCCTTCCACCCCGCCAGGCGACTTCCAGAACGAGGACTTCAGCTCGACGTACGACGATCTACTCGGCGGGGCGGCGAGCACTTCAGACCTGTTGACGAGCGCTGGCTTGGACGGGAATGGTAGCGGTTTCCCGTCGAGCCTCGGTTCTGCTCCTTCCGCCTTCCCCGCGGCGGCGCTGATGGGAAGCGGCATGCCTGCCGCTTCCTCCCCACCCGCCGGCGCCGGTGACAGTGGCGCGAATGCGCTGGGGCAAATGGCGATGATGAACGCCTTGAGTGGGATGATGAATCAAGGGAATCAACTACCCAGCGATGAGAGAGCCTACGAGAGGGATCGGGAACGGCGTGAGGAAGGGGAACGGCAGCGCAGAGCCGCTGCTGCTACCGTCGAGCCCGGCACCACTGCCAATCCTGCGGCACCGCCAACCCCGCCGGGCGTGACGTCGCCCGCGAACGCGAGCACTCCACCGCCAGTGACGACACCGGGCTCAATGGTGGACTACCGGATCGGCGACTCGACCGTGCAGGTGTCGCAGCCGGTCGCGGAGGCTTTGCAGCGGCAGACGCAGAACACCGCCATGAATGCCGCAAGCGCGTACGCCGGAACAGCGGGCGAGTCGATACCGGAACGCCATCCGTGGGAGACGGTCGAGCATGAGGATTTCGCCCTGTTGAGGACGGGCGATGTCGTGCAGTGGGAAAAACACAGCGCGCTGATCGTCAAGAACGAGAACGGACTGAACGTCCTCGACAATGGCCTACTCGTTCCCTTCGATGCCGACAATCCGCCGCTGACCGAGAAGTACGGCCATTTCACCGACTACTTTCATCCGACAGGTTTGGATGCAGGTCCCGACACCGTCGGCCCCCAAGCTGTGGCACCACCTCCTCCGACGGTGAGTGCTGCACCGCCCGCCGGCCCACCACCGGTTGGACCACCACGGCAGGTTTGAAAACGCTCGGCAGCGATAGGCCACCGTGCGCACATTCGGCGTTGAGCCCGCAGCGACGAGCCGATGCCCCTTCGACCCTCGGTACCACCGATCCGGGCGACGTCGCCGTGTTGCCCGGTGTCGTCGAACCCAGCCGAAGTCGTGGCCCCTCGCCCGGTCTGCGCAAAATGGGCAGCGGCCCCGAGAGTTGGAACCCTCTGGCTGGGAGTATCCGGACACGCCTCGACAGCCGATTCGAAGAATCCAGCAGTGGGGGAACTTCACCTCGCCACAGCGTCACGGCAAGGCGCGCACTATTTGTGCAGAATTCGCCACACCGATGATGGGGCCCACCCGGAGCCAACGCAGCTCCGGACCCATCGGTATGGAGCCGAAGTGCGTTCGAGCGTATCCGCGCCTCAGTAGTGCAACGACAGGCCATCTCTGGCAGAGTGGCGGGTAAATAAGAGCTGAATCCTCGGATAACCCAGGACCTTCAGGCCGGGTCTCAGCGATCTGGACGCCCAAGTCGGGCGTTCCGCACCCCCGCTGACTCGAGGTCCGTACACGTTCGTTGCCGACGCAGTGGTGCTCGAAGTCCGCGAGCCCGGGCGGGTGGTGAGCGTGCACTGCCTGATCCCGAGCGTGTCAACGGAACGCCAATCCGGACCATCTGACGGCAGTTCAATCTGGACCACCTGGCCGGTTGGATTGGTGGTTTCAGTCTTCAGTTGTGCCGGC